>MVZH01000172.1 GCA_002068325.1 Lentisphaerae bacterium ADurb.BinA184 | reverse complement strand
CCGCCATTCGTGGATTCCCGCCTTCACCAAGGGCGAGTACGACGAAGGGTTGCCCTTCGACCGCAACTGCCGCCCCAAGCCCGCCTGCCATGCCATCGCCAGAGCCTTGGAAGAATGAACGCGATTCCTTCCTGGTGCCGGCCCGAGGCCCCGCGGCTGTGGCGGCTCACGGACAGCGATTTCAGCGGAGATGAGACTGCGAACGCCGCCCGGGTCTATGCCGACGCCAGGCTGGCCCGCATCGCCGAGGAGGGCTTCACCGGCGTCTGGCTGGGCGCGCGGCTGTATGAGCTGATGGACTCGGCCGTCTTCCCGGAACTCAACGTGCCGGGGCGGCAGGCCCGGCTGGACAGCCTCAATGCCCTCGGTGAGCGGGCTCGCCGCTTCGGCCTCGGCGTGTACCTGTACTTCAACGATCCGGCCGGCCTCGACACTGACCACCCGTTCTGGCGCGCCCATCCCGGGCTGCGCGGATCGTCCAAGTGGCACCTGCATGCGCTGTGCACGTCGGCGCCCGAGGTGCAGGCGTTCCTCCGTCAGGCCGTCGGCAGCGCCATGGCCGGCCTTCCCGGGCTGGCCGGCGTGGTCTTGATCACAGCCTGCGAGAACCTCACCCACTGCTGGTCGAAGATCCGTCGCCGGCAAGGCGCGCCGCCGCCTGAATGCCCGCGTTGCCGGGAGCGCGAGCCGGCCGACTTGGTGATCGAGCTGCTCGACGTGTGGGCGGCGGCGCGCCGTGCCCATCCGCGCCCGTTCCGGCTGTGGGCCTGGAACTGGGAATGGGCGCAGTGGTACGAAGACCCGCAACGCGAGATCGTCGGGCGCCTGCCCGACGGCGTCGAACTCCTGCTTGACTTGGAGTTCGGCGGCCACAAGACTTGGCGCGGCCGGGACATGCCCATCGGGGAGTACGCCCTCAGCTACGTCGGCCCGAGCGACCGCCTGGTGGCCACGCAGGACGCGGTGGCGGGGCGCGGCATCCCGACCCACGCCAAGGTTCAGATCAACACCACGCACGAACTGTGCACCGTGCCCAACCTCCCGCTCCTCGCCACCCTGCACGGCAAGCTCCGCGCGCTGTGCGAGCGCCGCATTGACGGGTTCATGGGCTGCTGGTCAATCGGCACCCAGTTCACGCTCAACACCTTCGCCGTGCGGCTGTTCCTGCGGAGTCCGCAACCCTACTTCGACGAGGAGGTCTTCCTGCGCGATCTGGCCGCCGAATACCTCGGGATCACCGACGGGGCGGAGCTGGTCCTGACCGCGTGGCGCGGCTTTTCCGAGGCGTTCAAGGCCTACCCGTTTTCCGTGCCGATGCTGTACCGCGGGCCGCAGAACGACGCGCCGGGCCGGGTGCTCTCGCTCGATTTCGAAGGCCGTCCGATCGGGCGGTCGTTCATGCCCGACGAGCCCGGCGACGACCTCACCCCATGCCTCGAAGGGTTCGACCTCGACGACGTGGTCGCCGCGTTCGCCGCCATCCGCGACGGCTGGCTGGCGGTCCTGCCGGGGTACCTTGCCGCTCTCGACGGGCGGAGGGGGCGCGTCACCGACGCCCAGCGGCGGCATCGCATCGAAGAGGCCAGTTGTGCGCGCATGCTCGGGCACCAGTTCCGTTCGATTGTGAACGTGTTCGCCTTCTACCGCGAGCAACGGCGGCAGATGGGCGAACTCGGTCTGCGTCCGCCGTGCCGCCTGCCGCCGGGGCCGGGGTTGCTGGCGATCCTCGCCGACGAGATCGCCAACACAGAAGCCGCGCTGCCGGTCGTCGAGGCTGACCCGCGGCTCGGATTCCACGAGGAGTTCCACGGGCACAAGTACGACGCCACGGCCCTGCGCGCCAAGCTCGTGCGGCTGCGGGGCGAACTGGGCCTCGGCGAACTTCCCGCGGTGTAGCCGCCGGGGCTTGATCGGTCAGACGCCGAGCGACGGTGGGACAAGCGTCCCGCCTGTCGCCGAGGCAACCGGGATCCGCCTTCGTCAGTTGACTGCGGCGAGGCAGGCGGTTGCCCTACCACTTGCGTTTTTCCCTTCCCGGCGCATAGTTTGCCATGCGTTGCGCACGCCGCCGGATCGCGGTGTGCGAAGGAGGCCGGTTGTGGAGATCTGGAGACAGGGATCCTGGCCATGCGCATCGGTGACGCCGCCAACCCCTTGCACCTGACGTACTGCCTGAACATCCATCCGGGCGAGCACTGGGCGGACGTGCTCGGCGCGGTTCGCGGGCACGCCTGCGAGGTCCGTAACCGCCTGGGCTGGACGGGGCCGTTCGGGCTGGGGCTGCGCCTCGGCAGTGTGGCCGCGCATGAGCTGATGGAGGCCGGCCGCCTGGCCGAGTTCAAGGTGTTCCTGGCTGCGGAAGGCCTCTACGTCTTTACGCTCAACGGGTTCCCGTACGGGCGCTTCCACGGCACGCGCGTGAAGGAGAAGGTCTATGCTCCCGACTGGGCCAGCACGGAACGGCAGGACTACACGGCGTGGCTGACGTGCATCCTGGCGGAACTCCTGCCCGAGGGGGTTGCGGGCAGCATCAGCACGGTTCCGGGGGCGTACCGCACTTCCCACGGGCAGGGCGCGGCGGCGCACGACAACATCCTGCTGGGGCTGGGCCGGGCGGCGGCCGCCTGCGACGAGGTGTTCCGCGAGACGGGCCGCCACATCCGCATCGCCATCGAACCGGAGCCGGACTGCCTCTGGGACACCACCGACCAGGTCATCGAGCTGTTCACCCGCGACTTGCCGGGACGGGGCGCGACGCTCCTGGCGGGCGACCTGCTGATCGAGGAGCCGGCGGCCCGCCAGATTCTGGGCGCCCACCTCGGAGTCTGCCTCGATGTGTGTCATCAGGCGGTTCTCTTCGAGCGCCCCGCCGAGAGCCTGCGGCGGCTGCTGGCCGCCGGTGTCCCGGTCGCCAAGATCCAAGTCAGTGCCGCGCCGACTTGCCGCACCACGCCGGCCGCCCTGCGGCAGCTGCGGGCGTTCGTTGACCCCGTGTACCTCCACCAGAGCTGTCTGCGCGATGCGCGGGGGGGCCTGCGGCGTTTCGCCGACCTGCCCGAGGCCCTGGCTGCCGCGGGCGACGCCGGCCCGGAGTGCGAACTGCGCACGCACTTCCACATCCCCCTCTGTGTGGCCAAGGCTGGGAGCCTGGGTTCGACCCGCCGCCTGCTCGACCGGCGTTTCTTCGACTTGGTGCGCGGCGGGGCCTCGCCGCACATTGAGGTGGAGACCTATACCTTTGATGTCTTGCCCGAGGGGCTGCGCCGCCACGGCGTGGATGACAACATCGTCGCCGAACTGCGCTGGATCCTGGCAAAGCTGGGCGGGACGGATTCCCAGCCCGGTGCGCACCCGGCGAAAACCGACGTCTGAACGCGGAATGCGGAATGGTGAATGCCGAATGGTGAATGCTGAACGCCGAACGCCGGATGCCGAACGCTGAACGCTCAATGCCCAACGCCCAACGCCCAACGTCGAACGCTGAACGCCGAACGCTCAGTGCCCAACGTCGAACGACGAACGCCGAACGTCGAACGCCGCGCGCCGAAGCCTAAGCGATGAACCGGGCCCCGGCCCGCCATTTCCCCCCATGCGTTTCCGCCCCTGCATAGATCTCCATCAAGGCCGGGTCAAGCAGATCGTCGGCGCCACGCTGTCCGACGACGCGTCCGCCGGGCCGGTGACGAATTTTGTGGCGTCCCAGCCGCCGGCCTTCTTCGCCGCGATGTACCGCCGGGATGGGCTGGAGGGCGGGCACGTCATCCTGCTTGGGCCGGGCAATGAGGAGGCGGCCGCGGAAGCGCTGGCCGCCTACCCCGGGGGGTTGCAGGTGGGTGGCGGGGTCACGCCGCGGAATGCCGGCAGGTGGCTGGCGGCGGGTGCGGCCAAGGTGATCGTCACGTCGTATGTCTTCCGCGAGGGGCGGGTGTGCCGCGACCGGCTGGCCGAGCTGGTGCGGGAGGTCGGGGCCGACCGCCTGGTTTTGGACCTGAGTTGCCGGTGCCGTGAGGGCCGCTACTTCATTGTTACGGATCGCTGGCAACGGTTTACCGACGTCGAGGTTGAGGCGGGGTACCTGGCTGACCTTGCGGGGTCGTGTTCGGAGTATCTGGTGCATGCCGTGGACGTCGAGGGCCGGCGGCAGGGCATTGACGAGGACTTGCTCGGACGGCTTGCCGCCGGTTGTCCCATTGCGGTGACCTATGCCGGCGGCATCCGCAACCTCGACGACCTGTTGAGAGTTGAGGCCCTCGGGGCCGGCCGCATTGATGCCACCGTCGGCAGCAGTCTGGACATTTTTGGCGGCGGCGGGTTGCGCTATGCCGACGCGGTGGCGTTCGACCGGGCGCGGCGCGGGCGCGGGTGAGGGCAGTGATGTCATCCCTGCCCGTCTTCGCACAGAGTCGGTTCTATCGGTTTCGTCGGTTTTACCGGTTCCCGTCGTCTCGTGGCCACACAACGGATTTCCCGGAGGCCGTCTCATGAACTGGCCCATTCTCAAGCGCTACGATTCCGATCACCTGGCCCGCATTGCCATGCCGCTGGGCGGGATCGGCACCGGCACCGTGTCGCTGGGCGGGCGCGGCGATCTCCGCGACTGGGAGCTGATGAACCGCCCGGCCAAGGGCTACGTGCCGCGCTTCGGCAACACCCCTTTCTTCGCCGTCTGGGTCCGCGGTGCCCGCGGCGGCGCGGCCGCGAAAGCCCTCGAAGGGCCGTTGCCGCTGGAAGCGTACGAGGGTGCGTCGGGTTGCCCGGCCCCGAATCACGGGCTGCCGCGGTTCCGCGGTTGCCGCTTTGCCGTCGCCTATCCGCTGGCGCAGGTCGAGCTGTCCGATCCCGCGTTCCCGGTCCGCGTGCGGCTCTGCGCCTTCAACCCGCTGATCCCCGCCGACGCCGAGGCCAGCGGGCTGCCGCTGGCCGCCCTGCGCTATGAGATCACCAACCGCGGCCGCACACCCTTGACGGTCGCGGTCTGCGGAAGCCTCCCCAACTTCATCGGGGCCGACGGCGCCGCCATCGAGAAGGCATGGAACGGCTCGCCCACGGTCATCGGGCCGAAGACCAACCGCAACGCTTTCCGCCAGGAGGCCGGCTGGGCCGGGATTGTCATGAGTTCCGAGGGCGTAGACCGCCGGCTGGACACTTGGGGGACGCTCGCGCTCGCCACCCCCGCCGACGGCGTCGAGGTCACCCACCGCACCGCCTGGGCCCGGCTCTCGTGGGGCGACTCCCTGCTCGATTTCTGGGATGACTTCACCGACGACGGGGGGCTTGACGAGCGTGACGCCGGCGGGGCGGACGCACCGATGGCCTCGCTGTGCGTGCGCGTGCGGCTGAAGCCTGGGCAGACGCGGGCGGTGCCGTTCCTCCTGACCTGGCACTTTCCGAACCGTGCCGGCTGGTGGCCGACCGACGTGTCGAAGCCCTGCGCCGAAGGCTGCGCGTGCGGCGGCTCCCCGCATGGCATCGGCAAGTGGTACGCCGAGCGTTTCGCCGATGCGTGGGAGGTCGTTCAGAAGTGCGGCCCGCGGCTGCCGGCCCTCGAACGCGACACCGTGGCCTTCGTGCGGGCCTTCTGCGGCGCCGACCTTCCGGACGCGGTCAAGGAGGCGGCCCTCTTCAACGTCAGCACCCTGCGCTCGCAGACCTGTTTCCGCACCGCTGACGGGCGGCTCTTCGGCTGGGAGGGCTGCTGCGACACACAGGGCTGCTGCCAGGGATCCTGCACCCACGTCTGGAACTACGAACAGACGACGGCGTTCCTCTTCGGCGATCTGGCCATGACCATGCGGGACACCGAGTTCGCCCACGCCACGCGCGAGGACGGGCTGATGGCCTTCCGCGTCGGCCTTCCCTTGTCGTCGGCGACCGAGTCCGGCAAGGCGGCCGCCGACGGGCAGATGGGGTGCATCATGAAGATGTACCGCGACTGGCAGCTGTCCGGCGACACGGCCGGCCTGCGCCGGCTGTGGCCGCGGGTGCGCAAGGCGCTGGAGTTCTGCTGGATCCCCGGCGGGTGGGACGCCGACCGCGACGGGGTCATGGAAGGCTGCCAGCACAACACCATGGACGTTGAGTACTACGGCCCGAACCCGCAGATGGGGACGTGGTACCTAGGGGCGTTGCGGGCCGCCGAGGAGATGGCCGGCGCCGTCGGCGATGCGGAGTTCGCAGAGACCTGCCGCGGCCTTTATGAACGGGGCCGCGCGTGGATGGACAAGCATCTGTTCAACGGCGACTACTACGAGCATGAGGTCCGGCCGCCCGGCCGTGATGGGGTGATCGCCGACGGCCTGCGCGTGGGCATGGGCACCGACAACCTCGAGGATCCGGTGCTGCAGCTGGGGGCGGGGTGCCTGGTTGACCAGCTCGTGGGGCAGTTCGTGGCCCATGTCTGCGGCCTGGGCTATCTGCTCGATGAGGCGCACGTCCGCACCACCTTGGCCAGCATCCTGAAGCACAACCGGCGGCAGGGGTTCCACGACCATTTCAACCACATGCGGTCGTTCGTGCTCGGCGACGAGACGGCGCTGCTGATGGCCAGCTACCCGCGCGGCCGCCGGCCGCGGCGCCCGTTCCCGTACTACACCGAGGTGATGACCGGGTTCGAGTATGCGGCGGCCGTGCACATGCTCTATGAAGGCATGGAGAAGGAGGGGCTGCGCTGCATCGCCGACATCCGTGCGCGCTACGACGGCCGTCGGCGCAACCCGTTCGACGAGGCGGAATGCGGGCACCACTATGCGCGGGCCATGGCCTCCTGGGCCGCGGTGCTGGCGCTGACCGGCTTCCGGTACTCCGCGGTGGCGGGGCGGATGGAGTTTGCGGCGCGGCCGGGGCAGTGGTTCTGGAGCACGGGCTACGCCTGGGGGACGTGCCGGCTGCGGCGACGGGGCGGCGCGTTTGACGTCGCCCTGCGGGTGCTTGGCGGCGAGGTGGCCCTGGGCCGTTTCGTCCTGGCGGGTCATGGTGAGCGGGTGTGGCCCGCGGCCCGGCGGCTGGGGGCCGGGGAGACGGTGCGGTTCGCGGTCGGGCGGCTGGCGGGGCAGGGCAGGGGCTGACGGGGTTGTCGGCGTGCCTGGCGTGCCAGCGTTTCCGGATCGGCAGCAGAAAGGACGGCGGCGATGAAGATCGTGCATGGGGCCGAGAGTTTCGAGATCCGCACGGGCGAGGTCGAGCTGTGTTGCACGCGGGCGGGCGGGATGATGGCGCCGGTGCGTTTCAACCTGGGCGGGCGCTGGGTGCAACCCTACTCGCTGCCGCCGTGGCAGCCGCAGGACGTGGCGGCCGACACCCCGCCGATCCTCAAGACCGTGCGGGGCGACTTCTTCGGGCTGCCCTTTGGCGATCACCCGGTGCACGGCACCCATGGCGACTCGCCGAACCTGCCGTGGGAGTTGGTCGAGGGGGGCGACGGAAGGCTGGTGCTTGACCTGAAGATGAAGACCTTGCCGGGCGCCATCCGCAAAACGTTGCGCCTGCGCCCCGGCCACCGCGCCGTCTACCAGGAACACCGGGTCTCAGGACTCGACGGCTGTTACAACTACGGCTACCACGCCACGCTGCAGTTCCCCGACGACGAGGGCACGTACTGGGTGAACACCAGCCCGTTCAAGTTCGGCAGCACGTTCCCGGGGCGGTTCAGCGACCCCGCCATCGGGGAGAGCGGCGCGCTCAAGGGCAACGCGCGGTTCAGCTCGCTGGCCGAGGTGCCGCTGGAGGCCGGCGGCACGACCTCGCTGCAGCAGTACCCGGCGCGCGACGGGAACGAGGACCTGGTCATGGTCTCCAGCCGCGATGAGGAATTCGCCTGGACCGCGGTCACCTTGGACGGGTTCATCTGGCTCTCGTTGAAGAACCCGCGGGTGCTGCCGAGCACGCTGTTCTGGATCAGCAACCGCCGTGGGGCGGGCGTCACCGGCGGCGGCTGGGGCTTGAGGAGGTCAACGGCTACTTCTGCCTGGGCTTGGAGGCGTCCCGGCAGGATCTGCTGAAGGCGGAAGGGATTTCGACCACGGGCGAGTTCAAGGCCCGACGGCACACGGACATCCGATCCGTCCACGTGGTGCATCCCGTGGCGGCGACCTTTGGGATGGTCACCGAGGTGCTGCGGGTGAAGGAGGGGCTGGTGCGCGTGGTCGGCGCCGCGGGCGCGACGGCCGAGGTGCCGGTGGACTGGGGATTCCTGTACGCCTAGCCGTGGGCGGGGTCTGCCTACCCGTTCCGCCATGCCTCCCAGCAGACCCGCAGGCGCCGTTCGTAGGCGCTGGTCTTTTCGCTGAACAGGCGGGCGGCCAGTTGGCAGGCCTGGGTGTGGACTTCCTGTTGCCGGGCGCGGATGCGGGCGAGGACCGGCTTCAACGCGGCTTCCCCGCCGAGGGCCTTGGCATCGCGCTTGAGGGCGGTTGCGAGCAGTTCGAGGTCATGGTGCCGGCCGAGGAGTGTGGCGAGGGCGCGCCACTGGGTGGCCAGCGGCCGCAGGACCTCGGGCCAGGCCGGGCTCAGCATCTCGGTCTGGTGCCAGAGGTACTTGACGAACTTGCGCCAGGCATGGCAGGCTTCCGGCCGGCCGCTCTCGACCGCCAGTGCGCCCAGCCGCCGGCAGCGGCGATGCGTTTTGCGGAGTCCGCAACCGACGCTCTCCCAGGTGTCGGCGAAGAGGGGCCAGGATCGAACACGGCGCCTGGCCGTCCGGAGCTGCCGGGCGACTCGTGGCACCGCCCGGCGCAGGGCGCGGGCACGGTCGCTCTCATCACCATGTCGCTGGCGGAGAAAGTTGGCGACCGTGTTGAAGGCCGGGGCCTGGCGGCGTGAGGGAGGTGGCTCGGCGAGGGCGGCAAAGGTGTCGGCGAGGACACGGGCATCGCGGGCGGCGGACAGGCACGAGGCGCAGGTGCGGAAGCAGGCATTCTCCCGGGCATAGACCTCGGCGCCCAGTTCATGACGGAACAGCCGCAGGAGGCTGCGCAGGCGTTTGAGGCGGCGGCGCGCGTTGTGGACCGCCGCGTCGAGGCCGTCTCCCGACGCGGCCTGTAGGTCGCGGAGGGTGCGGTCGAGCTCCTCGCGGGCCATGCGGCGCGCCGCGCACGGAATGGACTCATCCTGTCGGAAACGGAACCCCACGATCGGCGTCCTTGCTGGGCGGGCGAAACCCGCCGCTTACCGTAATGCGGGGGCGTGCGGCGGGCAAGCGCGCCGTCGGCGTCGGCGCCGCAGGCGGCGGACACGGCTCGGAAGGGGAGTGTGCGCGTCTCGGGCGCATGTCACTTCCGTAGGGATCCCTCCTGCGTTCGGATGAACGACGGATACGTTACTGCGAGACTTGGGCCGGGCAAGTGCGACGCCGGGAGACCGCTTTCAGCGGCGGGGGCTTGCCCCGGCGGGGTGGCGGGCCGTCATGCCGGCCCGTATGAGAGCTGCGGCAGGCCGCAGACACTCCAGAGACGCTTCGCGTCGGCAAGTGGTCAGAGACCGGTTGCCAGTGCAGACTGCGGCGGAGCCGCTCTGGAGTGCGGTCGCCTGCGACCGCTTTGTTCCGCCGGGGCCTGCCCCGGCGCCTTCATTGTCGCCGTCAACCACAGAGAGCACAGAGA
>MVZH01000171.1 GCA_002068325.1 Lentisphaerae bacterium ADurb.BinA184 | reverse complement strand
AGCGGGCCTTCTCGGGGGCGATGGAGGGCCGGGCTCCGTCCCGGCCACGTGATGCAGAGGTTCTGCAAGCGGCTCAAGAGTCATGCCCTTCCCCAGCCCGTGTCCGGCCGGCGCAGGGTCTGCATGCCCAGGGACGGCGTCGACCGCGAACGGAAGGCTGTCGGCGATCTCCCCATCGACGCTGATCCAACCACCCGAGGAACGGCAGGCTGTTCGGGCACGGGCACGGGCAGGGGCACGGGCAAGGACACGGACAGGGACGGACGCTGAGGTGGGGGGATCGTCGTTGTCCGGGGCTGTCAGAGGGAACCCTCGGGGCAAGGCGGCGGTTCTCACGTCCTGGGGGACAGGCGGCGCCGGAGGGCGAGGAGGCTGGCGGTGGCGAGGAGGGCGGCGGTGGCGGGCTCGGGAATTTCGCTGGCGGCGGCCATGACCCGGAAGACGGCGGTGTTGTCGATGTAGGATCCCCGCCGGAGATCGGTGCCGATGACGTACTGACTGAACAGCTCGGCCCCGGCGCCGATGGCGTACAGCGGCACCAGGGCATTGGTGTGGCTGCCCGAGTTGAAGACCATGCTGCCGAGCACCTCGGCGCCGGCGCCCGTCAGCTCGGTGTAGGCGCCGGAGGCTCCCCACAGGTGCCCGGTCTCGTGGTCGGCGGTGACGATCAGAAGGGTCTCCTCCCAGCTGCTGTTGGCGGTGACCCACTCGACGACGGCGCTGACCGCGTCATTGAAGGCCGTCTGTTCTTCGATGACGCGGCCTTTCTGGGCGGCGTGCGCGGCCCAGTCGACGGCGCCGCCGGCCTCCATCATCACGAAGAATCCGTTGGGATTTGCGTTGAGGACGTTGAGTCCGGCGCGGGCCAGCACGGCCGGTGTCGGCACGTTGGCGAGGAAGGTCTCGGGGTGCACGCCCTGGGGGTCGCCGGCGCCGCGCCGCTGCTGGAGCGTTTCGTAGGCCTGAACCGTGCCGCAGACTTTGCCCTTGGTGAGGAAGCCCAGGTCGCCGGCCGCAAGCCGCTCGAAGTCGGCCTTCTCCTGGACGAGGTGGAACGGCGTGGTGCCGGCCTTGAGCGCGGCCCAGGCGGCGGCGCCGCCAACGTACTGCGCGTTCTGGGGCGTGGCCACGAGGACGCCGTCGTTGTTGTAGTCGGGGTTGCCGGCGCCCAGGATCACGTCCAGCTTGCCGCTGTTGAGCATCTCCGTGGCCAAGGCGGCGTAGTTGCCGCGGTTGATGTTGTGGGCGCCGAAGGCGGCTGGCGTCGCATGGGACCACTGCACGGTCGAGATCGAACCGGTGGCCTTGCCGTTGTCGCGGGCGATCTCGAAGATGCTCTTCAGCGGGGTGCCGGTGGCGGCCGGATCATTGTCGTAGTTGATCGAGCTGTTGTAGGTCTTCACGCCGGTCGAGAGGGCGGTGGCGGCGGCGGCCGAGTCGGTGTAGTTCGCCTTCGGGTAGTTGAAGTCCGCCCAGTACGCCGCCGGGTCGTAGCCGCCCACCTGCACGTGCCCGCCGGTGGGCGCCGAGGAGAAGTTCAGCGGGAACGTGGCGACCGCCAGCCGGGTCGGGAAGGTCTCGTAGACGGGCGTCGTGCCTGAATACAGCCGGGCCGCGGCGACGTGGTTGTAGCCCTGGCCGTCGGACACCATCAGGATGACGTTTCTGGCGGCCCGCGCCGTCGGCAGGGCGGCCCCCAAGACGGCCAGTCCGACCGCAACCACCAGCATCGGAGGGTTCCGCATGTTTCCGCAACTCCCAGCCTGAACGGTTCACCGCCTTGCCTGACGCTGGCGGCGGTGCCGCGTGGCCTGACATCCCAGGGCGCGGCAACTGTAGGCGGCGGGCCGCTGAATGCAAACCCGCCGGGCCGGGCCAGGATTGACAAGGCGGCGGGGGGGCGTAGATTGAGGGCTTCCCCGGGCCGTGAAGGTCGGGCGTGCGGGATGATGTATTCGACTTGTCACCAATGAGTTACCACCACGATGTCGGATGGTGAAGCCAAGCCTGTCCGGCCACGGCCGGGCGCGTCGTCGCACACGTCGGTACCCGACACGGTGCTGGCGCACGCCATGGACGCGCTTGAACGCTGGGACGAGGGCGAGGCCCCCGCCGACCTGCCGTTGCCCGAGCGGCACGGCCCGATCGTCACCAACCTTTTGGCGACCGCCTTCCGGCAGCAGGCGGCCGTGGATTGGTGGATCGAGCGGCTGGCGCCGCGTCCCGGCCTGCGGCAGGGGCTGCGGCACCTGCTCCGGCTGACGCTCACCCAGCTGGCGTTCATGCAGGGCATCCCGGCGGCGGCCGCCACCGACACCGCGGTGCGCTACGCGCGCCGGCACGGCGGCGAGAAGCAGGCCGGCTTCGTCAACGCCGTGCTCCGCCGGTTTCTCCGGGAGGGGGTTGAGACTTGGCTTGGGCAGACCGGGCGCGAGGCGCCGCCGTGGGTCTGCCTGCGGCTCGGCCGCGAGCTGTACGAGCAGTGGCGCCGCCTCGGCGACGACCGGCTTGCGGGCCTGGCCGGGCTGATGCTCTCGCCGGCCCCGGTGACCGTGCGCGAACGCCTTCCCGGCCCTGCGGACCCCGCAGACCCGGCACCGGCCGGGCTGCGCCCCCTGGCGGCCCCCGACTGGCTCCCGCAGGCCCGGTTGTGGCAGTGCGACGCGGCGGCCGGGTTCCTGCGTTCGCCCGCCTTCGCCTCCGGGCGCTACGTGGTGCAGGATGCCGCCACCCTGCTCGCCCCCGCCCTGCTCGACCCGCGCCCCGCCGAACGCATCGGCGACCTGTGCTGCGCGCCCGGCGGCAAGCTCCAACTGCTCGACGAGCTGGCCGGCGGCCACGCCCGGCTGATCGGGTTTGACCGCTCGCCGAAGCGCCTGCAACGCGTCGCGGAGAACCTGGCCGCCGGTGGCCGCGCCATGCCGTTGGTCGCCGGCGACGCCACCCGCCCCCCCTTGCACGGCGCGACCTTTGACGCCCTGCTTCTTGACGTGCCCTGCAGCAACACCGGCGTCCTCCGGCGCCACCCGGATGTGCGCTGGCGTTTCACGCGGGCCAACCTGCTCCGCCTGGCGCGGTTGCAGGCGGACATCCTCGATGCGGCCGCCCCGCTGCTCGCCGCCGGCGGCCGCCTGGTCTACAGCACGTGCAGCCTGGAGGCCGAGGAGAACGAGGATCAGGTCCGGGCCTTCCTCGTCCGTCACCCGGAGTTTCGCATCGAGCGGCAGCGTCGCCTGTGGCCGGCCCCTGAACACGACGGCGCGTTCGCGGCCCGCCTGGTGGCCAAGGACGTTCGACCCATCACGACGTAAAGGTTTCCATCGCCGCGGCCGGGACACGGCGGGAAGCGCTCCCCGCCTCCCCACCCGACATCACCCCGTCTCCGCCTGCGACGCGCCGCCCCCACGGACGGTGCGGGCCGCCCCGCGGACAAAGGATGCCTCGCATGACCGCCCCCGACTCCTCCCGCCGCGGCCGCCGGCTGCTCTGCACCGCGGTTGGCCTGGCCGGCTTCTGCATGGCGTTGCAGATGGCCTTGAACACCAACTTCCTGGTTGACGAGATCAGGATCGGCCCGGCGCGGCTGGGGTATCTCGAAGCCTGCCGCGAGAGCTGCGGGATCGCGGCCTTCGGCTTCCTCGCCTTGGCGGCGGGCTGGGCCGAGCCGCTGATCGGGGCGGTGACGCTGGTGTTGCTGGCCGTCGGCCTGAGCAGCTACGCGTTTGTGCACAGCTATGGCACGGTGGTTTTGTTGAGCCTGGTATGGAGCCAGGGCCTGCACGTGTGGATGCCGTTGCCGAACTCGATGATGCTGTCGCTGGCCGAGCCGGGCCGGGCCGGGCATCGCCTCGGGCAGATGGGGGCGGCGGGGGCCGTGGGTTCAGGGGTCAGCCTGATCCTCGCCTGGGTGCTGCTCGGCCTGCGGGTGCCGTTGCGGGCGATCTTTCCCGTCGCCGGCGCCGCCGCGCTGCTCGGCGCCGTCGCCTGCCTATGCATCCCCCGCGGCATCCGGACCCCGAGCACGCGGCTGGTCTTCCGCCGCCGCTACGGACTCTACTACCTGCTCTGCCTGCTCGAAGGCTGGCGCAAACAGGTCTTCCTGGCCTTCGCCGCCTTCCTGCTGGTCCGCCGCCACGGCACCAGCCCGCGCCAGATGCTCCTGCTGTGGATGATCGTCAACCTGATCGGCTGGATGGCCGCCCCCCGCGTCGGCCGCCTCATTGACCGGCTCGGCGAGCGCCGCATCCTCGTCTTCTACTTCTCCTGCCTGATCTGGGTCTTCGTCGGCTATGCCTTCATGGACAGCGTCTACGTCCTCTACGGGCTGTTCATCCTTGACAGCTCGTTTTTCGTCTTCAACGCGGCCCTGACCACGTACGTCAACCGCATCGCCCCCCGCGAGGAGCACACCGCCACGCTGAGCATGGGGGTGGCCATGAACCACGTCGCGGCGGTCAGCATGCCGTTTGTCGGCGGCCTGATCTGGGAGCGCCTGGGCCACCAATGGACCTTCCTGGTGGGCGCCGTCGCCGCCGCCGCCGCCATCCTGGCCGCCGCCCGCATTCCGTTCGCCGCCCGCCCCGCTTTGCACACCGGGCCATGACCCGTTACGTTACCGGGATGTTGCCGAGATCCTGCCCGCCGGGGGGCACCGTCGGGCGGGGATCCCTGCCGAGCCAGACCGGCACCGGAGCGGGCGATGAAGCACTACCTTGCCATCGACCTGGGCGCATCGAGCGGCCGCGCCATCCTCGGCCATCTCGAGGGCGACCGCCTCGACTTCGAGGAGGTCCACCGCTTCCCGAACGGCGGCCTGGACGTCAACGGCCGTCTGGTCTGGAACCTGCTCGGGCTGTTCGCCGAGATCAAGACCGGCATCCGCAAGGCCCTCGAACGGCAGGTCGCCCTGGCCGGCATCGCCGTGGACACCTGGGGCGTGGACTTCGCCCTCATCGACCGCGACGGCAACCTGGTCGGACACCCGTTCCACTACCGGGACGCGCACACCGCCCGCGTCTTCGACTGGGTCTTCGACCAGGTTCCGCGCGAGGAGTTCTACGCCGCCACCGGCATCCAGTTCATGAACTTCAACAGCATCTTCCAGCTGGCCACGCTCAAGCGCGACCGCTCCCCCGCCCTTGAAGCGGCCGACAAGATGCTGCCCATGCCCAACGCCCTGACGTATCTGTTGTGCGGACAGGTCGCCGCCGAGTACACGCATGCCACCACCACCGAGGCCTACAACCCGCTCACCCACGACTGGGCGTGGCCGCTCATCGCCCGCCTCGGCCTGCCGCGCCACCTCTTCCCGCCGGTCGTCCGGCCCTGCACCCTCGCCGGACCGTTGCGGCCGGCCATCTGTGAGGAGCTCAACTGCCCGCCCATCCCGGTCATCCTCGCCGGCAGCCATGACACCGCCTCCGCCGTGGCCGCCGTACCCGCCCGCCCCGGCCAGCCCAACTGGGCCTTCCTCAGCAGCGGCACCTGGAGCCTGCTCGGCGTCGAGCTGGACCAGCCCTGCCTGACCCCGGCGGCGTGCGCGGCCGGCTTCACCAACGAAGGGTGCATTGACGGGCGCATCCGCTTCCTCAAGAACATCATGGGGCTGTGGCTGGTCCAGGAGTCGCGCAACACGTGGAACCGGCAGGGCCGGAACCTCACGTTCAGGGAACTGGACAAGCAGGCCGCCGCCGCCCCGGCCTTGAAGGCGTTCGTCAACCCCAACGACAGCCGTTTCCTGGCCCCCGGCGACATGCCGGCCCGCATCCAGGCGTTCTGCCGCGAGAGCGGCCAGCCCGTGCCCGAGACCCCCGGCGAGGTCGTGCGCTGCGCCCAGGAGTCGCTCGCCCTCTTCTACCGTCTCACGATCGAGGAGGCCGAGGCTCTCACCGGCCGCCGCATCGAGACCCTCCACCTCGTTGGCGGCGGCAGCCAGGACGAGCAGCTCAACCGGTTCACCGCCAACGCCACTGGCCGGACCGTCGTCGCCGGCCCCGTCGAGGCCACCGCCATCGGCAACCTCCTCGCCCAGGCCATCGCCACCGGACAGATCGCGGGCCCCGAACCGGCCCGGGCCGTGGTCCGCAACTCCTTCCAGACCACGGAATACCGGCCCGAGGACACGGCGCGCTGGGAGTCTGCATGCCGCCGTTTCCGCACGGTCGTCGAGTCTGCGCGGTGAGTCATGCAGGTTGCGCCCGGCCGGGGGCCACGGCCACGGCACCGGATGGCTTGACGGGTTATTGGAGACTGGAGGATGCTTAGCCCATGACATCGCGCGAGCGCCTCCTGAGAGCGATCCGCCGCCAGCCCGCGGACCGCGTGCCCCTGTACTGTCCGGTGTTGGGTTTCCGGCCGCCGCCGCACTTGCGCTGGACGGCCGGCGGCCAGCCCGTCGAATGCTGGTTCTCGGGGCGCGTCGAGCACACCCACGCCCTGCCCCGCCCGTGGTCGGCCGACGACGAGTTCCGCCGCGCCGCCGCCTGGCTGAAACTGGGCCTGGACGCCATCCTCGACGTCAGCGTGCCGTGGGCGCGCAGCCCGCGCGTGACCGTCGAGGACAGCACCGAGGTGGGCGTAGTCGGCGACCGCGAGTGCCTGCTCATGGCGCGCGAGTACCAGACCCCGGACGGGCCGCTGCGGCACGTGGTGCGGGTTGAGGAGGCCACCCCCGCGCCCGGCGCCCCCGTCCAACCCCAGACCGCCGCGCTCGTGAACGACCTCAACATCTCGCGCACCGTCCAGCACGTGGTCGGCGAGGCCGAGGACGTGCCCAAGGCGCGCTGGCTCTACCAGGGGCCGAACCGCGACCAGCGCGCCGCGCTCGCCGAGCGCATGCGCCTGGCGGCCGCCGCGGCCGCAGAGCAGGGCGTCGCCGTGCAGGCCTGGTCGGCCTTCGGCGCCGACGCCCTCGCCTGGTTCGCCGGGGAGGAGGACGCCGTCGCGCTCTGCCTGGAAGACGAGGCGGCGTTCACGGCGTTGCTCGACGCCATCCACGCCGCCGACAAGGCGCGGACGATCGCCGCCCTCGACGACGGTGCCGACATCGTCTGCCAGCGCGGCCGCTACAGCGCCACGGACTGCTGGTCGCCCGAAGTCTTCCGCCAGCACTTCAAGCCGCGCATTGCCGACCTTGCCGGCCTGGCGCACCAGCGCGGCCGGCTCTTCGCCCTGGCCACGGGCGGGGGTGTCGCCCCGGTGGCCGCCGACCTCAAGGACGCCGGGGTCGATCTGCTCTACCCCGCGTTGCCGGTTCCCGAGTACGCCGACCCGGGGGTGCTGGACGCCCTCGCCGCGGAGGGGCTCGCCGTGGCCGGCGGCCTGGCCGTCAGCGTTCTTGACGGCGGCACGGCGGCCGAGGTCGAGGCGGCGGTCGCGCACGTCCTCGGCGCCCTCGGCCAACGCCCCGGTTTCATCCTTTCGCCTGTCGATGCCCTGGGCCCCGAGACCCCGTGGGCCAACGTCGAGGCCATGGTGCAGGCCTGGCGACGCCACGGCGCGCGGTGAGGCTCGGAAGCTCAGGGGCGGTCCGCGCGGGCCGCGCCCGCCCAAGGCGGTTGGCGGGCTGGCCAGCGCAGCCGCCGGAGGGTACATTACGGGTCAGACGCGGAGGTTGTCGTCACCATGGCCAAGCGTACACGAATCCGGATGGCAAGGCTCTCGAAGGTCGGCGACACCGCCCGTTTTGACCGTGAGTTTTGGCGGCGGGTGGGGCCTGAAGGGCGCTTCGCCGCGGCTTGGCAGATGGTGGCCGAATCCTCTCTGTTCCGAGGGCAAGATGCCCGCGAATCCAGACTACAGCGATCTGTTCAGCATCTTCAACGCGGAACGGGTTGAGTACCTGGTGGCCGGCGCCCACGCCGTGATCTTCTACGCGGAGCCCCGGTACACCAAGGATCTGGACGTTTGGGTCAACCCGACCCCGGAGAACGCCCGTCGGGTGTGGCGCGCCCTGGCCCGGTTCGGCGCCCCGCTGAGCGGCGTGACGGAGGCGGACTTCACGGACGGGACGCTGGTCTACCAGATCGGCGTCGAACCCAATCGCATCGACATTCTCATGGGGCTGGAGCCCCTGCGCTTCGAGTCGGCCTGGGCCGCACGCACGACGACGGCCTACGACGGCGTGCCCATCGGCGTCCTCAGCCGTGACGACCTGATCCGCTGCAAGCGCGCCGCCGGACGCCCGCAGGATCTCCTCGACATTCAGAGGCTCGAGCTCGACGATGGCGCAACACCTTGACGCTCCCGCGGCCGCGGCCCCGGGCCCGTGGGAGTACCTTGCCCGCCAGGCGGACCCGCGCAGCCTGCTGGCGACGAAGGGCCGGCGGCGGATGGCGGTGATCATCGCCACCAACCTGCTTTTCGCGCCGTTCAACACCGGGCTCGATGTCGTCCTGCCGCTATGGGTGACGAAAGACCTCGGTCTGACGGCCGGCCAGTGGGCGTACCTGCGCTCGCTGCGTTTCACCGGTTCGCTCGCCGGGGCGCTGGTGCTGGGCGCGCTCTCGGACCGCCTCGGTGCCAAGCGGATCGGCGCGCTCTCGATGCTGGCCGCCGCCGTCGGGGTGGCGTTGCTCGGCCTGGGATTCACGGGGTGGCTGTGGGTGATCATGCCGGCCCTGGGCGCCCTGCTGAGCACCGCCTTCGTCAACATGAACACGCTCACGCAGTGGGTCTCGGCGCGGCGGCAGGGCGTGGCCAACTCGATCTACCGCAGCATCGGCGCGGGGGCGGCGGTGGTGGCGCCCATCGCCGTCACCACGCTGGCCGCCTGCCTGGGCGGCTACCCGCCCGTGCTGGCCCTCCTGGCGATGGTTCTGTGCCTCTCGGCGGCCGCCCTGCTCTTCTACCCCATCGCGGCCGAGCCGCCGCTGGGCGCCTGGCGCGACGAGCTGGCCGCCCTGTGGCGCAACTACGTCAAAGCCCTCCGCCAGCGCGAGCTCATGGCCTTCGTCCACGTCTATCAGATCTGGAGTGCCGTGGTCGCCGTCAACGGCGCCTTCATGGCCATCCGCCTGACTCGCGAGCTGGGCCGGTCGGACGCCTGGTTCGGCCTGGTCGCGTCGGTGGGCGGCACCGTCGCCTTCGCCGCCACTGCGGCCACCGGTTTCTTCCTCGACCGCATCAGCCTGCGCCGGTTCTGCGGCGTCTCCGCCATCCTGGTCTCGGCCGCCACCCTGGCCGCGGGGCTGACCGATTCGGCCTGGTTGTCGGCGGTGGTGTTGCTGCTGGCCGCCGCGCTGGCGACCTGCAGCATCGCCCCGGTGAGCATGTGGATCAGCCGGGCCGCCGGCGAGGCGGGCCAGACGGCGGCCTTCAGCGTACAGAAGGTGATCGCCGCCCTCTACGTCGCCATCGGCATGGCGGTCTGGGGGCTGCTCGAAAGGTGGTTCAGCGTGCGCGGGCTGTTTCTGCTGGCCGGCCTGCTCGGCCTGCCGTTCGCGCTGGCGATCCTGCGCCTGACCGAGCCCGGCACCGCCGCCGCCGCGGGTGCAAACACTCAGGGAGAATCGCGATGAAGGCAACGTGGATCGTTTCGACCGACGGGCACCCGTGGCGTCGGAGAGCGGTTGCGGAGTCCGCAACGGGAGAGCCGACG
>MVZH01000170.1 GCA_002068325.1 Lentisphaerae bacterium ADurb.BinA184 | reverse complement strand
TGACCCGGTGATTGTCGAGCCGGTCGAGGGCAGCTTCGTCTGGAACGGCGCGCGTCTGCCCAACGGCCTGTCCCTCTGCAACGCCCTGTTCCTTCCGGCGGGGGCCGGCAACCGGGCGAGGATCGACGTGTCGGGGGTGCGGGAGTTCAAGGATGCGGTCAGTGCAGGTTCCGGCGAGCTGGTTCGCTTCACGTTGCGCGGGCGCAGTGGTGGGGAATCAGGCTTGACACCTTCGGGAAGCTATCGCGTGGCCCCATATTACCTCACCGACGTGCCGGCCCAAGCGGTCGCGGCGACGGTCACCGTGCTAGGGCCTGGGGCGATCGTGTTCACGCCGGCGGACGATCTGCCGTTCAACGTACCGCCGAACGTGACTCTTGACTCGGCCAACTCGACTGCGATTCACTACACCACGGACGGGACGGCGCCCGACCTGGCGTCGCCGCTATACGCCGAGCCGATTCCTGTTGTGGCGCCGGACGGCGGCCAGATGACAATCCGGGCCTTGGCCCTCGATGACCACGGCCGCGAGACGCGCGGAGCGGCCACGTACCACCTTGACCTGACGGGGCCTGTCCCCACCATCACCCCGGCCGCCGACCAGCCGGATCCGAGCAACGCCGCGGCGATTCGCTTCGTCGTGGCCTTCTCCGAGCCTGTGTTCGGCTTCGCGGACGACGACATCGTGCTGGGGGGCGATGCCCAGCCGGCCGGCGCCGCGGTCACCGCCCTTGGCGGCAACCGGTACGAGGTGGCGGTCTCCGGCATGACCCAGGACGGGGCGGTCACCATCACGCTTGTGGAAAGCGCCGTCACCGACGCCGCCGGCAACCCGAACACGGAGGCGGTGCTGGCCGACAACCGCGTGGACTACGACCGCACGCCGCCGGTGGCTACACTGGACTCGCATCCGGCGCAGCGCGATCCGGCGAACAGCCTGCCGATCGTCTACACGGTTGTCTTCTCCGAGCCGGTCGTGGGTTTCACGGCCGGGGACGTGCAGATCACGGCTGCGGGCGCGCCGCCGACGGTGAACGTGCTGGCCGCCGACCCGCCGGACGGACGGCATTTCCTCGTGCAGGTTGAGGGGGTGGCGGCGGACGGTGCGGTGACCTTCGATGTCCCGGCCGGCGGGGTGCCGGATCTGGCCGGCAATGTCAACGCGGCCTCGCAGGCGGGTGATGTGACCGTGGTCTACGACACGACGCCGCCGGCGCCGCCGGTCATCCTGGCTCCCGCCGACCTGTCGGTGCGCACCAATGCCGTGGTGCGCGTGGCCGGGACGGCCGAGCCGGGCAGCCGCGTTGAGATCTTGGACGGCGAGACGGGGATCGGATCCGTGTTCGCCGCGCCGGGCGCCGGCGCCTGGCAGTTCACCACTGCTGAACGGACGGACGGGCAGCACGTTCTTCAGGCGCGGGCCACGGACCCGGCCGGCAACACCGGGGCGCTGGCGGCGGTCACCGTCACCATTGACTCGTCCTTTACCGCCCGCGCCGACTGGGCGGTGTCGTCCGAAGGCTGGACGCAGTGGCGCGACGGCGACGTGCCCCTCGAACACGTCCCGGCGGGGGGCTTCGGCGACGCCGGCCACGTCGTCTGCGACCTGTCGCAACTGCGGCCAAACATCGCCGGTGCCTACTGGCCGCTCTACCTGGTGCCGCCCGCCAGCGAACCGACAAACGGCGACTTCAACCCGTCAAGCCTCTTCGTCGCGCTCAAGGCGGTGACGGACATTGACCTGCGCGGCGGCACGGTCGTCTTCTTCGTCGGCGAGTGGAACGCCGCGGACGACTATACGTTCTACTTGATGAAGCAGGGCGTCCGGGCTGCCGACGTGGCCGCCGACGGCCTCTGGCGGGAAGTCCTTATCCTGATCAGCGCCCACCCCGACGACTGGTCTGCGCCGTTCACCGCCGGCCGCGCCGCCAAGCCGCTGGCCGACCTGCTCGTGCGCCCGCAGCAATGGGGGCTGGCGATCCGCGGCGCCGACGGGCAGCCGAGCGGCATGCTGGCCTTCGACGCGCTCTCTGCAACCCGCGGGCCCGTCTGCGCCTTCGACCGCGCCGACGGACAGACCAGCCCGGTCAAGGCCGGGCCGGTCCGGTTCCTCGTCGGGTTCCAGCGTCCGGTCACCGGTTTTGATGCGGCGGACGTGGCCCTGCTGGGGTCGGCCCAGGCGCAGACCAAGGCGGTTGAGGACGTGGCGGGCAGCGAGGGGCGGCAGTACACCGTGACGGTTGACGGCATGCTGCAGGACGGCGTCGTGATGATTGATGTTCCGCCCGGCGCGGCCCTTGACGCCGACGGCAAGGCCAGCCAGCGTGGCATCGCGGCGGGCCCGACCCGCGTGGTCTACGACACCACCGCCCCCACGGTAGGCCCAGTATCCATCGCCTCGGACAATCCGCGGCCTGATCTCGCCCGGCCCGGCGACACCGTGACGCTCGCCTTCACGGTCGGCGAGCCGCTGTCCGCGGCCCCGGTGGTGACGCTCGCCGGGCTGCCCGCCGACGTGGTGGCGGCGGGGCGCGACGCCGTGTCCTACACCGCCACGCGCCTCATGCAGCCCGGCGATCCCGAGGGCGCCGTGAGTTTCTCGATCATCTGCACCGACGTCGCCGGGAATGCCGCCGTGGCGGTGACGGCGACCAGCGACGGCTCGCAGGTGGTATTCGATGAGACGGCCCCGGCGGTGACCGTCGAACCGTTGCTGACCAACGATCCTTCGCCGGGGCTGGCCGGCACCGTTGACGACCCGACGGCCGCCGTCCAGGTCCAAGTCGGCGGGAATGCCTACGCCGCGGTCAACCATGGCGACGGCACATGGACACTGGGGGCCGGTGCAGTCGGGCCACTGGCCGACGGCGTCCATGAGGTCAGCGTCACCGCCACTGATCCCGCCGGGAACGCCGGCACCGACGCTTCGGCCGGCGAACTCACCGTAGACCGGACACCGCCCGTTGTCACACTGGCCCTTGCGGCAGGGCAGCCCAGCCCCACCAACCAACTCCCCGTCCGCTTCCTCCTCACCCTCTCGGAAGCTGTCACCGTCCTGGGCGTGGGGGATCTGGCGGTGACCGTACCTGGCGATCCGTCGGAGGTCACGCTCGAGCTCACCGAGCCTTTGGATGGGTTGCACTATCTGGTGCGGGTGGCGGGGCTCACGGCCGACGGCCCTGTCCATGTCACCGTGCCCGATGGTCAGCTTCACGATCTTGCCGGGAACGGCAGTTCGCCCGTGGCCGGCGGCGGCGGGCTGCCCGCCGACGTGGTGGCGGCGGGGCGCGACGCCGTGTCCTACCTCGCCACGCGCCTCATGCAGCCCGGCGACCCCGAGGGCGCCGTGAGCTTCGCGATCGCCTGCACGGACGTCGCCGGGAATGCCGCCGCGGCGGTGACGGCGACCAGCGACGGCTCGCAGGTGGTGTTCGATGAGACGGCCCCGGCGGTGACCGTCGAGCGGCTGCTGACCAACGATCCCTCGCCGGGGCTGGCCGGCACGGTAAACGACCCGACCGCCGCCGTCCAGGTCCAAGTCGGCGGGAGTGCCTACGCCGCGGTCAACCACGGCGACGGCACGTGGACGCTGGGGGCCGGTGCCATCGGGCCGCTGGCCGACGGTGTCCATGAGGTCAGCGTCACCGCCACCGATCCCGCGGGGAACGCCGGCACGGACGGTTCGGCCGCCGAACTGGAGGTGGACACTGTTCCCCCGGCCGCGGTCATCGAGCTTGCCCCCGGCCAGGCCGCCGTCACCAACCAGCCGCCGGTCCGCTTCCGGATCACGTTCTCCGAGCCGGTGTATGGCCTCAGCCCTGCCAACGTCCTGTTCCAGTGTCCTTCGCAGCCGACGAGCGCCCAGGTGACCGCGGTCGGCCGCGCCGACGGCACGGTGTTCGAGGTGTCCGTCGCCGGCATGACGCAGGAAGGGTTGACGTACATCTCGTTCGGGGCCGGGGCCGCGGCCGACGCCGCCGGCAACGGCTGCGAGGCCTCCCCCGCCGATACCCCGTCCGTGCTCTATGACATCACCCCGCCGGTTGTTGATTCCGTCACGGTCGCAGATCCGACGCCGGCCACGGGCGGTCTCACCAACCAGCGGGCCGTCAGCGTGACGATGGCGGCCCACGACGCGCTCTCGGCCATCGTCGGCTGGGCGCTCACCGAGACGCCCGACCTGCCGACGCCGGACTCGCCCCTGTGGCAGGCGACGGCCCCCCTTGGTTTCACGCTGCTCGGCGGCGAAGGGGTGTGCCCCGTCTACGCCTGGGTGCGCGACGCCGCCGGCAACGTCAGTGAGCCCTCCGAGCAGGCGCGCACGGCCATCACCCTCGATCTCACGCCCCCGGCCGCCGCCCTCGTCTGGCTCAACCCGAGCCGTTTTACCGTCTCCTTCGACGAACCGGTCCTCGGCGCCGGCGCCGCCGAGTGCTATAGCTTCCTGGACGCCGCCGGCCAGCCCGCGCTCACCGTCGTCTCCGTCGTGCCGGCGGCCGGCGAAGACACGATTGTCACCCTGGGCCAGAGGCCGGCGGCGTTGTACCAGCTCGTCGTCTCCGGCATCACCGACCTGGCCGGGAACCCCGTAGACAACTCACCCGGGGCGACCACCGGCGGATTCCTCGCCCTGATCGTCGGCGACACGGTCTACGCCTTCGGCGAACTCGACGGTGCCACGGACGACTTCGACGACGACGTGGACGTGCCGCTCGACCCGCCGGACTTCGGCCGCGTCGCCTACTTCAGCCATCCCGAAAGTGCGGACCCCGCAGAAAGCATGCTCCTGCATGACTTCCGGGCGCCGTCGGACGGCGTGTTGCGGTGGCGCTTCGCCGTCGAGGCCGCGGCTGGCCGCGAGGCGACCCTCACCTGGGACGCCGACGCCGCCTCCCCCGACAAGGCGCTCTACGTGGTGCCGGTCGAGGCGGAGTCCCCGGCCGGCACGGTCATTGACATGACGGCCGGCGTCGGCCCGGTCGAGCTGCCTGCGGCCGGCGAGTTCGAGATTCTCTATGGGGTGCCGGAGGCCGACTACCGCATCGTGCTCGACCCCGGCTGGAACCTGCTGGGCTCGCCGCTGGTGACGACGACCACCGCGGGCGCCTTCCTCGGCGTGGGCCTCCGCGACGGCGCGCTGGCGCCGGTCTGGCGGCTGGCGCCGGACGGGTATGCCGCGACCGATCTCGACCAGCCGTTGCCGGCCGAGGTCGGATGCTGGGTCTATTCGCCGGCCGGCGGCGAAGCCACCGACGGGGCAGGCTTGCAGACCGACGGCGCCGTCTGCCTGCGAACCGGATGGAATCTGATCAGCCCGGCCGCCCGTTTCTCACTGGCCCGCCCCGGGTGCGAACCCCTGCGCGGCCGCACCTGGCGTTGGGATGCCGCCTGGCAGACCTACGCCCCTGTGCCCGACGACGGACAGCTCGAACCCGGTGCCGCCTACTGGGTCTACATCGAGACCGCCGGGCCCTGCCTGACCCCGGATCCGTGAACCGAGGTCAGGTCGGGTTGGCGATGTAGTTGCCGCCGCGGCAACGCTTCAGATAGTTGAGGCCGTGGACCTGGCCGGTCATTTCGAGGTCGCCGCGGTAGACCGGGTCATGCCAGCCCTCGATATCGATGGCGCCGGTGAACCCGCCCATGCGCAGGATGCTGATCACGTCCGCCCAGTTGGTGTCGCCGAAGCCGGGTGTGCGGTGGTAGACGTACGGCTTGCCGCCGCGGATGCCGTGCTCCTTGACCACGTCGCGGAACAGGGTGGCGTCCTTGCCGTGCAGGTGGAAGATGCGTTTGATCCACTTGCGCAGCTGGGGCAGGGGATCCACGAGGCTGTTGATCTGGTGGCACGGTTCCCATTCGAGGCCGAGGTTGTCCGCGGGCACCTCGGCGAACATCATCTCCCAGGCGGCCGGGGCGTGGGCGATGTTCCAGTCGCCGGTCTCCCAGGTTCCGCCCATGTCGCAGTTTTCGAAGGCCAGGCGCACGCCCTTGTCGGCGGCCCGCTGGGCCAGCTTGGTGAAGACCTTCTTGAACGCGGGCATGGAGTCGGGGACCGGCTTGTCCTTGAGGCGTCCGGCGAAGCCGCACACCAGGTCGGCGCCGAACAGGTGAACGTTGTCGATGCACGCCTTCCAGGCCTCGACGGACTCCTCGGACATCAGCGGGTTGCCGTAGATGCCCAGCGAGCTGATGACCGCGGTGTTGCCCGTCTCGTCGAGGGCCTGCCTGACCTCGGCGGCCAGCTTTTTCAGGTTGACCCCGTCCAGCTTCATCCACAGGGTCAGCTCGAAGCTTTCGAAGCCGTGGGGGATGATTTGCCGGAGATAGCCGGCGCCGCTGCTGGCGTTGGCCAAGGTGCCGATGCGGATGTCCGTCTGTGCTTTCATCAGGGTCGCCTTTCCGTCTAGGGTTTTTGGTTGCGCCGGACCAGGTCTTGGTACTCGGCCATCAGTGTGGCGATGTCATCGGGGGCAGTGGGGGCTTCGAGCAGGGTCTGGATTTCGCGGAGGCGCCGGTCGCGGCGTTCGCGTTCGAGGGTGCAGAGGCAGTCGGTGGCGGCCTGGGTGAGCTTGGCCAGGGCGCGGGTGTACTGGGGCGATTCCTTGTCCTTGGGCAGCGCGGGGAACTCCGACCGGCCGAGGATTTCGGCCACGACCGGATCCCGGCCCACATCGAGGGCGGCGATCTGTGTGCCGGCCCCTTGCCAGGCGTCCTCGACGGTCCGGGCGAGGACGAGGAGGAGGGCTTTTTCGACGGGGGAGTCTCCCATCCGCTCGGGGGTGAGGTTCTCGTTGGCCGCCAGCTGGTGGGCGAGGGGGCCGAACCACAGGGCGAGGTCGAAGAGGTGCCGCAGGGCGTTTTCGGCCGCGCTGGTGTCGGCCGGGGAGGTGCGGGCGACGGGGGGCTGGGCGGCGGCGGCGTCGGGGGCGTTGCCGCCCCGCCGGGCCTCGGCGCGCTGGAGGGAACGCAGGGCCTCGAAGACGGCGGCTTCGTTGAGGCCGAGGCGATGGGCGAGCCACTGGCAGTAGGTCGAACGCACAACCGGCTTCGGAATCCGCATGACCAGCGCGAGCACGCCGTGGACCACCGCGTCGCGGCCCTGCGGAGTCCGCACATCGTGCTCGCCGACAAGCTGGCCGAAGAGGTAGTCGAAGGCGTCGGCGCCGGCGGCCATGACGCCCTGCAGGGCCTCGGCGCCGGCGCGGCGGAAGATGCTGTCGGGGTCTTCGCCCTCGGGCAGGGTGACGACGCGGGCGCGCAGCCCGGCGTCGAACGCGGTCTGCAGGCTGCGCACGGCGGCCTTGCGGCCCGCCTCGTCGGCATCGAAGGCGAAGATGACCTCTTCGGTGTAGTGGGTGAGCAGGCGGGCCTGGACCTCGGTGAAGGCGGTTCCCTGGGGGGCGACGGCATGGGTGAGGCCGGCGCGGTGGCAGGCGATGGTGTCCAGCTGTCCCTCGCAGATGAGGGCGGCGCCGCGGGTGCGGAACGACGGCCGGGCCAAGTGCAGCCCGTAGAGGAGGCGGCCCTTGTGGAAGGCGACCGTCTCGGGGGTGTTGACATACTTGGCCGCCTTGGCCTCCTTGTCGAGGATGCGGGCGCTGAATCCGACCACCCGGCCCAGCTCGTCCCAGATGGGGAACATCAGGCGTCCGCGGAAGCGGTCGTAGGGGCGGTTGCCGGCTCCGCCTTCGCCGGCTACGACGAGGCCGGCGGCGGCCAGCAGGTCGGGGGGGAAGCGGCGGCGGGCCGCCCACGAGAGCAGCGCGTCCCAGGAGTCCGGCGAGTAGCCCAGGCCGAAGAGGGCGACGGTGTTGTCGTCGAGGCCGCGCTCGGCCAGGTAGCGGCGGGCGGGTTCGCCGCTCGGGGCGTGGAGCTGCTCGCGGTACCAGGTGCTGGCGGCGCCGAGCACTTCGAGGACGCGGTCTTTGGACAACTGCGGATCCCGCGGCTGGCCGGCGGCGCCGGGCAGGTCGGGTTCGGTCTCGGGGACCGGGATGCCGGCGCGCCGGGCGAGCAGGCGCACCGCGGTCGGGAAGTCGGTGCTCTCGCGGTCCATGACGAAGTGGAAGACGTCACCGGTCTTCTTGCAGCCGAAGCAGTAGAACGACTGATGGCTCGGGCTGACCTTGAAGGACGGGGTCTTCTCGCGGTGGAAGGGGCAGCAGGCCCAGAAGTCGTCGCCCCGTTTCTGCAGGGGGAAATAGGACTCGACCACGGCGACCAGGTCGCTGTGGCGGCGGATCTCCTCGATCGTTTCCTTGGCGATGACGCCGGGCATGGCGTTGGCCTGAACAATTCACTGGGAAGGCGCAGGGCCTGGACGTCCGTTGCCCCCGTGTGCCTGCGGGCCCGCGGGCTCAAGAGTCTTCACTCAGGGAAGACAAGGGTGGAGACGATGGCAAAGACAATGGGCGAGTCCTTTGTCGTTGCCATGGGCCTTGCCCGAGTCTGCGGCCTTGGGTGAAGCGTGTTGGGCCACGGCTCCAGTTCCCTCCGGGCGGCCCGGGCTACGGAACGCACGGGCGGGGGGGGAGACAGGCGATGCGCTGGGATGCAATGTTTTTCGGGGGGGGGCTTGAGCCTTCGCGAGTCTGTTTAAGGTTGATGGGTACGCCCCGGTCAGCGCGGTCGTTGCCCGGCCTGCTTGCGCTCCTCGGCGAGGGTTCGCAGGCGGTTGCGCAGGCAGGCTTCGCGCTGGCGGTCGCCGCCCTTCTGGCTGGCGGCGAGGGCTTGCCGGTAGTAGAGGAGCGCCTGGTGGGGATCGCGCAGGTGCTGATCCTGGAGCACGGCCATGTTCTGGAGCACGGCCGGGTTGGTGGGGTCGCGCCGGATCGCCTCGGCGAACAGGAGGCTTGCCTGCTTGTAGTTGCGCTGCCCCAGTGCCAGCATGGCGAGCGCGTTGTGGACTTCAGGGCCGTCGCGGTAGGTGCGGAAGTTGCGCAGCCCCATGAGGTAGCGCTGGCCGTCGGGCAGGTTTTGTTCGAGGCAACAGCGGCTCAACAGGATGAGCAGGTCGGGGTGGTCGCGGCGGATCTGGTAGGCCTTCTTGAGGGGGGTGAGGGCGTCGGCGAAACGGCCGGCCTCGCACAGGGCCCAACCGTAGAAGTACTGGGCGCAGAAGTCGCCG
This sequence comes from Lentisphaerae bacterium ADurb.BinA184, assembly GCA_002068325.1. Classification (GTDB taxonomy): domain Bacteria; phylum Verrucomicrobiota; class Lentisphaeria; order Oligosphaerales; family MVZH01; genus MVZH01. The sequence goes on along the minus strand of MVZH01000170.1, from coordinate 510 downwards.
GGGGCGGCGTCGGCGGCCAGGCGGAAGGCGTCGATGGCCTCCTCGGACTTGCGCAGCTCCTGCAGGGCGAGGCCTTGGAGGATGCGGGCGGTGAGGTTGTCGCGGTCCCGCCAGTGGCAGGCGGCGGCCGCGGCGGTCGCGTCCTGCAGCCGTTGCTCGAGGCTGCGCCTGGCGCAGCCGGCGGCCACGACCAGGGCGGCCACCATCAGCCACCGGCCCGCTGGCCCCATCGCGAAAGCCTGTCGCACCGTCTTCATCGTCCTTCGAGGGAATCCGTGGCCGCGACCCCGTCGCAGCCGACGTTTCTAATGTGGCCTGTTCACGACGCCAATGCAACCGGCGGAACGCGAAATTTGACGGCCGGTTCCCCGGCGCGATGGATCGTGGCGGCACGTCCCGCGTCCCGTCCCGGTCGTGCCCGGCCGACTCACGGTCTGGGCGTCTAGAACTCGTCGAACGGGCCGAGACCCTCGACGCCGTACAGCTTCTCGGCCTCCCAGTTCACCGCCA
>MVZH01000169.1 GCA_002068325.1 Lentisphaerae bacterium ADurb.BinA184 | reverse complement strand
TGGAACGCTACTCGACCGCGCGCGGCCTCGTCATCTACCCGCCCGGCTGCACCAGCCTCGACGACGCCCTGCGCTGGCACACCGGCTCGCCGTTGACGCCCTCGAACGGGCAGGCCTGGCACGCCAAGGACTGGGGACGGGCACGCCCCGATCTCTTCGAGAGTCCCGACACCAATGCCTTCCTGTACCTTGAATTGCGCACCCTCGCCGCCCTCGCCCGCGCCCTCGGGCGCGACGCCGAGGCCCGCGACTGGGACCGCCGCGCCCGCCGCCTGGCCGCCGCCATCAACCGCTGGCTGCTCGATCCGGTCACCCACGCCTATCAGGACCGGCACGTCGAGACCGGCGCCTTCACCGGCCTGCTCAACCTGGCCACCTTCATCCCGGTCTATGCCGGCATCGCACCTCGGGCCGCCGCCGTCCACATGTGCCGGCGCTATCTGCTGAACCCCGAGCATTTCCTGACGGCGATGCCGTTCCCGGTGGTGGACCGCGCCCACCCGACGTTCCGCTCGGGCGGGTTCCTGCACGCGCCGCCCGGCTTCCCCGGCTCGCTCGTCCAGCATGCCTACTGGCGCGGCCGCACGTGGATTCACGGCGACTACTGGCTGCTGGGCGCGCTCTGGCGTTGCGGACTCCGCAAAGAGGCGGACGAGATGGCGGCGCGCATCCTGGCGGCGGTGGATCGCGGCGAAGGCATCAACGAGTGTTACGACAGCCTGACCGGCTACGGCAACGGCCATCCCGAGTTCATGTGGAGTTCGGCGGCGGTTCTCATGCTGGCCGTCCGGCACTACCGCCGCCCGCCCGTCGCCAGGCTGGCAGGCTCGGAGACGGCGGGCCACTGAGGTTTGACGGATTCCCCGGGTGAGGAGTTGTGATCCATGGATACGGCTGCCGGCTGCGGGCGGTGGATCCATCCAACCTGCGCCCCCTTGGCCATCGAGTCCAACGGACCGTTCGTGGCCCTCGCGGACGGGACGTTGCTGACGATCGATGCCGACGCCGTGCGGACCAGCGCCGATGACGGCCGGACGTGGGCCGATGCGTGGCCGGCCCGCTTCGGCCAGCACCCGCGCGAGCCGGCGTCGTACCACCTCGTGCGCACGCAGAACGGCACGCTGGTCATGGTCTTCCTTGAAATTGCGGACTACGCATTCTCCTGGAACGATGAGGCGGGCGAACCCGGCCCCGGCTGCCGGCTCGAGCTGTGGAGCGTCCGCAGCCTCGACGGCGGGCGCACCTGGGGCCCCCGGCAGCGGCTGCTCGACGGCTACAACGCCAACTTCTTCAGCCTGATCGAGACGCGGGCCGGCCGGCTGCTCTTCGCCATCCACCATCTCGTCCCCGACCCCGGCCGCTGGGTCGTGTGTTCATTCGGTTCCGATGACGACGGGCTGACCTGGCGGCGCAGCAACTGGCTCGACCTCGGGGGGCACGGGCATCATGACGGGGCCACGGAGCCGACCCTGGCCGAGCTGGGCGACGGCCGCATCCTGATGCTCATCCGCACCAACCTGGACCGCTTCTGGGAGGCGCTCTCGGAGGACGGCGGCCGCACCTGGCGCACGATCCGGCCCAGTTCCATCGACGCGAGCAGCTCGCCCGGCTGCCTGCGGCGTCTCGCCAGCGGGCGCCTGCTGCTGGTATGGAACCGCCTCAACCCCGAGGGGCGAGTCTGGGACAAGACTCCCGGCGGACAGGCCTCCGAGTTCCCCGCCTCCTGGCACCGCGAGGAGCTCTCGGCCATGCTTTCCGACGACGACGGCCTGACGTGGACGCCGCCGCGGGTCATCGCCCGCCAGCCCGGCGGCCAGCTCAGCTACCCCTACGTCTTCGAACGGCGGCCGGGGGAGCTCTGGATCTTCGCCGGCTTCGCCTTCACGGACGGATGGAAGAATCCGTTGCCCTTGCGCCTGTGTGTTCGCGAAACCAGCCTGCTGACCACGACACCCCGCTGAGGAGCCCCCCCCCATGTGGAAAAGCCAGACCCGCTCGTACGATGCCCTGCGCGCCCGCCTCGACACCCTCCCCGTCATCGAAACCCACGAACACTGGTGCGGCGTCTGCCCGCCCGACGAGAACCTTGACCTGCTGGCCCTGCTGGCCGGGGGCGGCTACTACGCCTCCGACCTCGCCAGCGCCTCTGCGGACTTCGCAAAACGCGCGCGGCCGGGCCTCTTCCCCATCTCGCCGCTGGCCGAGTACCTCACCGACACCCGGCATCATTCCTTCGACCAGCGCTACGCGGCCTGGCGTACCTACCACGAACGCACCTGCCACACCGCCTACACACGGGGGCTGTTCGAGGGGCTGCGGGCCTGCTGGGGGCTGGAGTCCATCGAGAAGAAGGCGATGCTGGCCGCGCAGGAACGCATGCAGGCCGAGCGCAACCAGGCCTGCGCGGACCGAACCCTGGCCCGCCATGGCATCCAAACCATGATCGTCAACACCGACCTGACCGCGGTCATGGCCGGCAGCCTACCCTACCGCAAGGGCTTCGCCCGCTTTGTCCTCGATCTCCCCCAGTACCACGCCCTGTCTGGCGAAGGCTCGGTGCGCAAACCCCATCTCGAAGCCGCCCTGAACCGCCGGATCGTGACCCTCGACGACTACCTCGAAGCCTTTGAACGGTTCCTCGAACAGGCCATCCAGTTCGGCATCGTCGGCATCAAGGATCAGAGCGCCTACCACCGGTGCATCGCCTACGCCAACCCCCCGCGGGCCGAGGCGGAAACCGTCTTCAACCGCATCGTCGCCCACCCGCGGGACAGCCTCGGGACCGACCAGGTGCGCCCGCTCGACGACTACCTCTTCAACCAGTTCATGCGCCTGGCCGCCCGGCGCGGCCTCCCGGTCCAGGTTCACACCGGTCATATGGCCGGCATCTGCAACGAGATCACAAAGACCAACCCCGCCCACCTGACGGCCATGCTGGAGCTGCACTCGGAGGTCCAGTTCGACCTCTTCCACGGCGGCTGGCCGTACCTGGGCGAGTACCTGTTCCTCGGCAAGAACTACCCCAACGTCACCCTCGACATGTGCTGGGCCAACGCCATCGAACCGCTGTACAGTGTGGAGTTCTTCAAGCGCGCCCTGCAGACGGTGCCGCACAGCAAGATCCACGGCTACGGCGGCGACACCCACCTCTTCGAGTGCGCGGTCGGCTACCTGATCCTGGCGCGCGACAACCTCGCGGCGGCGCTGGCCGAGATGGTGGACGCCGGCTGGCTGGGGACGGACGAGGCGCTTGCCGTCGCCCGCGCCTGGCTCTTCGACAACCCCAACCGCACCTTCCGGCTCGACTGCCAGCCCGGCCGGCAACCCACGCCGGCGCGGGGCGGGCGCAAGCCCCGGACCGCGTGACCTGCACCGTGGATCAAACGCAGAGGCGCAAAGCCGCAACGCGCCCTGGGAGGCGCCTGTCCGCGCGGGAGTGCCGGCTGCCTGCCGCGTTGCGGCGCAGACGCGTGCCGCCCAAGTCACACGCCATGGACCGAATCCTCGGATACGACCTGGCGGACACGGAGGTCCACCCTCCATCGTACAAGGCCGTCGTTGTCCGCGGGAGTTCTGCACGCGCCTCAACAGTGTGGACACCGAGACGCACCGGCGGAGACGGCCGGCGCCAAGCGGGAGAAGGCCCCATGAACCATCCTAGGACGATCCGGTTGCCCGGTCTGGCCGTCGAGTTCTCCGAGCCGGTGCTGGTGAAACGCAGCCGATGGTACTGCTGGTTCCCGTCGCTGATCCGGCAGCCGGACGGGGCGCTGTGGGCGGTGATGTCGGCCTACGGCGATATCCACGTCACCGATTCGTTCTGCTATCTGTCACGCTCGCGGGACGGCGGGCTGACCTGGGACGAGCCGCGGCTGATCGGCGACGCCGGGCTGAGCCATCTGCTGTTGCCCGACGGCAGCGCGCTGATCCTGCCGTACTACCTGCGGCCGCGCGGCGACGGGGTGATTGGCGCGTCCTGCAATCTGATCTCCCCGGCCGGCGAGCTGTCCTTCCGCCCCTCGGGGGTGACTGTCGGCGGCTGGCCGAGGGCCGTCGGGCTGATTTCCGCGGAACTCGGCACGGCCAGCTTCGTGTTCAATGGCCAGGTCGTGCACGGAGAAGGCGGCGGATACCTCACCACCCTGTACGGCCACTTCGCCGGGGACAGGCGCTACTCGCTCGTCCTGGCGGAGTCCGCCGACGGCTTCCAGTGGCGCATCCGTTCCGTCATCGCCGGCACCGACTGTCCGCTCGAAGGAAGCGAAGGCCCGTGCGAGTCGGCGCTTTGCCGGCTGGCGGACAGGCGCCTGATGTGCGTGTTCCGGCTGGCCTCGTTCGTGCCCTACGGCCAGGCCTTCAGTGAGGATGACGGCCGCACGTGGGGCCCGGCCGTCAACATTCCGCCGATGTCCGTCGAGCCGTCCCTGGCCGTGCTGGGCGGCGGCAGGCTGGCGCTCTCGGGCGGACGGCCCGGCCTCTACGTCTGGCTCAATCGTGACGGCCGGGGGCGCGAGTGGCGGGCGATCGACATCGTCGCGGCGCACAATGCGGCCCGTCCTCCGGCCGACCACATTGACCCGGACTCGACGGCCTGCGGGCTGAGCGTCGAGGAGATGCGCAAGCGCCCGCTGACCGGATTCTCGTCGTGCTACACCGAGCTTGCGGCGCTCGATGAGAATACGCTCCTCCTCATCTACGATCGCGTCGGCCTGGGCTGGCACGCGATTCCCGACGACTGCGACGAGAGCAAGAGCGTGTGGGCCATGCGCCTGCGCGTGACCCCCGAGTGAACGGGGGACGGGCAGGTGCCGCCGTCACGGCGGGACGGAGGCGTTCAGCCGACCGCAGGCCGCCGCGCCCGCCCACATGTCGTTTGAGTGTAGCCGGGCCGCACAGGACAAGGAGGTCCTCATGTCACAAGTCGCACCCGCCGCCTCGACGCTCCGCGACCGCTTCTGGCTGTGGGCACATGCGCCCAACTGCCACCGGCAATGGGTGCAGCGCGACTCCCGGATCACGCCGGCGGCGGCGGCCCGTCACCTGGGCCTGGACAACCTGATCATGGTCGTGTTCGGCAACCGTCCGGAGCCCAGTGAGTTCGCCGTCTACCAGGAGTCGTTCCAAGGGCTGCGCCGCGTCGTGTGGTCGGTCATGGGCGACTCGTCCTCGACGCGCAATGATACCTGCGGCGATGTCGAGGCCGTGCTGGCGCTGGCCGCCGGCAACCCCAACCTCGTCGGCGGCATCATGGACGACCTGTTCCTCGTCCCGGAGAAGCTGACGCCGGGCGGCCCGGTGGCGCGCTGGGACGCGGCGCGCATCGCCGCCGTCCGCGAGCAGCTCAACCACGCCCCGCGCCGGCTCGAACTGTATGCGGTCTTCTACGACCTCCTGCTCGGCGTGTGCGCCCCCGGCATCCGGGACGAGCTCGGACGGCACCTGGCCGCGGCAGACGTCATCACCTACTGGACCTGGCATGCCAAGGGCCTCGCCCGCCTCGAGGAGAACTTCGCGCAGGTCGAGACGATGGCGGCGGCCAACGGCAACCGCATCCTCCTCGGCTGCTACCTCTACGACTACGGCGACAACCGCGAGATGCCCGTGGAGCTCATGCAGCACCAGTGCGAACTCGGCCGGCGCTGGCTGCGCGAGGGCCGCATCGCCGGCATGATCTTCCTCGGTTCCCCGATCGTTGACCTGCCCTTCGCCGCCGTCGAGTGGACGCGCCGGTGGATCGCCCGCGTCGGCGACGAGCCGGTCGCCTGACCGCCGGCCGCGCCCGCCGTCGGCCGCCGCACGGGGAAGCAGGAAGTGGCGCAGTTGGTTAGCCCGTAGGTTGGCCAATGGAGGGGCGGCCTCCGTGCCGTCCGGGTCGTACCGACAGGCCTGGCTTTTCGACATGACCTGGCGGACACCTGCCTGCGCCGCGTACGTCACGGCAGGCAGGCGGAGGTCCGCCCTCCATCCATGCCCATCATACCCCACTCGAAAACCGAGTACCAAGAGGGTCACGGCCGCAGAGGCAGGCAGACGGCCGGCGTGCTATACTCCAAATCTGTGCGTCTTGACGGCACATGGGCGACGCCGGCAGGCCGGCGGCCCACCCGTTCGCCACGGCGGATGCGCAAGGAGTGCAGGGCATGACGGCCGTCTGCGATGTCATTGTCGCCGGGCACATCTGTTTCGATGTCATCCCCCGGCTCTTCGGCTCGGGCGAGGACTTCTTCCGCGCGTTCAAGCCCGGCAAGCTGGTTGACATCGGAGAGCCAGCGGTTTCCACGGGAGGCCCGGTCTCCAACACCGGGATCGGCCTGCTCAAGCTCGGGGTGCGCACCGGTCTCATGGGCAAGGTGGGCACCGACTTCTTCGGCAAGGCCATCCTCGACCGCCTGCGCGAGATGGGGCTTGAGAGGAGCATGACGGTCGTCGAGGGCGAGCATACCTCCTACACCCTGGCCATCACCCCGCCCGGGACCGACCGCATCTTCCTGCACAGCCGCGGCACCAACAACACCTTCGGCTGCGAGGACGTCAACTTCGACGCGGTGGCCGCGGCCCGCGTCTTCCACTTCGGCTATCCGCCGTTGATGAAGCGCATCTACGAACACGGCGCCGCCGAACTGACGCGCATCTTCCGCCGGGCCAAAGAGGTCGGCGTCACAACCTCCCTCGACATGGCGCTGCCCGATCCGTCCTCGCCGGCCGGGCGCGAGGACTGGGACGCGGCGCTGCGCCGCACGCTGCCCTTCGTGGATCTCTACCTGCCCAGCGGCGAGGAGACCCTGTTCATGCTCGACCGGCCCACGTTCACGCGGCGTCGGGCGGAGGCCGGCCACGCCGATGTCCTCGACACCCTTCACATCGAAGACCTGCAGACCGTGGCCGACCGCGCGCTGGCCTATGGCGCCAAGGTCGTGGTGCTGAAGTGCGGCCATCTCGGCATGTACCTGCGCACCGCCCCGAGGGCGGCCCTCGCCGGCTTCGGCGCCTGCCCGCCCGCCGACCTTGGCAACTGGGCCGGGCGCGAGCTGTGGGAGCCGGCCTTCCACGTCGAGGATGTGGCCAGCGCCACCGGCAGCGGGGACTCCGCGATCGCCGGCTTCCTGGCCGCCTACGTGCGCGGCCTCTCCCTCGAAGAGTGCCTCAAGTACGGCTGCGCCGTGGGCGCGTTCAACGTGATGGCGTTCGACGCCGTGAGCGGGATCCGGTCGTGGGAGGAGACCACGGCCGCCATCCGCCGCGGCTGGCCCAAGAACCCCGTCCCCCTTGTCGAGCGCGCCGCCGGCTGGCGCCGCGACGCAACCACCGTCACCTGGCACGGCCCGCGAGACGGCCGTGCGTAGCCGGCCCACTCCCCGACGCCGCCCTCGCCGCATGAACACCGGCGGCACATCCGGCATGACACCGCGCCACAACGAAATCACCGCCAGCCTCTGGGTGCAGTATGCCTGGGGGGCTCACGAGGGGCCCAACCCGGCCGCATGGCGCAGTGCGGCGGCCTGGGACGCCGCGCGCCAGGCGGCGGCGTCTGCCGGCGAGGCACGCCTGGCCGAGGTGAGGCGCGCCGCCCCGGCGCTCGAGGAGACCGTGCGCGCGCTCCATGAACGCTTCGGCGCCAAGCGGCGCGTGAGTGAGCAACGGGAGAAACGCGGCGCGGTTCCGCCGAGCACGTGGCCGGGCTGGTATGAGCCGCGCGACGTGATCGCCATCGCCTTGGGCGCCTCGGAGCCGGTGTGGATGAACAACATGTGGTGGCACGACCGCCATCGCTACCCGCTCGCGGCCGTGGCCTCTGCCGCCGAGCTGGCACGGTTGAAGATACCCGATTGGCCCCGCACGGACGTCGTCCGGCGAATGCTCGACAGTTGCGAGCGCTGGCGAAAGGAGCGCCCGGACGATCCGCCGGCGCGGTTCGCCCAGATCTGGGAAAACCTGCCCGTCCCCGGACGCGGCGAAGTGCCGGCGATCTGCTATCCGTCCTGTGTGGATCTGGGGATCTACCTGATGGGGGCCACGCGGTTCCTGACAATCCTCGGCGGCGAACCCGCGCTGGCGGACGCCTTCCTCGAACTGTGCTTCGACCTCAGCGTCAGCTACACAGAATACCTGCTGTCCTTGCGCCCCGAACCCTTCGCCGGGCTGTGCGGGTTCGGCGGCGACGCCACCTTCTTCCTCTCGCCGCCGCTGTACGAACGCTACAGCGCGGCCTGGGACGCACGGCTCTTCGAGCACGTCCGCCCGCGGCACGCCCTGCCGGCGGACGCCCCCTGCAACCTGCACTCGTGCGGCGCCTCGGCGCATCTGTACGGGAGCTGGGCGCGGCATCCGTGCCGGGCCAACATCACCGCGGTGCAGACTCGCCTCATCCCCGGCACCGTCGGACGCCTGCGCGACGCCCTGCCCAACACCGAACTTGAGCTGACCCTGCACCCGCCGGAGTTCGACCTGACCACGGCCGAGCCGGACGCCGTCCGCGCCGTCCTGCGCCAGTCGGCCGCCGAGGCCGGTTGCCGCGATGTGCACTTCGCCTTCATCGCGACCGTGCAACGCCCCGAGGGGTTGGCACGGCTGGCCCGCAACGCCGAAACCGTTCTTGAGGAGATCGCCGGCCTGAGGCTGCCGCCCCGCCGCCGCCGTGCGCGGGCGGGCCGCGTCTGAGTTGGGTCACCCCACCGCGCGGCCGCCGCCCCGCAGCGGCCACGGTGGAAGGATGCCGCGATGGATCTGACCACATCCTCGGGAACCGCATTCTCGCTGCTGCCGCCGCACGCCGGCGCCGCGGCGCCGACGCTGCTGCTGTTTGCCTGGAGCGGTTCAAGGACTCTTGAGGACAAGCCCTACTGCCGGGTGGGGCGGCTTCTCCATGCCCGCGGCTGGAACGTGGCGTCGCTGGATCTGCCATGCCACGGCGGCGACCGTCGGCCCGGCGAACCGGAGGAGCTGGACGGCTGGGCGGCGCGCTGCGCCGCGGGCGAGAACATCGTCGCCGGGTTCCAGCGCCGCGTCAACGATGTCCTGCAGCACTTGATTGGGGCCGGCGTTGCGGACTCCGCAAGACTGGCCACGGCCGGCACGTCACGCGGCGGGTTCATGGCCTTCCAGGCGGCGGCCGGCAACCCGCGCATCCGGGCGGTGGCAGGCTTTGCGCCGGTGACCGACCTGCTGGCGCTGCGCGAGCTCGCCGGACAGGAAGACAGTCTACTCGTGCGCGGCCTGGCGCTGCACCAGGCTGTCCCCGCGCTCGCCGGGCGCGCCGCCTGGATAACGATTGGCAACGCCGATGAACGTGTGGGCACCGGCCGGGCGGTCGCCTTCGCCCGTGCGCTGACGCTGGCCGCCCACGGGCGCGGCCCGGCGGACACGGTCGTCCTGCGCGTGCTGCCCGTGCCGGGACACGCCAGCCTGCCGGAGTGGCACGACGAGGCGGCCGAGTGGCTGCAGGCGAAAGTGGGATCAGACCCGCACGGCCGGGCGGCACGGCAGGTCAGTTCAACCCCCAACAGGATGTGAGGGGCCATGGCTCATCTTCTCCTGGCGATTGACAACGAGTCCCTGCCGTTGAGGCGCAACCTCTGCCTCTACATCACGCGGCCGCAGGTGCGGGCCGAACCCGTGCTCACCCCAAGGCGCGGTGACCCCGACGCCCCGGACAACGCGGCGGCCCACTTCTACGGCGGGGTCGTCCACGAAGCCGGCCGGTACCGGAT
>MVZH01000168.1 GCA_002068325.1 Lentisphaerae bacterium ADurb.BinA184 | reverse complement strand
GCGCCCCGGATACCGCCAGCGGCACGGAGCCGGACGCCGTACTGGTGCCGTCAGCGCCGCGGAAACGCGGCCACTCACCGGGCAGGGGCGACGGCGGCGGCCCCGGGAACGCCGTGAACAGCTCGCCGATCTGAACCGGCGCCTCGACGGCCCCCCCGGCGCGGCGGGCCGGACGCCCGTCCTCACCGGGAAGGCGCTGGTGCAGCTCGCGGTACGGGTCGTGCCCCAGCCACAGCGCGAGGATGCCCCCGGCCATAACGGCCACCGCCGCCGGAATCCCCCAGATCAACCATGGCGCCAGCCGCCTCACCGCACCACCCCCTCCCCCCGGCGGACGAGCGGGCCGCGAGTTCGCGAAAACGCCCGCGTTTTCACGAACTCACCACATGCCGGGCAGGGCGTCATCGGTTCGTCCTCACCGTTCCCAAGGGTCAGGATGTCCGGCTTCGCGGAACGCGCGTTGCCGTTCGACGCAGGTCGGACAGGTTCCGCACGGCCGCCGCCCGCCGCGGTAGCACGACCACGTGCGGGCAAAGTCCACGCCGAGTTCGATGCCGAGGCGGACGATCTCGGCCTTGCGCCATCCGACGAACGGGGCGAGGACATGCACCGGGGTGCGCCGGTTCAGCGCCAGGGTGGCGTTGAGCCGGGCGACGAACTCGGCGGTGCAGTCCCAGTACCCGTACTCGTCCTGGGCCTGGGCGCCGTAGTAGAGTTCCTGGCAGCCGTGGGCCTCGGCGAAGGCGCCGGCGAGGGCGAGGAGGATGAGGTTGCGGTTGGGGACGTAGGTGGGCGGCTGCCGCCGCTCATCGGGCGAGAGGGCGGCAAGGTCGGGGATCTCGGGGCCACCCCCGACGAGGGCACTGCCGTCGCCGGCCAAGGCGGCCAGGCAGGGGATGGAGAGCACGGCGTGCCGGACCTCAGCCCCCGCGGCGGCGGCCTGCCAGCGGGCCATGGCCAGTTCGCGGCGGTGGCGCTGACCGTACCGGAAGGACAGCGCGTAGACGGGGCGGCGCCGCAGGCGGCACGCCACGTGGTGCAGGAGCACGGTCGAGTCCAGGCCGCCGCTCAGCAGAACGGTTGCGGCTGGGGTGTCCGTCGGCATGGGGGGACAGCCTCGATGTTCTTCACAAAAGGCTTGAGATGATGGCAAAGGTCACGGAGCCGCTTGCAGAACCCTGACACGAGTGGCCGGGACGGAGCCCGGCCCTCCATCGGCGCCGACACGGACTGTTGTCTGCCGGGCTGGAGGGACGACCTCCGTGTCGTCCGGATCCCGCCGCGGCAGACCGGGTCTTCGGGTATGACCTGGCGGACACGGAGGTCCGCCCTCCATCGCAGGAGGCACCTGTTGTCCGCTGGAGTCCTGCAAGCGCCTCTATGGTATGGTAAAGACAAAGGCTCCCGTTGTCTTTGCCGTAGTCTCCTCCGTTGTCTCGATGCACCGTCCGCCCTAATCGTCAGTTTGTCCGCCACGAGAAACGGTCGTAAGGGCCGACTTCCCGCAATCGTCCTCGACGTCGTCCCCATGGTCGAAAGGTGAGGCGACCTCCCGACGGGAAGCGAGGACGAGCACGAGGACGATGGGACGGGCACGATGGCCGTTCTTGGACAGCAGTGAACCCACACAATGAAAGCGACGGTTGAGCCTTGGAGCTTTTTGCGGTGAATCGTGCAGGTTGTGAACCCTGCCGGTCAGCGTTGCACGCGGGCGCTGCCGCCTTTGACCAGGGCCTCGACCTCGGCGCGGGTCGCCATGCTGGTGTCGCCGGGCGTGGTCATGGCCAGCGCGCCGTGCGCGGCCCCGTACTCGACCGCCTCGGCCGGCCCCTTGCCGGCCAGGAAGCCGTAGATCAGCCCCGAGGCGAAGGAGTCGCCGCCGCCCACGCGGTCGAGTATCTCCAGCCCCGGCCGCAGCTTCGCCTCGCAGTATTCGCCGCCGGCGTAGAGGATCGCCCCCCAGTCGTTCACCGTGGCGGTCTTGACCGCGCGCAGCGTGGTGGCGACAGCCTTCAGGTTGGGGAACTCAGCGACCGCGCGGGCGATCATTTTCCGGAAGTTGGCGGGGTCGAGCTTCGAGCAGTGTTCGTCCAGGTCCGGCACCTCGAAGCCGAAGGCCTTGGTGAAGTCCTCCTCGTTGCCGATCATCACGTCAATGAACGGCGCCAGGCTGCGGTTGACCTCGATGGCCCGCCGCGAGCCGCCGTAGGCCTTCCACAGGCTCGGCCTGAAGTTGAGGTCGTAACTGACCACCGTGCCATTGGCCTTGGCGCACTGCATCGCTTCCAGCGCCACCTCGGGCGTATGCTCCCCGATGGCCGCGAAGATGCCGCCGCAGTGGAACCAGCGCGCCCCCTCGCGGCGGAAGACGGCCTCCCAGTCAACGTCCCCCGGCTTGAGCTGGCTGGCCGCCGTGTGGCCGCGGTCCGAGCAACCGACCGCGCCGCGCACCCCGAACCCGCGCTCGGTGAAGTTGAGGCCGTTGCGGGCTTCGCGCCCCAGGCCGTCAAAGGGCCGCCAGACGACGTGCCGCATGTCCACGCCGCCCTGGAGGATGAGGTCTTCGAGGAGTCGCCCGACCGGGTTGTCGGTGAAGGCGCTGACCAGGGCCGTGCGCAGTCCGAAGCAGCGCCGCAACCCGCGCGCCACGTTGTACTCGCCGCCGCCTTCCCAGACGGTGAACGACCGGGCGGTGTGGATGCGGGCGTCGCCGGGGTCGAGGCGCAACATCACCTCGCCGAGGGAGACTTCATCCCACAGGCACTCGCTGGCGGGCCGGATGGCGAGGATGGACATGGCATCACCCCTGCAAAGCTGCCTCATTCACCACCAGGACTCGACGGCTCAAGGCATGCGGTCGCGTCGCAGCCGCACCGCAGTCGCGTCCCACGGCAGGCGGCATCATCCGGCCCGGAGGTCGGGCGGAAGCCGTGCTGCAGCCGGCGAAACGGCAATGGAGTACAGCCCTCTGCCAGTCGCCTCGCAGCCCTCCAGGCCGTTCCCATCGAGCCGGGGAATCCGCCGGTGCCTCGCAATCCTCCGGGCCGTTCCCTGGAGCCGGCGGACTCCGCCGGTACATCTTTGTGTCCACGCAATTGAGCCGCTTGCAGAACTCAGGCGTGAGTGGCTGGGACAAAGCCCCGGCCTCGATCGGCCCTGGTAAGGATTGCCGTGTGCCGGGCTGGAGGGACGACGTCCGTGTCGTCCGGGTTCGTCCGCGGCAGACCGGGTCTTCGCATATGACCTGGCGGACACGGAGGTCCGCCCTCCATCGCAGGAGGCAGATGCCGTCCGCGGAGGTTCTTCAAACGCCTCAAGTATGGGACGGTTGGCAAGTCTAGGAGCCTTCGAGGTTGCTGGCATTGTGTGGCCCGAGAGTCGGTCGCGGTGCCCTCGACGCGACCCGTTGGCGGGCGCCGGCCGCCGGATCTACTTGAGGGTGACGCGCTTGCCGCCCGCCAGGGCCGACCGTTCCTCGGCCAGCGCGATGCGCATCGTCTCGCGGGTGCTGAACGGCGTGCAGTTCTCCGGCTCGCGCCCCTCGCGGATGCAGGCGAGGAAGTAGGCGATCTCCTCGCGGTAGGGATCCTTGGCGGGCAGTTCGAGCTTCTCGACGGCGGCGCCGGGGCGGGCCAGGGTGACGTCGCCGGAGCGGTAGCCGGTCTCGATCGTGGCGTTCTCGAAGATGGCGCAGAGGGCGCTGTGGAAGCCGGCCCCGTAGCCCCAGCTGGTCTCGCCGGTCACCACCGGCCCGTTCTCGTAGAGGTAGTGGGTCACGGCGTTGTCGATGGCGCCGGTGCGGAAGGGGGCGCCCGAGGTGGCGACGGCGGCGGGGACCCCGAGCAGCCAGTTGGCGAAGTCGGTGTCATGGATGTGCATGTCCAGCAGGGCGCCGCCGCTGCGCTTGCCGTCGGCAAACCAGCTCTTGGCCCCGCCCCAGCCGGGGGTGGGGCTGACCCGGCGCATGGACACCATCAGCAACCGCCCGAACTCGCCGCTCCGGTGGGCCTCGCGCACCCGCTCGTAGACGGGCCAGAAGCGCAGGCACTGGGCGATCATCAGCTGGCGGCCGGCCGCCCGCGCCGCCTTCAGCATGAGGTCGGCCTCGCGCAGCGTCCGCGCCATCGGCTTCTCGCTGATCACGTGGCAGCCGGCGCGCAGGGCTTTGACCGCGTACTCGGCGTGCAGGTCGGTCGGCAGACAGATGTCAACCACATCGAGCTTCTCCTTGGCCAGCAGCTCGTCGCCGGAGCCGTACGTGCGCGCCTTCGACAGGTCGCAGACCCCGCTCGCCCCGAGGTTGATCTGCAGCGAGGCGGCCGACAGCTGCTCGGGACGGATGTCCGCCACCGCCACCAGCTCCGCCCCCGGTATCTGCGGGTACTGCGAGGCGTGGAAATGCCCCATGCCGCCAAATCCAATGATGCCGACTTTGAGCATGACAGGACGCCTCCTTCGGGAAAGCTCAGCGGGACCGTTGGGTGATCACTCGTGAATCGGGCTCGCCCTTGTGCCTCTGATCGTCCTCGACGGTTGACACCGGGGCCCAGCCGGCCGAGACCGCCAGGTCTAGGTTGCCATGCATCACCGGCGGAGTCCGCCGGCTCCAGGCCCCACGAGCGCCTCGTGTCTTCGTTCGCTGCCTCACCGATCACCGGTCACCGGTCACCGGTCACCAGTTCCCCGCATCACCGGCGGAGACCGCCGGCTCCAGGTTGACATGCATCACCGGCGGAGACCGCCGGCTCCAGGCCCCACGAGCGCCTCGTGTCTCCGTTCGCTGCCTCACCGATCACGGGTCACCGGTCACCGATCACCAGTTTCCCGCATCACTGGCGGGGACCGCCGGCTCCAGGGGACTTGCCTGAACCATCCCGGGACGGCCGGCACTCGTGCCTCAGCTAACCCTGCGCCTTCGCCACCAGGCGCCGGAGGTAGCCGACGGACTTCTGGATGTCCTTGGCCTGCTGCGGGCCGCTGATCTCGCGTTCGATCACAATCTGCCCGGTGAAGCCCAGCTCGTGCAGGCGCCGGATGACCTTGGGGAAGCCGACCTTGCCCTTGCCGATCGCCACCTCGTGCCCGAGCTCGCGGCCGTTGGTCGGGTAGAGCCCGTCCTTGGCATGCAGGTTGCGCACGTGCGCCCCGAACACATCGAGGGCATCGAGCGGGTTGGCCTTGCCGTAGAGGATCAGGTTGGCCGTGTCCAGGTTGATGCCGAGGTTCTTCAGGCCGCTGTCCTCGATGACGCGCAGCAGCACCACCGGAGTCTCCTGCCCGGTCTCGAACCAGAACCCGACCCCGTTGGCGGCGCAGTGCCGGCCCACCTCGACGATGGCCGCCAGCGTGCCCTCGTACAGCGGATCCTTCGGGTTCTCGGGAATGAAGCCGCAGTGGGTGATGATCGCCGGCGCGCCGGCCCAGGCGGCGAAGTCGGCGCCCTTCTTCAGCTCGGCGACCCGCTGTTCCCGGTACACCGGCGGCACCAGGCCGAGGGTGACCGGGCCGTCGATGAAATTCCACACGGCGGGGCCGCTGTAGCCGGCCCACACCGCGGCCAGTTCGACCCCGCTGTCCTTCGAGTCCTGGCGGATCTTGGCGGCGTACTCGCGCGTCCACAGCGCCGCGTTCCAGTTGCACAGCTGCGTGGTGCGCACACCGTACTTCGCAATCATCTCGAACGTGTTGCCCTCGCCCTGACGCGGAGACGAGAGCACGCCGACTTCCATGGGCTTCATCCTCGACTGTCCTTTCTGAAAAGCGCCTCGCGGCCGCACCCCCCGGCCCGACGGCCGGAGCCGGCAGGCCGCCATTTCGACACGGAGGTGATACATTACCGGCCAGCGACGGATTGTCCAAACCGGGGCACACAAAAATGGCTGACCCCCTGCCCTGCTTCAAGGCCAATGACATCCGCGGCAAGGTCCCGGCTGAACTGGACGAGGAGATCGCCTGGCGCGTCGGACGCGCCTGCGCGGCCGAGCTGCGCCCGGCCGGGCCAGTGGTCGTCGGACACGACATCCGCCCCAGCAGCCCCGCCCTGGCGAAGGCGCTCATGCGCGGCCTGTGCGAGGGCGGCGCCGACGTCCTGGACATCGGCCGCTGCGGCACGGAAATGGTCTATTTCGCGGCGGCCCGCCCCGGCGCCGGCGGCGGCATCATGGTCACCGCCAGCCATAACCCCAAGGAGTACAACGGGATGAAGCTGGTGCGGGCCGGTGCCATCCCCATCAGCGGCCCCACCGGCCTTGACGCCATCGCACGGCGCCTGCGCAACCGACGCTTCGGGCGGCCCGCCGCCCGCCCCGGCCAGGTGCGCCGCGAAAACCTCCTCGCCCCTTACCTCGACAAGCTCCTGTCCTTCGTCGCCCCCTCGCACCTGCGGCCGCTGCGCATCGTGGTCAACCCCGGCAACGGCGGCGCCGGCCCCGTGGTGGACGCCCTCGCCCGCCGGCTGCCGTTCCGCCTCCACCGCGTCCACTTCCGCCCGGACGGCACCTTCCCCCACGGCGTCCCCAATCCCATGCTCCCCGAGAACCGCACGGCGACCGCCCGCGCCGTCCGACGCCACCACGCGGATCTCGGCGTCGCCTGGGACGGGGATTTCGACCGCTGCTTCCTCTTCGACGAACACGGCGACTTCATCGAGGGCTACTACATCGTCGGGCTGCTGGCCGCGCAGATGCTCAGGTCGCACCCCGGCGCCGCGGTCATCCACGACCCGCGCCTGACCTGGAACACGCTCGAGAGGGTGCGGGCGGCCGGCGGGGTCGCGGTCGAATGCCGCACCGGGCATACCTTCATGAAGGAAGGCATGCGCGCCCATGACGCGGTCTACGGCGGCGAGCTGTCCTCCCACCACTACTTCCGCGACTTCGCGTACTGCGACTCCGGGATGATCCCCTGGCTGCTGGTCGCCGCCCTGCTCTGCGAAGGCGCGAAGCCCCTGTCGGAGCTGGTGGCCGAGTGCCGCCGCCGCTTCCCCGCCAGCGGTGAGATCAACCGCACGGTCGCCGACCCGGGCGCGGCCATGGCACGCGTCCGCCGGCACTACCGCCGCCTGGCCGAGAGGACATCCACGCTCGACGGGCTGTCCATGGAGTTTGCCGAGGGCTGGCGCTTCAATCTGCGGACCTCGCAGACCGAACCCCTGCTCCGCCTCAACGTCGAAGCCCGCGACGACGCGCCCTTGATGCGCCAACGCACCGCCGAACTGCTGGAACTCATCGGCGGCGAACCGCCCAGGAAGTGACCGGGGGTGTCCACCTCATAGGCTCGAAGCCTCGAAGGGCCTTGGCGGTGAGTCCCCCAGACAAAGGAGCCCTTACATGCCCTTCCTCGATGACCACTACCTGCTCGGCGGCGACACCGCCCGCGAACTCTACCGGCAGATCGCCCAGCTGCCCATCGTCGATCCTCACAACCACGCCGACGTCAGGGAAATCTGCGAAGACCGCAACTACCCTGACATCTGGCAGGTCGAGGCCGCCACCGACCACTACGTGTGGGAGATGCTGCGCAAGCGCGGCGTCGCCGAGGAGCTCATCACCGGCGCGGCCTCCAACCGCGACAAGTGGCTGGCCCTGGCCGCCGTCTTCGACGACCTCGTCGGCAGCCCGACCTACGAGTGGATTCACCTCGACCTCAGGCGCCGCCTCGGCCTCGACACCCTGATCGGCGCCGACACCGGCGCGGCCCTCTGGGATGCCACCCGCAACATCCTCCAGCGGCCCGACATGCGGCCGCGCGCCCTCCTGCGCGCCATGCGCGTCGAGGACCTCTGCTCGACCGACGACCCCTGCGACCGCCTCGAATGCCACCGCCGCCTGGCCGACGACCGCTTCCCCACCCGCGTCCACCCAACCTTCCGCCCCGACAAGGCGATGAACATCTTCAAGCCCGACTGGCGCGACTACATCGCCCGCCTCGAAACCCGTGTCGGCGCAACCTTCACCTCCGTCGGCGACCTCGTCGCCGCCCTCCGTCTCACCCACGACTACTTCGCCGAGAACGGCTGCGTCGCCAGCGACCACGGCGTCCAGACCCCCTACGGCTTCGACATCGAGACCGCCGACGCCGACGCCGCCTTCCGCAAGGCCCGCGAAGGCCGCCGCCTCGAACCCGCCGAGACGGTCGCCTTCATGTCGTACATCCTCAACGAAGTCGCCGAGCTGGACGCCGCGAAAGGCTGGGTCTTCCAGCTCCACCTGGGCTGCGTGCGCGACGTCCGCGACCGCCTCGCCCGCACCGTCGGCCCCGACTCCGGCGGCGACATCTCGGACCACGCGATTGACATCGTGACGCCGCTCGTCCCCTTCCTCAACCGTTTCGACGGGCGCCTGAAGGTCGTCCTCTACACCCTCGACCCCAGCCACCAGCCGACCGTCGCCACGCTCTGCCGCGCCTTCGGCGCCGACGTCAACCTAGGCTCCGCCTGGTGGTTCAACGACACCCCCATCGGCATGCGCCGCCAGCTCGAATACATCGGCTCGGTGGATTTGCTGAGCAACTTCGCCGGCATGGTCAGCGACTCGCGCAAGCTGCTCTCCTACGGCTCGCGCCACGAGATGTTCCGCCGGGTGCTCTGCGACGTCGTCGGGACCATGGTCGCCCGCGGCCAGATGCCCTCCCACCTCGCCGAACGCCTCGTCCGCCGCCTCGCCTACGACCGGCCCCGGCAGCTCTTCGGCTTCGCCCCCGCCTGACCCCGGACGCCGCCCCGCCCTCGCGCCAGAAAACTCTCCCCCCGCCAGGCAGCATTGCCGGTGGTTCTACGGGTACACCGTCAAGAGCCATGGTCTGCAACGCGGCCACGCCGGGCGCGGGCGCGCGGCGCCGCCGCGACCCGCCAATCGAACGGCACCGCCAGGCAACGCTCGTTCAGCCGCAGCAGGTCGCGCCCGGCATAGACGATCAATGCCGGAGCGGCCGCCGTGCCCAGCCGTTCCTGGACAATGGCCAGCGACTGGGCGTCGCGGGGCCGCGCCACGGTGCCCGCCTGGATTTCGTCCAGGATCAGCGGTGGCGGATTGTTGCGGAGAAACAGGTCGGGGTCGGTCCGCACGCCATAGATGTCCTGAACCGGGTCGAAGGTGAACGCACGGCGCCCGGCCCCGAACAGGTGTGCCAGCAACGTGCTCTTGCCCACCTGACGCGCCCCGACCACCAGGACGCAGGGAAACGACCGGGCATACGCCCGCAACTTGTCTTCGCACTGGCGATGGAGGTACTTCATATGGACAACGTAAAGCGCCGATTGACATTTTCAAGCGATGGCCGCGCCGCCCGTCGCGCGGCCCCGCCCTGACCGCCCCCGCTCTTCGCGTCCTTCACGCTCTTCGTGGTGAGGTTTGCCCCGACACGCAGTCTTGACCGCAGAGGCGCTGGCAGAACCCCCTCCATCATGTGGCCGGCACAACGCAGCCCAGCCCTCCATTGGCGCGGACGAGGGCCGCTGTCTGCCGGGCTGGAGGGGCGACCTCCGCGTCGTCCGGGTTCCGCCGCGGCAGGCCGGGTCTTCGGGTATGACCTGGCGGAGACGGAAGTCCGCCCTCCATCACACAAGGCAGTTGTCGTCCGCGGGGGGTCTCCCGAAAAACTCCCGTATGGATTGTTAGTCCATCAAAATATATAAAAATCTGATGCTTCTAAGCGTGCTTTTTTGGTCGAATACTCAAAAAGATGTAATTAATTAAAAAGTATATATTAATATAAGGACCGCTTTTTAATTAATTACCCGCTCC
>MVZH01000167.1 GCA_002068325.1 Lentisphaerae bacterium ADurb.BinA184 | reverse complement strand
GCGCATCCTGCACGACTGGGTTCTGGATGGCGGGCGCCTGGTGGTGCTCGGCGGCTCGGAGACGCTCGGCCAGGGCGGCGTGCCAAACACCTACATCGAGGAACTCCTGCCCGTCCGGCTGAAAGGGGCCTTTGAGGTTGTGCGGTGCGAACCCCCGCTTGAGCTTGGTCTCGGCAAGGCCGCCCCCGACGCCGCCCGGCCGGCGCTGTTCTGGAGGCACGATGTCCCTCCAGCCGACGACGCGCAGGTTATGGTTTGGGCCGGCGAGCATCCGGTCGGGCTGTGGCACACGGTCGGCAAGGGGCGGGTGTATGTCTTCGCCGGCACCGTCCTGGGCACCGGCGACGGAGCCTGCATCCCCTTCTGGGAAACGCCGTTCTGGGCCGGACTGATTGAACGGATGGCGGTGAAGTAGCCGGCGCGAGTCACGGCAGAGACTCGAAGACCAATTCTCCCTTACCCTTTGCTTCTTAGAACGTTGTATTTCCATCCGGCTCTTCCCCGACAGGGCCAGCCCCCCGATGTAGGCCCAGGCGGCGGGGCAGACTGAACGCGGAATAACAATGATTCCAGGACTTCGAGCCGTCGTGGCGAACCGGCCAGGCTAGTCGCCGGCGACGATCTCGACGTGGCCATCGGCGTAGCCGACGACACGTCTGCCGTGGTGGGGGGCCTGGGTCTCGCGCAGGACAACGGTCTGCCCGGGGTTGGGGAGGCTGCTGAGATCCCGCCCCGTGATGACCAGCTCGAAGCACGGTGTGGCGCCGGACTGCGGACAGGTCAGCAGGCGGCTTCGGCTCTCTTGATCGCCGAGGTCCTCAGTGAGGGCGTCGACGGAGTCGGGCAACTGGTCCTGGTGGTCGTAGGCATACTGGAACACCCCGACCATGACCTGCTTGGCGTTGCTCATGCACACCGTTTCCCTGGCCTTGGCGCGGGCCTGCGAGAGAGCGGGCAGCATCAGGCCGGCCACGATCGGCAGGATCAGGACGCTGGCGCCGCCGGTGCACAGCCCGGCGATGGCGAGGCCCTTGCCTTCGAGCATGCCTCCCGAGCGGCTGATGCGGCTCAGGGCGACGATCCCGAGGATAATGGCCGGGATTCCGGCGAGGATCGAGAAGCAGGTCAGGGCTAGGATGCCGAGGACGAGGCCGGTGACGGCGGCGGAGGAGGTTCTGCGTGTAGTGGGGACGGCCGGTGGCTGGGACATGGGGCGTGCCTCCTTCGTGACTGCGGCACATGGAGCTGCATCACATGCTGGCTTTGAGGACCGTGCATGCAATGTACCCTGAGGGTGTCCGCCCCGCCAGCCTGCACTTGCTTTCGCGGATGCCCGGTTTACAATCTTCTACCCCGTTGCACTGCTGTCCAGGAACGGTCATCGTGCTCGTCCATCGTCCTCGTGCTCGTTCTCGCTTTCCGTCGGTGGGGAACCTCGCTCTTCGAGTACGAGGACGACGACGAGGACGATTACGGGAAACCGCCCCTTCCGGCTGTTTCTCGTCGCAGGCAAGCGGCGATTCTGGACAGACGTGACCCCGTTGCGAAGGGCGCAAGGGCGGGTTGGACTGCACAGGGCCACTCATGAACAGCAAGGAACGATGTCTGGCGGCGTTGGCGGGCCGGCCGGTGGACCGCGTGCCGGTCTTCCCGCTGCTGATGTTCTTCGCGGTGGACCGGGCGGGGCTGTCTTACCGTCAGTTTGCCACGGACGGCACCGCGCTTGCCGAGGCGCAGCTGGCTGTGCGTTCACGGTTCGGAATCGATGCCATCACCGCCTGTTCCGACGCCTTCCGGCTGGTGGCCGACCTCGGCGCAGAGATGGTCTTCCCCGAGAGCAAGCCGCCCTTTGCCCAGAGGCCGCTGGTGCGGACGGCCGCGGACCTGGCGCGGCTGGGCCGGCCGGACCCGAACGATTCGCGGACGCGCATGGCGGACCGCGTGCGGGCGGTCGAGTCCATGGCCCGGGCCGCGGGGGACGACTGTCTGGTTCTGGGCTGGGTGGACATGCCGTTCGCCGAGGCCTGTTCGCTGTGCGGAGTCAGCGAGTTTATGCTGATGCTGGTTGACGAGCCGGCCCTGGCCCATCGAATCCTGGACTTTCTGACGGGGCTGGTGATCGCCTTCGGCGTGGCGCAGACCGCGGCCGGGGCGGCGATGGTCGGGGCAGGGGACGCGGCCGCCAGCCTTGTCTCGCCGGCCATGTACCGCGAGTTCGCGCTCCCGTATGAACAGCGGGTCTGCGCCGGCATCCGCGCGGCCGGCGGGCGGGTCAAGCTGCACATCTGCGGCAACACGACTGCGCTGCTGCCGGACATGGCCCGATGCGGCGCGGAGCTGTTCAACGTTGACCATCTCGTGCCCTTCGAACGGGCCTGTGCGGTGTACGGCGGCGCGGCGAAGTGCTTCAAGGGCAATCTCGATCCCGTCAGCGAGATCATGCAGGCTACGCCGGAGCAGTGCCAGGCGCGGGCGCTGGCGTGCCTGCGCCGGGCCCGCGGTCTGCCGTACATGCTGAGCGCCGGCTGCGAGATCCCGGCCGAGACCCCCGACGAGGTGTTCACCGCCTTCTGCCAAGCCCCAGGGTAAACGCGGAATGTGGAAGGCGGAAGGTGGAAGGCGGAAAGGGTGAAAGTCCGGAAAGGTGAAGAGTCGAAAGGCGATTGCCGATTGGCGGACACCAGACGGCGTACCCCAGACAGACCCTTGCGGGGCGAGGACTGCGACCGCGGACTCGAGGTTCACAACCGTATGACAGAGGTGACGACACCATGGCGGCTGCCTTCATAACCGGTTCGTGGATTGACGTTGTGCATCCCTGTCCGCGCGACGGGGTGTACTGGAACCGCCGGACGCTCGCCTACACGGACGAAGACTGGGCCGTGCTGATCCGGCACCTGAGGCGTGACCTCGGGCTGGAACTGCTGATGCTGCAGTGCGTGGCCAAGGACGGCCTCTCGGTCTACCCGTCGAGGGTCATGCAGGAGCCACTCGAGAAGCGCTGGTACACCCGCAACTGCTACGATCCGCTCGGGGCGATCCTGAAGGCGTGCTCGGCCGAGGGCATGGACTTCTACATGGGCGTCGGCTTCATCCCCGGCGAGCTGGACTCCGGGCGGGTACAGACGGGCGACGAGGCGATGCGCTGGTACGAGGCGGTGTCGGCCGAGCTGCTGGACCGCTACGGCGGCGAAGCCGGCTGGAAGGGCTGGTACATGGCGGCCGAGATGTCCGTGGTCCAGGGAAAGCTCGAACCCGCGCAGACTGCCTTTGCGGGGCGGTTGACGGCGATGTGGCGGCGGCTGACCCCGAAATGGCCGGCCATCGCCTCGCCGTACTTCCTGCACGGGCAACGGCGGCTCGACGACTGCGACGACAATGTGCGGCGGGTCGAGGAGACCGGCCTTACGGCAATCGCCTACCAGGACGGGATCGGCCTGGCGACCGCGGTTCAGGTGCCGGGGCCGCCCGATCCCCTGAACAACGAGAGGCTGTTTGCGACGGCGCGCCGGGTGCACGACCACACCGGCGTCGCGCTGTGGGCCAACACCGAGCTGTTCTGCTTTGAGAACGAGATCTTTTTCCAGCCGCTGATTCCGGCGTCCTTTGAGCGGATCGAGGCGCAGGTACGGCTGGCGGCGCCGCACGTCGAGCGGGTGGTGGCGTACACGGTGCCGGGGCTGATGACGTCCCAGCGGGTCTGCCCCGGGCTGGGCGTGCCGCAGACCGAGGAGCTGTACCTGGCGTACACGGTGTACCGAAAGGGGATGAACGCGAAGGAAGGGTGATGGGGAGACCGTTCCGGGGCGCCGGGGCAACGGCTTCCCTCGACAGGTTTCAGCGTCCTTCATTGTCCCGGTCGTGTGGTACAGGGCCGGAGCAGGACAACGGCCAGGAGTAACGCGATGCAAAGAGTGTTGATTGGTCTGACGGCGGCGAGTGCTATGGCGGCGTGCGTGGCATCTGCGGCGCCGGTGCCTGACCCGCTGACGCGGCGGGCCGTACCTGCCGACGGCAAGCTGACGCTGACCGACTACGGCATCCGGGGCTGGGGGCCGGAACTGATCCACTTCACGCTCGACACCAAACGCTTCACGCCCGGGCAGGTGACCGTCATCGGCCCGGACGGGACGGCCGTTCCCGCGCAAACTGACGGCGAGACGCTCGCCTTTGTCGCCAGCCTGCCGAAGGGACAGAGCGTGACGTACGCCGTGCAGGCGCAGGCTGCCGGCGGCGCGCCCGTGGCCGCCGTCAGCACGCTGCATGTCAAGCTGGACGGGGCGACGCTCGAGGCCGGCAACGAGTTCCTGGCGTTCCGCATGCCGGCGCCGGGCGAGCGCGCACTTGACCCGGCGGTCGAGATGTCGCAGGTGCCTGCGCCCCTGTCGCAATGGCGCCAGGCCGGGCAGGACTGGGTCGGGGCGGCGCGCTTTGTCTCCAAGCGACGGGTGGGTTCGAGCGTCTTCCGGGTGGTTCGGCAGGGGCCGGCATGCTTTGAGTACGAGGCGCGCTACGCGTTCGTGCCGCGCGGGGAATACGTGTGGCGTCTACGGCTGTCCCCGGGCGTGCCGGTCGCCGTCGTCACCGAGGAGTACGACCTGGGCGAAGTGACGCAAGGCGAAGACATGCTGGTGTTGTCGCTGCACAAGGGCTGGCCGGCGCCACTCCTGGGGCGACTGGCGGGAGGGGTGCAGGCCTCTCCGATGGCGGACTACGTGAAGCAGCGCAAGGGCGCTCAGGACAGCGTGCCGGTCGGCGGCGTGGGGCAGGCGCCGTCGCCGGTTGCGCCGGAGGCCGGGCTGGTGGCGTTGCCGGCGATCGTTCCCGGCGGCAAGTGGGGCGGGTTGCTGGGCGGTCTGCAAGTCTACGACGCCGAGCCGCCGGAGTCGGGGCGCAACTTGGCGGTGGCTACGTTGCACGTCGGCTCGTGGCGGCGCGCCACCGCGATCAACGCCTGGTACAAGGAAGGGGAGGGCGTGTTGCTGAGCCTGCCGGTGGGCACGCGCCACATCCGCTGGTCCATGGACATTGCCGACGACTTCTCGCCGTTCTCCAGCCACGAACACGACCCCGGGCTGAGCCCGACGTACGGCCGCCGTGAGTGGGGATTCTACGCCGGCGCCGACGCCGCCAACATACAGGGCCGCTTCGGGCACATCGGCCTGGACCGCTACAAGGACTGGTTAGTGGAACTGCCTGCCCCCACGCCCGGGCACGCCTCGCCGCGGCCGTTCTCGCCGTCGGCCGAGGTCGCCGCCACCGCCGCCGTCCTCGACCAGCATCCTGACGCCGCGCTGCTGAAGACCTGGTACCTGTACAGCGGCAACCGCGAGGACGCGCTGCGCCAGGCGCAGACGGTCCTCACCGGCCTCCAGCAGACGTTCGAGATCGGCGATCACGCGGGCCACAACTTCATGTGCAGCGGGCTGACCGGATACCGCCAGGCGCAGCAGCTCGGTTTCGCCATCCGGGCCGAGGACGCGCTGGCCTGCCCGGACCTGCCCGCCGACACCCGCCGCGAACTGCGCCGCTGGCTGGCGGTCTACGCCAACCTGGGTTCCGAGCCGGACTTCAACCCGCGCGGCGCCGGCGTCCACCTCGGCAACAACAACATGACCTACAACCGCACCCTCATGCTGACCTACTTCGCGGCGTTGCTTCCCGACCACCCGCGGCAGGCGTACTGGCTGGACTGCCTGCGCCGGTTCGCCGAGTACAAGTACGCCACCGAATTTGCCTGGGACGGCGCCGACCTCGAATGCCCGGCCTATCAGCTCTACGCCCCGCTGCGCCAGATGCTGGTGACCCAGACCGCGCTGCGCAACCTTGGCGTTGCGGACCTCGCAAAGCCCGGAGCCGCGCGCGCCAATCTGACTTACCTCGCGAACCTCTCGATGCCGGAGGCGCGGGCCGAGGGCCGCCGCATCATCCCCGGCATGGGCAACAGCGCCAACCTGCTCGAATCGGTCTGGGGAATCGCCATGGCCGCCGAATCAGGCGACCCCGAGTTCGCCGGCTGGCTGCGCGCCATGCACGGCCTTGCCAGGGGCCGCATCACGGAGAATCAGCCCCAGGCCGGCGGCGGCGAGTGGAACGGCTTCCCCCTCTTCTACCGGCCCGCGATCCCGGCCAGGCCGGTTGCCCTGCAGACGGCCTTCATCCCCACGTACGGCGTCGCCTTCCGCGCCCACTTCGGATCGCCGCTGGAGACCGCCATGCTCCTGCGCGCCGGCGCGAACTGGGGACACTGGGACACCGATGCGCTCAACGTTGTGCTCTACGGCAAGGGCGCGCCGCTCTCGCCCGGCACCGGCTACCAGTACTTGGCCAACCCCGCGCCAACCCGCGACAACGGCATCTATCACAACCGAGTCAAGGTCGGACGCCGCGACCTGCCCGAGGTCTTCGGGCGGGTGGACGGCAGCATCGCCGACTACGGCTTCGGCCCGGCCGCCGACTACGCCGTCGCCGACCGCTACTACCCGCCGGAGCTGTTCACCGACGGCCAGGGCGAGATGCACTGGCGCCGCCACGTGCTCTACCTCAAAAGCGCACGGCCCGAGGGTGCCAACGGCTTCGTCATGCGCGACACCTTCCCCGGCGGCGAGCAACGGCGCAAGTGGTGGAGCTGGCTGAACCTTGACGACGCCGACCGCATCGCCGTCGATGGGCAGGGCTTCGCCGCGCTCGAACGGAACAAGGTCTTCGCGGAGAACGAGATGCCGATGAAGCGCGGCTCAACGGTTGAGATGAAGACCGCGTTCGGCGCCTCGACGTGGTTTGGCTTCAGCCGGCCGTGCGAAGTCCGCATCCGCATGACCTTCGACTACGGGGTGCAGGGGTCGGTGCCGTCGGGCAAGGAGACCAAGACGATTGTCGAGATTCCGGCGGCGGCCGGCGAGGATTTCTTCTATGTCGTCTTCCCGCGCGGCGGCGAGGAACCGGTGCCGGCGTGCGTGCCGTTCGGCGCGGACGGGATGAAGATCACCACCGCCGAGGGGACGGACTACGTCTTTCTTGCCGACCGGCCGACCGCCGTCGAGCGGGACGAGGTGGTTTTCGCTGGCAAGGCCGGCGCGGTGCGTGTGTCTGCCGACCGTGTCGTGTTCTGCCTCAACGCCGGTTCCGGGCGCATCGGCTACAGGGGGTGCATCGTCGAGGGGGACGGCCCGTTCGAGAAGACCGTTGCCTTGGCGGAACTCAAGCCGGGCGTGATCCGCGTTGAGGGCGGCTACGCCAAGACGACCAGGACTGTCGACCTCGGGCGCGGCGTGACCGTGACCGGCGAGGGGCCGTTCGAGGCGACGCTGGACGGGGACAGCGTGCGCCTGACCACGGACGGGCGGGCCCGCGTCATCCACGTCAGCCAGCCGCCATTCATCGTCCGCCCGGCGTTCTTTGTCGATGGCCGCCAGAGCATGGCCTGCTGGACCGACTACCCGGCCAGCGGATGGGGCAGCTGCGCAAACACCTGGCGGATCACCCTGCCCGTCCCCGAGGGGAAACACGAGCTGACCGTGCGCAACCTCGAGTTCGTCCCCGGCTGGACGCGGCCGTTTGCGCCAACCATCGCGGACGCCGTGCACGCGCCGTGAGCGGCCGGCCCTGGCTGGGTTCCGGGGGGGTGCGGTGCCGTCAGGCGGCCCCGGGCGCGGCGGCCACAGTGCCTCATGGCGGGTTCAGACGAACCGGAAGTCGGGGATCTGCCCGGCGGCGACGACGGCATGGACGTCCTCCCACAGCCTGTCCTGGTACTGGCGCGAGGTGTACAGCCCCAGCAGCGAACAGGTGAGGGTGACGGTTCCGCGGGCGCGCACGAGCCGGCGGCCGCCGAAGCGCGTCGCGAGGTCGGCGAAGACGCGGGTGAGGGCTTTGGGGCGGCCGTCGTGGGTGAAGATCCCGCCATGGTTGGAGATGTCGTTGGCCGTCGGCATGTCAAAGGTGGGCCAGTTGAGGAATCCGTTGACGTGGGGGGTGACGGTCTCCATCAGCAGGCGCATGTAGTCGGCGTGCTCCGTTTCGCTGCGGTACGGCAGTTCGCCGAGGAAACGGGAGGCGCCGCCGCCGTACCAGCCGAACTCCTGGAAGACGACCGGTTTGCCGTAGTGGTCCATGCGGGCCATGGCCACCGCGGCATTCAGGAAGAAGTGGAGGGCCTCGCCGCCGTCGAGGGGGTCGCCGTGTCCGCCGGGCTGGCACTGCGGGGCGGGGTAGACGTGGATGGTGACGAAGTCGAACAGGTCATGGAGGGCGCGGTTGTGGAATCCGTTGGCCAGCCACAGATCCATATCGGGGAACAGCCAGCCGTTGTTGCCTTGCACGAGCATGTGTTCCGGGCTGACGGATCGCAGCACCTCGCATTGGCGCTTGCACCACTCGTAGCCGCGGTCGTTGAGGTAGTTGCGGAAGTCGCAGGCACAGGGGTCGAAAGGCTTGTCGGCAAACAGCACCGAACCGGGAACCGCGGCGAAGCTGTCGAAGGAGCTTGCGTAGAAACGGTTCATGGCGGCGACGCTGCCGTAACGGGATTCGAGCCACTGCGGCCACGCCTGCTTGAGGGCGGCCTCGATGCGCGGTTGCGCGGCGGCATCCTGGCGGTCGAGCGGATGCACGCTGAACAGCAGCTCGTTGCGCAGGTCCCAGGCGAAGATGGCGGGGTGATTCCGGTAGTGGCTCGCGAAGGCGTTCCAGAAACGGCACGAGTCGTCGAGGGCGCGGCCGAAGTCGGCGAGCCGTCCGGCGTCGAACCAGTCGTTGCCGCCGACGTAGCCGCCCACCGGCATGAGGCGGATGCCGTGCTTCTCGGCCAGTCCGATGAACGTGTCCCAGTTGCGCAGGCCGTCGGCTTTGAACCCGGTCACCGGATCGAAGACGCGGTTGACGCCGATGGCCTGGCGCAGGCAGTTCAGGCCCAGGTCAGCCATGAGCCCGAACCGGCGGTCGCAGTCGGCGGCGTCGAAACGGTCGAAGAGCGTGCCCGCGACCGGATGGAGGTCGCCGAGCATGTTCCCGCCCAGCGGGATGATTGGCTCGCCGCTGCCGGACAGTTCGAAGTTCCAGCGGTCGGCGGCGACACGGACGTTCTGCATGGCGGAACCTTTGCCTTTCGCCCGCATGGCGGGTTGGCAAGGATAACCGCGCCGGCCGGATTTTGCACGGCCCGGTTGCGGATGCCGGGGGCGGAAGGCATATTGGCGTCACAGGTCGTGAGCCGGAACAGAACGCGGACTTCCGACAGCCGCCGACGGCTCGCGACAGCCATGGGTGTCAGTGTCAACGGAACGACTGAGCCCCGCGCTACCCAGTGAAACGGCCGGAGAACCTGCCATGGACGCACATTCCCGTTTTCCGCGGGCCAGTCGTTTCCTTCTCCCGGCGGCTGGCCTTGCGATCCTCGCAATCCTTGGGGCCATAGACGCGGCGGCCGCGGCTGAGGAATACGTCGTCACCGACTATCTCAACCGCGAATGGCGGAATGAGAGGGTCTCGTTTCCGCTGGGCAGCCGCGAGCAGCGCCGCCACATCCTGCGGCGGCATGCCTTGCGTGACGGCGAGGGCCGCGCGGTCAGTTACCAGATCGTGCCCGGGCCCGATGGCAAGCCCGAGCGGATTGTGTTCCTGACCGATCTGGCGCCGTTTGAGACCCGTCGGTTCGCATTCGCCGGGGAGAGGACTTCGGCGGAGACGGATCTGGTGGTCGAGGAAG
Source organism: Lentisphaerae bacterium ADurb.BinA184 (assembly GCA_002068325.1). Taxonomy (GTDB): domain Bacteria; phylum Verrucomicrobiota; class Lentisphaeria; order Oligosphaerales; family MVZH01; genus MVZH01. The sequence goes on along the minus strand of MVZH01000167.1, from coordinate 122 downwards.
AGGAAAGGACGATTCGTGTCGGCAACTCGTTGACCGGCATCTCCTTGCGGCGCACGCTTGAACCGGGACAGGGGCCGGTCGCCGCGGTGCGGCTGGCCTCGGGCCGGTGGATCGGAGGGTCG
>MVZH01000166.1 GCA_002068325.1 Lentisphaerae bacterium ADurb.BinA184 | reverse complement strand
GCCGTCCCTGACCGCCGCCAGCGCGGGTTCGGCCGTCGCATGACAGGCAACCGCGGCGCCGCTGCCGGCGAACTCGGGACAGCGCCGGATCATGCGGGCCATGGCCTCAGCCCGCGGCTGAACCGTGTCGAAGAGGGCGATCTGGCAGCCGTGCAGTTCGCGCGCCCCGAGCAGTCCGCGGACAATCGGTAGCACACGGTAGGAACCGCCGCCAAGGAACGTGATCTTCACTGTCTTCTCCGTGGGTCGTGGGGCACTGGAGCCGGCGGACTCCGCCGGTGATGCCGTGGGTCGTGGGTCGTGGGTCGTAGGCCGTAGGCCGTGGAGCCGGCGGACTCCGCCGGTAAGGCCGGGAACCGGTGATCGGTGACCGGTGACCGGTGACTGGTGACCGGTGATCGGTGAGCCGCGTGCAGAACCCCCGCGGACGACACCTGCACCGTGCGATGGAGGGCGGACCTCCGTGTCCGCCAGGTCATACCCAAATACCCGGTCTGCCGCGGACGAACCCGGACGACACGGAGGTCGTCCCTCCAGCCCGGCAAACGGCAGTTCTTACCGAGCCCGATGCCGAACCCGTGCCGCGCCGCGCCTGGCCGGCTCAGTTGTTCGTTGACATGGAGGCGCGCCGCACCTCGTCACGCAGCCGCGCCGCGTCCTCGTAGCGCTCTTCGCGGACGGCCTTTTCGAGTTCGGCCTTCAACTCGGCCAGCCGGCTCTTGGGCTTCTCCTCGGCCGGGGCGGGCGCTTCGCCCTCCGCCTTGTCCTTGTCCTCAAGCTGGACCCCCGCCTCGGCCATGACTTCCTCGGCCACGAAGATCGGGGCTTTGCAGCGCAGGGCCAGGGCGATGGCGTCGCTGGGCCGCGAATCCACCTCCAGCTCCTGTCCCTCGAACGCCAGCATCAGACGGGCGTAGAACGTGCCTTCCGCGAGCCGGGTGACCTCGATGCGTTCGAGGCGGGCTTCGAGGGCGTCCAGCACGCTCTTCATCAGGTCGTGCGTCATCGGCCGCGGCGGGGTGATGCCGTTCAGTTCGACCGCAATCGCCTGCGCCTCCGGCAGGCCGATGAAGATGGGCAGCGTACGGGTCTCGGTCGCGTCCACACTCTTCAGCAAGACCACGAAGCCGACGTTGGAGACCGACAGGTTGGCGATCGTCACGTGGATCATGGCCGGACCCCCGTGGCCCCCGGCTACAGCTTCACCGAGCGGAACTGCGGCAGGTAGGGCCGGTTGACCTTCAGCATCTCGGCGACCATCTTGCGGATCTCGGCCAGCGACAGCACGGCCGCCGTCAGCGGGTCGTTGCAGATGGCGTGAAGCACCGCCTCGGCATCGCCGCTCAGGGCGCCCTCGACCGCCATCATCTCGTTGGCCGCGCTGGTCAGGGTCAGCGGCAGCACCGGCAGCGGCAGCTCGCCGACGTGCATGGGCTGGATGCGGCCGCGGCTGGCCAGCACCGGCACCTCGACGCAGCAGCCCTCGGGCAGGTTGGTCACCAGGCCGGTGTTGGGCACGTTGCCGTTGAAGCGGAACATCTCCCCGCCCAGGTAGGCCTCGATGATGCTGGCCGCGTACTCGTGGCCGCGCCGCAGCATCGCCGCCTTTTTCTGCGGATCCTTCCAGTCGGGGCTCTTCAGCCAGTCCTGGAAGTGCTTCTCCCAGTTCTGCTCGCCCTGGCGGTAGCAGTCCAGGATGTAGGCGTAGACGCCGGGGTTCCAGCCGGTGCCGTGGGTGCAGTACGTCTCGATCAGGTCGGGCCGCTTGCGGAACCACCAGTTGTACTCGGAGTTGTGGCCGCTGGACTCGGTGACGTAGTACCCCAGCGCCAAGAACATCTCGTTGCGCACCTGCTCCTCGTTGTAGACCTCCTTGCGCGTCTTGACCGCCTTGCGGATGTCCGGGTACAGGTCGCGGCCGCGGTGCTCGAACTTCAGGTACCAGGCCAGGTGGTTGATGCCGGCGCACACGTAGTCGGCCTCACCGGGCGGCACCCCGGCCCAGGTGGCCAGCATGTGGGCCGTGCCCTGCACGCTGTGGCACAGCCCGGTCACGTTGATCGAGGTCTCGCGCTGCATGGCGTGGCAGAGCATCGCCATCGGGTTGGTGTAGTTGAGCATGATCGCCTGGGGGCAGAGCCTCTCCATGTCCCGGCAGATGCCGATCATCTCCGGGATCGTGCGCAGGGCGCGGAAGACGCCCGACGGGCCGCGGGTGTCGCCGACGTTGATGTCCACCCCGTACTTCTTCGGGATCAGGATGTCATGCTGCCAGATGTCGCAGTTGCCGCACAGGATGGTGACCAGCACGGCGTCGGCCCCGCGCAGCAGCTTGCGGCGGTCGGTCGAAGCCTCGACCTTGGCGGCATGCCCCCCCTCCTTGATCAGCTTCACGCACGACTGCCGCGCCATCTCGAGCCGCCCGGGATGGATGTCCACCAGCCCGAAGGTCGCGTCCTGGAAGCGCGGGAAGGTCAGCAGGTCGCGCACCAGCCCGCGTGTGAAGCCCAGACTCCCTGCCCCGATGAAGACAATCTTTGCCATACCCAGCCAACTCCTTGTGTGATGAAGACCCGCAGGCGGCGCTGCGATGCCGCCGGTGCGCGCCGGGCTCAGACCCCGCGTCGCCTGGCACGCACCGCAGGCCGGCAACGTACACGCTGACGGCGCGGCCTACAAGCCGCCCCGCGCTCGCGCAACGGCAACGAATGGGTCGTGGGTCGTGGATCGTGGGGCAGGCGGGTCACGCGGGGACGGGGGGAGACCGGCGGCGGATGGCCGGACTGAGACCCGGGGTGGCATGGCGAAGGGCCGGCGGCTCACGGGCAGAACCTCTGCGGCGTGGCGATGGCCGCCTTGGCGGGCGGTCGCCTGCCCTTCTCCAGCCGCACGTCCACCTGTCACCGGCTACGGGCGTTTTCCTTTGTCCGGAAGGTAGTCTTCCCTGACCGGCGAGAAGACCTCGATGGCGACCGAGTCTTCGAGGATCCGCGCCTCGTGCTTCACATTCATCGTGATGCACCAGGAGTCGCCCGGACGGGTGTCGTGCTCCGTCCCCCCGATCGTCAGGAGGATGTGGCCGCCGACCAGGTGTCCCGTCTGCTCGTACGGGTGTGCGTGAACCGGCAGGACGCTGCCCTTGGCCAGCCGGAACTCGGCCATGAGCGTGCGTTCGCCGAAGACGAGAGTCCTCTGCCGAATCCCCGGAAGCGGGTTGGTGTAGCCCTCGGTCGTGTGCTTCGCAAAGTCCATGGTTCCGGTCATCCCTCGCCGCCCTGGCGGCTTGTCGGCCCTACCCTGCGCGACCCGTGGTTACCATAGGCGGCGCGAGGCTGGATGGCAAGCCCGCGGCGGCGCGGACGGACGCGGTGCGGGGCGGTCATGGGGGCGGGGCCATCAGGCGGCCAGGTACGGGTAGTCGCGGGCGATCAGGCCGGCGTCCTTGAGGGCGAGCCAGAACCCATCGGGGATTACGGCCTGCACCGAGGCGACATTGCCGCGGATGCGTTCCGGCCGGCCGGTGTTCAGCGCGATGCTGACCACTCCGGGCGGCGACAGGGCGAAGCGCACGCAGGCGTCGGCCGGCCGCACCGCAAACCGGCCGCACACGGCTAGGAAACGCTCGCGCCAGGCGAACAGCGCCGCGTCGGCGACGGGATCGGGGCGGCGGTAGTCGAAGTAGGCCCCGCCGGTCAGGAAGCCGGCGTTGAAGACGGCGGAGTTGATGATGCCGGTGCCGGCGCGGTGCAGGCCGGCGGCGAAATCCAGCAGCTCGCGCGGGTGGGTGTAGACGGTCAGGCTGCAGGCCAGCATGACCCAGTCCAGGGGGACGGCGTCGGCGATGCGGCGGATGACCCGCCAGTCCTTGCTGCCGACTCCGACCGCCCGGACCTCGCCGCGTTGCCTGAGCTCGTGCAGTGCGCGGTAGGCGTCGAGGATGTCGGCAAAGCGGCGGCCCCGCTCGCGCTCCGTCGCCGCCGCGGCCAGGTATTCGTCGGGATCATGGACGCTGACCAGTTGCGGCGCGTACCCCGGCCCGAGCAGCTCGCAGCCCTGGTGCCAGCATTCGAGGATGCCGTCGTAGCCGATGCGCTGTTCGGCGTCGTGGCGCAGTCCGGCCCAGACGCCGGGTTCGAACGTCGGCTCGGGGCCGCGCAGCGGCACCCGTTTCCAGCCCAGCTTGTTGCTGATGAGGATGTCGGCCGGCGGGATCCCCAGCCGCCGCAGGCCGTCGCCGATCACTTCGAGCGCCAGCCCGGCGCCGTACTTGCCTGCGGAGTCCGCAACCACTGCCGGCTCGACGCACGCGAACCACTGCCGAAGAATCTCCAGCTTGACCTCGGGTGCCAGCGCCTCGTACAGGTTGCCCAGGCAACTGGTGCCGAAGAGGATCGGCGGGACGCGTAGCCCGGTCCGTCCGAGCTTGGCCTTGAGGGTGAGTCTGCCCATGGATGCTTGCCTTGCCGTTGCTGAATGCCGGCCAGCCTGGGGGGGGCCGCGTTCAGCATGCCGGGTCTCGGGGACGGCCGCGCCGCCCCGCACGGTTGTGCCGGTCAGCCGCCCCCCGTCCATTGCCGCGGCCGGCGGCTCAACGCCTTCCGCGCCGTCCGCCGTCCGGCTCCCGTGGCTCCCGCGGGTTTGGCTTGGGGTTGGCCTTTGGCATCGCCGGGGTCGCCGGCGGGGCGGCGGCTCCGCCGGCCCGGCGCGGCCCGCTGACGACCGGCGACTCCGGGGGCCTCACAGTGTGGGGTTTCTCACGGCTGGCGGGGGCGGCTTGGGACTGGCGGCCGGCGGCCTCGGGCTGGCGGGCCGGGGTCGCCTCCGGCTGACGGGCCGGGGTCGGCTCCGGCTGACGGGTCTGGGTCGCCTCCGGTTTACGGGCCGGGGTCGCCTCCGGCTTACGGGTCGGGGTCGGCTCCGGCTGCTTGGCCGGGGTTTCCCAGCGCGAGCGTTCCTCGCGGTACGTCCCGAGCTTGCCGCCGCGGCTGGCCGCCTCCTCGCGCCGCTGGGGATCGAGCTTCTCGAACGTCACCCGGCTCTCCTTGGCCTGGACCACATCCTTCAGCGGGCGGGCCGCCCGCACGTCCTTGCGCTCCGGCTCCGGCCGCTGGGCGGCGCGGGCCTCCATCTCGCGGTAGGTGCGCGGGGGGCGCTCCTCGCTGTGGTCGCGGCGGCGTTCGTAGTCCGACTTCTGCTTCTGTGCCCAGGCGTGGTCGTCACGGTGCCGCCACTGTTCGTGGACGAAGATGTGGTCGTAGGAGCGTTTGCGGCCCGACTGCTCGAACCACGGGTGGTAGCCGGCCGTCACATACTGCACCGCGTGGTAGTCGCCAAAGAAGTAGTGGTGCCGCCGCGGCGAGCAGAACAGGTCGCGCGTCAGGAAGCCGATCTCGATGACAAGGCTGGGCGAGAAGCGGATGCGGGTCTGCACGTAGGTGCGTTGCGGGAAGCGGACCGGCAGGAACACCGTGCCGCGCCGTTCCAAGGTGTAGTCCCAGTAGCCGTCCACAAAGACGTACCCGTGCGGGGTGAGAACGTAGTGTGCGGGAACCCAGATCCAGTCCGGGCGGGCCTGCAGCCAGAATCCGGGGCGCCAGGCGTAGCGGCCGCTACGAAAGAGTGTGGCCGGCTGCCAGACCCAGGTGCCCTCCACCCAGACGCGATCCTCGTAGGCCACCGCCGAGGGGGGGGCCTGTTCGAGCGTCTCGGGCGGTTGGGGCAGATAGACGATCTTCCGGGTGTCTGCGTCCTTCCAGAACCCCGCGATCCATTCGTGGCCGCTGGCCGTCTCGCGCCAGTAGCCGGGAATCCAGCTCCGCCCGGGCGGCACGGCCCGCCAGCATCCCGAGATCCAGACGAAGTCGCCGAAGTCGTCATCGTAGAGCCAGTAGCCGGAAATCCACACGATGTTGTCGCCGGCGGGCTTTACGTCGGGAGGAAGCTCATCGATCGGGTCGGGGGGACGCTGCGGGACGATGTATCTGTCGCCGTCGTCGGGGCTGACCGGATGGGCGAAGGCCTCGTGGATGGGGCCGCGCGTCAGGGCCTCAATCCCATCGTCGTAGCCGTCGTAGGCGGATGCGGCGAGGGCGCAGGCGACGGCGCCGCCGAGCACGGCGGCCATCAGGAGCGGGGAGGCGAAGGGGCGGGGGATCATGGTTGGACTCCTTGTTTGTTTGGCCACGGACCTGTTGCACGGCTGTGGTCGGAAGCGCGTTGTACCTGCCAGCGTCGGCCGGGCATCCGTTCAGCTGTCCGTATGGACGTCATCCCCCGCCCGCTTATTCAGCCCCGGCGTCGGCGCGCCTGGGGCACTGGAAGGGCAGAGCGCCGCGGCGCGGCCGGCGACGCCACGTGAATAGCCTCCGCAGGGCAACGTCAGTACCGGCAGGCCGCGGGACTGACCGTCAGGCGCAACGGCTGGCGAAGGCCCCTCGCACAGCAACCCCGAGCCACCGAATGGCATTCGTCCACCCAGGCATTATCGTTGAGATGTTGCTGATTGGACGATCCGGGCTGCTGACGTCGGCACCCGGCAACCCGCACAACGGGCCGGCGACGTCCGCTTCGCCGTGCAGATGGAAAGCGATGCCCGCGAACGTCCGGCCAACGAGGCGGAATTGACGCACCAGCACTGACCGCACGAATGGCGGACGGCCCCGGCCGCGGGGCGTCGGATCCCGAGCGTGGCCCGAGGCGCGCGAGACGGAGCGAAACAAGGAGAGTGCCCAGTGAAAGAATTCGTGGTGTCCCTGGCGGTCGCGGCCGTGGCGCTTGCCGGCGCGGTGGGGGTGTCGGCGCAGACCCCGGAACAGTCGCTCGCATTTGCGGAGCAGCTCTACCAGGAAGGCGAGGACCAGTTGGCCCTGCTGGAGTTCAAGCGCTGCGCCTACATGCATCCGCACAGCCCCCAGGCGCCCGAAGCCCTCTACTGCGCCGGCATCATCTGCCTGACCGAACGGCAGAGCTTCCCCCAAGCCCAGGCCGCCCTCGACCGCGTGGTCAGGGAATACCCCCATTCCCCGACGGCCGCCAAGGCGCGGGAGGTCCGCGCCTTCCTCGATGCCGGCTACGACCACGACGGCCAGCCGGTCATCGCGTTCGTACGCGCCCAGAACGCCGAGAACCGCCATGCCTACGCCGACGCCGCCGCCCAATATCTCGGCTTGGCCGAGAAGTGGCCGTCCGCCAAGCTGGCCGTGCCCGCGCTGCTGGCCGGCTGCCGCCTGCAGATCGAGGAGCTGCGCCAGGCCGAAGCGGCCCAGAAGAACCTGCGCCAGCTCTCCGGCCGACGGCTGGCGCCCGAACACGCCGCCGAGGCCCTGTACTACGACGCCCGCGCCACCGACGTGCTGTCCGGCGGCGGCCGGGAAGCCCGCGACGCCTACCGCAAGGCCGTCGCCGCGGCCCCCGACGCCCCGTGGGCCGCCCAGGCCAGAGAGCGCGCCGACGAGATCGAGAAGGACCGCATGACGCCCCGCCGCCGGCGCGTCTTCGGCGGCGACGCCCGCCGCCCGCCGCCGCCGCGCCATGGGCACGCGGCGCCGGCCTTCGCGCGCCAGTACGACACCCAGCACGTCCGGCCCTTCAACCTCCTGGCCGAAGGCTATGACGAGAACAAGGTCTACGTGGAACGCATCGAAATCGCGGTCGACGCCTCGCCGGAACAGGTCGTCGCCACCCTCGAAGACGCCCTCGCCAAGCTGGTCGAAGAGCCGCCCGACGCCTTCGAGGCCGCGCGGGTCGAGGCGTACTACAACTTCCCGATCAGCAGGGCCGGAATCGTGACCTGGAAGCCCGGTGACAAGCCAGCCTACCAAATCCAGAAACGCCGCACCCAGGACGTCCTCAAGGACTCCCTCTTCAACATCCTCAAGTCAAGGTGACCCCCGCCCGACGCGCCGCTTGCGTGGTCCGCGGATCCGGCCGGGTCTCAGCCCTCGGCGTCGCGGCGGCACGTCCCCAGCGTGATGTCCTGCGCCTCGTCGAAGGTCGTGGACGCAACTCTCAACAGTATTGCGGCTAACCGATCAGCCACAGCGCCCGCGAACCGCCAGGGATCCAATCCGCATCGATTCTGGCATCGAGCGTGACCAGCCTGCCGCCTCGACTGACCGCCAGGGCGAGGAGGTAGAGGTCGGTCATCTGCCTGGGGCTGATGCCAGCCAGCGATGGCACCGCCTCGCTCTCCGCCAGCGACACCGCATCTGGCCAGAACTGGTGAGCGGGCAGGCTCCGCAGCCGTTTCAGCAACGGCAGAACCGCCGCTGGGGAACCGAGGCCGGCAGGGTATGACGGACTGCCCATCACCCGCAGCAACCCGTTTTCCGTCAACGGGCAGGTCGCCCATCCTGCCGCGGAGTGGGCTCTGAACCAGGCCTTGGCAATCGCATGGTGCTGGTGGTCGGCATCGCACAGCCCAATGAGCAGATTGACGTCCAGAAGATTCACGCCTCTTCCTCTTCCAGCAGGCGGCCGACCAGGTCGTTGGTGACCCTCACTCCCCGCGCCGGCAAGTGCGGAAGACCGTCTCTGTCGACGACAAACGTTGCCGCCGCCGCCTCGTCCCCAGAGTTCAGGCCCACCTCTCGCTGAAGCGCATGGGTCATCAGAGCCTTGAGGGTGGTTCGCCGACGCAGGGCCGTCCGCTTGGCCAGGCGGAAAAGGCGGTCCGGCAGTTCAATAGTGGTCTTCATATGGGTTACTATATGGTTTTATGGGCGACTGTCAAGGGCTGGCGCCGCCACCGGGGCGGGAAAATCCTTCCATCGGCACGCTCTTGACGGCCCGGCGGCTGGCGAACGGCGGCCCCCGCCAGCGTGGGGGACGGCTGGGACGGCAGTGGTGGCACTGTGGCATTGGACCATGGGCAAGTACATTGGCAACATGCTACAGCAAAGTGGGTTACGTGTTAGTTTTGTGACTAGTACCGCTCTGAACTGAATCATGCCTCACGGCCGTCTCGTTTTAGGCCTTCCCGGCCGCCTCAACGCCGGCACGGTCCACAGCCGCCGAGACTCCATGCCACGAAGCAACCAGGTTGCGGGTGCGCTCGCCGTGGCCGCCTGCACCGGCGACTGCCGCCACCGGCAAACGTCCCATGCACCCATTTGACCATCGCCGACCGGTCCTGCATGCGGGGAACCCAGGCCAGGAGGTGAACGTGATTGGACGTCACCGCGTAGTTCAGCAGCCGGACCATCGGGAACCGCCGCACCCCCTCCCGCAGGCGTCGCACATACTGCCTGCGGCCGATGTCGGTGCCCAGCCGGAACTGCCGTCCGTGACAGCGGTGAGCCACGTGGACGCAACAGTGGGCGACCTCGGGTCTGGGCATCCGCACAGCGTCCGCCGTCCAACGACCTGGCAGGCAGCCCCACCGAGAGAAGGCCGGCCTTTGCCACAAGAGGTTGGACGGAGGTTTGACAGGGGCAAACCGTCCGGGAGGTGGGCGAGGCGACGGAAACGTCGTACCCTATTGCAGGCAGTCGCCTTGCGGGAGGTGGGCCCGGCTGGACTTGAACCAGCGACCCGGAGATTATGAGTCACCTGCTCTAACCACCTGAGCTACGGGCCCGCGAAGCGGGGCGGAGGATCGGCGATTCGTCCGTCCGGCCGGTGGCGGCGAATATGGTGTCGCCGGGGGCAAAAGCAAGCCTCAGCGGGTGCGCCGCAGGAGTCCGCCGCGGAACCACGGCTGGCGGTCAAGGATCCGCAGGGCGTTGAGGCCGAGGGTGTTGCGCTTGTCCAGCTCGGGGATGCAGCTGGCCGGATCGACGCCCGGCGACTGCGGCAGCATGGCCGCGCCGATGAAATGATCGGGGAACAGCTGGCTCACGCGGTGGCACAGCTCGTTGCAGATCGCCGCCC
>MVZH01000165.1 GCA_002068325.1 Lentisphaerae bacterium ADurb.BinA184 | reverse complement strand
CTACGCCGACAATGTCATCGCCGACCGCTTCGCCACCGTCCCCGGGGTCGGCGAAGTCCAGGTCATCGGCGGCAATGAACGCGAAGTCTGGGTCGAACTGGACCGCGACGCCCTGGCCGCCGCCGGGCTGACCACCCAGGACGTCACCGCCGCCCTCGGCGGAGGTATCCTCAGCCTTCCGGGCGGGCGCATCCGCGAACTGGGCAACGAGTACGCGGTGCGCTTCGACGCCGAGTACAAGGACGTGGCCGAGATCGCCGCCCTCGAAGTCGTCAACCGCGACGGCGCCCGCCTCCGCCTCGGCGACCTGGGGCGCGTCCGTCTGACCACTGAGGAGGTGCGCCAGCGCGCCATCCTCGACGGCCGGCCGGGCATCGTACTGAAGATCGTCAAGAAGGCCGAGGGCAACATCGTCTCCCTGGTCAAGGAGACCCGCAAGCGCTTCGAACAGCTCCGCAAAGACCTGCCCGGCGGCATGGAGCTGACCTGGGTCTCGGACGAGTCCGTGAACATCCGCGAGTCGGTCAACGCCGCCATTTCGAGTGTGGCCCAGGCCATCGTGCTGTGCGCCCTCATCCTCTTTGTCTTCCTCATCAGTCTCCGCACCACGGTGATCGTGGCGATCACCATGCCGGTCACCATCTGCATCAGCCTGTTCTTCATGCAGATCAGCGGCCAGACGCTCAACATTCCGACCCTGCTGGCGATCGGCCTGTCCACCGGCGTGCTGGTCGCCAACTCGATCGTCGTACTCGAGAACATCGTCGCCAAGTTCGAGGTGATCGAGGATCACTGGGAGGCGGCGCGCCTCGGCACCTCGGAGGTGGCCGTCGCGGTGCTGGCCTCGGCCGGCACCAACGTGATCGTGATGTTCCCGATCACCATGATGTCCAGCCTGGCCGGGCGCATGCTCGCCCCCTTCGCGATCACCACGCTGATCGTCAACGCCGTCTCCATCCTGATCAGCTTCACCCTCACCCCCATCCTCTGCGCCGTGCTGCTGAGACCGGCCAGCAGGCGCCGCAACAACGCCTTCACGCGCTTCGGCAAGCGCTGGGACGCCGGCTTCCAGGCCGTGGCGGCCCGCGCCACCGGCGGCCTGCGCGTCATCGCCGGGCATAAGTGGCTCAACCTGCCCATCGTGATCGCCTTCGTCGCGCTCACCGTCTTCACCCTGCGAGTGGGCGGCCGCCGTCTGGGGTTCAGTTTCTTCGAGACCCCGGACTTCGGCCGCATCTTCGTCCGAGTCGAGATGCCCCCCTACTACGATCTCGAGAAGACGGTCGCGCGCCTCGAACAGATTCAGTCCCGCCTGCTGCCCTTCTCCGACCGCGAACACGTGCTGACCACCGCCGGCAAGGCCGAGTCCATGAGCGGCCAGGCCAGCGAGGGCGTCTACATGGGCCAGATCGAGCTGTTCTTCAAGCCGAAAACCGAGCGCGAGTGGGGAATCCTCGACCGCCTCTCGGAAATCCGCACCCTCCTGCGCGACGAGACCGACTGCATGGTCTCCGCGGCGGTCGCCACCAGCATGGGCCCGCCCGGCTATCAGATCGACCGCAACGTCAGCGGCGACGACCTCGATGTCCTCGACCGCACCGCCCTCGCCATCCAGGCCGCCGTGCGCGACCTGCCCGGGGTGGACCAGATCGAGACCACCGTCCGCGACAGCAAACCGGAAATCCGTGTTGTGCCGCGGCGGACCGTGCTCTCCGACCTCGGCCTGCCGGCCGCGCGCCTCGCCGCCATCGTGCGCGGCAACATCGAAGGCATCGAGGCCGCGGACTACAAGCGGGGCGACCGCACCTACGACATCCGCGTCAAACTGGCCGAGAAGGCCGGCAAGGATCAGATCCGCCAGTTCCTGCTGCCCGGCGCCGACGGCCGCCCCATCCCCCTGGAAACCGTCGCCGATGTCGTCGACGACCGTGCCACGACGCAGATCTACCGCGTCGACAAGCAGCGCACCGTCAAAGTGCTCGGCGACCTCAAGCCCGGCGCGACCATGAGCGGGGTCGGCAACGCCATCACGCGAGCCTTGGACGAGAAGGATCTCCTTCCGGCCGGGTATGCGCTCAGCGCCGGCGGCACCAGCGAGATGCTCGGCGAGGTCGTCGCGGATTTCGGCGAGGCCATCCTCCTGGCCTCCTTCCTCACCTTCCTCACGCTCGCCGCCATCCTCGAATCGTGGACTCGCCCCGCCCTCGTCCTGCTAACCCTGCCCATGGGGCTGATCGGGGTCATCTGGGGCTTGGCCCTCAGCCACTCCGCCATCACCATCTTCGCCCTGCTCGGAATACTCATGCTCATCGGGGTGGTGGTCAATGCCGCCATCCTCATCGTCGACAAGATGGCGCAGCACATCCAAGCCGGGGTCTCGCGCCGCGAGGCCATGCTCACCGCGATGGCCGAGGAGTTCCGTCCCGTCCTCATGGTGGTGCTGGCCTCCGGCCTCGGCATGTTGCCCATGGCCATCGGACGCGGCATCGGCTCCGAAAACCGGGCCGGCATTGGCATCGCCTCGGTGGCCGGCATCCTCGTCGCCGGCGTCCTCACCCTGACTGTCCTCCCGCTCATCTACACCCTCTTTACCGGCCGACCGCACGCCCGCCACCCTGAACCCGCCCCCCGGCCGCCGGCCAGCCCGAGCCAACCGTTCGCCGAAGCGCCCGCGCCCCAGTCCCCCCCGGCGTCGGAGCCCTGATCCGGCCAGCCCAGGGGGGGACAATGCCCTCGCGCCCGCCCGCCCATGTGCGTGAAAACACAGGCCCGTTTTCACGCACTCCGGTCCCGCCCAATGGGGCGACGGCACTCTCGCCCGCGCGCGCCCACGCGCGAGAGGACACATCCCCGTTTTCACGCACTCGACACTCGCGGACCCCCACCCGCGTCGAAGGTTGGCCCGTCGTCGCCCGCCCCACCCCAACCCTTGGAGTTCGTGGAAACGCCGGCTGCCGCCCCTCTCGCCACCACCGACCTGCGTTTTCACGCACTCCGGTCCCGCCCCGGGGAGGGGACAGCCATCCCGAGCCCACCCGCCAGTGTGCGTGAAAACAAGAGCCCGTTTTCACGCACTCATTGCGACCATCCCGCTTGGACAGCGTCGCCTCAGCGAGCGGGCGACGGATGCCGCAAAGGCACACGCACGATGGGAACGGCGCGCCGTTCGCTGGCCTGTTCGCGTTGCCTTGCGGGGCTTGGGGCCGGCGGCAAAGGGATGAACCTCCGGCCGGCCACGGCGCGACGGGGCGGCCCCATGCGGGGGCGGGGCACCTTCAACTCCCAGCCTGCCCGCCCGCCTTCGCGGCGACGCTCGCCAGGAAGCCTTCCACGGCCTCGGCAAAGCCGGCGCCGCCATGGTCGGCGACGGTGCGGAACCGCGCACGCAACTCGGCCGGGGCATTGCCGACGACGACAGGATCCGTGGCCCACTCGAGCAGGTCCAGATCGTTGAAGTCGTTGCCCACGGCCAGGACGCGGGTCGGCGCCTGCGGCAGGCCGGCGGCGACAAAACGTGCGGCCGCCGCCTTCGAAACGCTTGCCGGGAAAAGCTCAATCCACAGGGACGAGTGATCCAGCGGCGAGGTGGTCCGCACCACCGTATGCGCCGGCAGCCTACCGCGCAGATCCTCGACCAGCCCCTCGCGCGGCGCCGTGATGGCAATGAACTGGCAGGCTGACTCGGGCAGGCATCCGCCGGGGTGCTCGAAGCCGGCATAGAGTTCCCGCCGGCGCCGGTAGTCGGGGTGCGGGGTCGGCGTCGGGAAACCGGTGAACCAGTGGCTGTCGGGGACAGGGTCGAGGATGACGTAATCGAGTGCGAGGGCGGCGAGGGCGTCCGCCGCCCGGCGCACACCCTCGGCGTTCAGGCTGGCACGGTGAAGCAGGGCCCGATCCGCCATGCGGACAACTCCTGCCCCGGCGGAGAAGACCAGGTAGTCGATCGGGAAGCCCGGGGTCAGGACATGGTTGGCGGCGTGCAGCGAACGGCCCGTCGCCACCACCCGACAGACGCCCAGCCGGCCGAGGCCTTCGAGGGCCTCACGATTCGCCTCGGGGCAGACGCGCCGGGCGTCCAGAAGCGTACCGTCGAGATCGGTGACGACCATGGCTGGCGGCAGAACCGGCATCTCGGCATCCAGTGCGTGAAAACACCCGCTGGCCGCCGGCACGACCACGGCCGGCGAGGACTCGCCGCATCACCCTCCGGCCGCATGGCAGGCCACCAAGTGCTCCCCGCCGACGTCCCGCAACTCGGGGTAGAGCACCGGGCACTTCCCGGCCAACGAGCTGGCGGCGGCGGCGAAGGCCGGGCAACGCGGGTGGAAATGGCACCCCGGCGGCGGGTGCAGCGGGCTGGGGACCTCGCCGCGCAGGCGCACCAGTCCGACCCGCTCGCCCAGCTTCGGTACGGCGTGCAACAGGGACTGCGTGTAGGGATGCAGGGGTTGCGCGAAAAGCCGCTCGCACGACGCCTGCTCGACGATCCGGCCCAAGTACATCACGGCCACCGCATCTGCCATGTAGCGGACCACGCCCAAGTCATGCGTGATGAACAAGTACGTCAGCCCATGCTCGGCCTGCAGGTCCACCAGCAGGTTGAGGATCTGCGCCTGAACCGAGACGTCGAGCGCGCTGGCCGGTTCGTCCAGCACCAGGAAGTCCGGCTTCAGCACAAGCGCCCGCGCAATGCTGATGCGCTGCCGCTGCCCCCCGGAAAACTCGTGCGGGTAACGCCCGAGGCAGGACGGATCCAGCCCGACTTCCTCGATCGCCTGGGCCACGCGGGCCTCGCGCTCGACACGCCCAAGGCGCGGGAAATGCACGCGCAACCCTTCCCCGACGATGCGGCCCACGGTGAGGCGCGGGGACAATGACGAGAAGGGATCCTGGAACACGATCTGCATCCGCTGCCGCATGGCACGCATCCGCCGCCGGTCCCAGCCCATCGTGCTCTCGCCCTGGAACACGACCGTGCCGCTGGCCTCACGCAGCAACCGAAGCAGGCTGAACCCCACGGTCGTCTTGCCGCAGCCCGACTCTCCGACCAAGGCCAACGTCCCCCCGCGCATCAGGCGGAAACTGACCCCGTCCACGGCGCGCACGTGCGCCACAGTGCGCAGCAGAACCCCACGCTTCACCGGGAAGTGGGTGCGCAGGCCGTCCACCCGAAGCAGGGCGTCCCCGGCCCGCGTCAGATCCCGCCCCGTGCGAGTCTCGGTGGACATCCAGGCCGCAGGGTCACGGCTGACTGTGCTGCCCGGTTCGAGCCGGTGACAGGCCGCCTGGTGGCCCTCGCCAACCGGATGGAGCGGGCTGTCCTCCGCCAGGCACCGCGCGAAGCACTCGCGGCAACGGTCGCTGAACCGGCACCCCGCCGGGTAGGCGGTGGCCGCTGGGACGTTGCCGGGGATGGCGCGCAACCGGTGCCCCTTCTGGCTGAGGGCGGGGATCGAGGCGAACAGCCCCCGGGTGTAGGGGTGGGCCATGTTCGTGAAAACGGCGGCGCGCGGCCCGCACTCCATCGTCTTGCCGCCGTACATCACTGTGACGCGGTCGGCGATCTGGTTGACGATGCCCAGGTCGTGCGTGATGAACAGAATCGCCATCCCCGTCTCCGCCTGCAGGTCTTTCATCAGTCCGAGGATCTGCGCCTGGATGGTAACGTCCAGCGAGGTGGTGGGTTCGTCGGCGATCAGGACGTCGGGGCGACAGGCCAGGGCCATGGCGATCATGATGCGCTGCCGCATGCCGCCGGACAGCTGGTGGGGGAAGTCGCGCAGGCGTTGCTCAGGCGCGGGGATGCCGACTTGACGGAGCAGGCGCAGGGCTTCGTCGCGGGCCGCGGGCCGCGGCATGCCGCGGTGCAGTTCGAGCGGCTCCATGAGCTGCCGTCCGACCCGCATGAGCGGGTTGAGCGATGTCATCGGCTCCTGGAAAATCATGGCCATGCGGTCGCCGCGTACGTCGCACATCTCGGACTCGGACAGGCCCAGCAGGTCGCGGCCTTGAAGGGCAATCCGTCCGCTCGGGTGGAAGCTGTTGGCCGGCAACAGCCGGAGGATCGAGAACGCGGTCACCGATTTGCCGCACCCCGACTCGCCCACGAGGCCAAGCGTCTCCCCGGCGTCAAGACCGAATGACACCCCGTCTACGGCGGGAGCCACACGGCCGTCGGCCAGGCGGAAGTGGGTGCGCAGGTCTGTGACTTCGAGGAGCATGACGCCGGCGAATGTAGCGTCGCCCGGCCGGCCGACAAGGCGGGCGGCGGAAGGCCGGCCCGTGGAACGCCGCGGCACGGCCGGAGGTCGCGTGGACGGAAGCCTAGCTGACGACGCGCCGTCCCGCCACGCGCCGGGCGCCGCCGCCGGAGCCCCAACCTGACCGATCCCTCGGGCTTGCGCCGCCGTCAGAGACGCTGGGGATCGGAGTTGCCCCTGCCCGAATCCGCCCCGGTGTGCGTGGAAACGATGCCTGGCAGGTGGCCGCACCCTCGCCGTTTTCACGAACTTCCCCCCGCCCGGGCACGGCCCGGATGTGCGTGAAAACAAGAACGGGGGGGGCCCGAGGATCAGCCGGTGTTTTTACGCACTTCGCCCTGTCCGGGTCCGCCCCTTGTGCGTGAAAACGATGCCGGCAGGTGGCCGCACCCTCGCCGTTTTCACGTACTTCCCCCCGCCCAGGCATGGCCCGGATGTGCGTGAAAACAAGACCGGGGGGTCCCGAGGATCCGACGGTGTTTTCACGCATTACGCCGTGTCCGCATTTGCCCCGGTGTGCGTGAAAACGGGCTTGCTGACGGCATGGCCCGGCGGCTTCCGGGGGGCTGGGATTGGGTGGGACTGAGGAAGAGAAGAGGTGAGCAAAGGGGGGCGCTGGGGCGCGAGGGGGGCGCGCGGTCTCAGGCACGGGGGTGCGAGGGCAGTGCGAGGGAGGCGCTGGGATGCGAGAGGGCGCCGGGGGACGACTGCGGCGTGACTCGGGCGCCGGGGTGCGAGGGGGACGCGCGGGGAGTGCGAGGCAGGTCCGACTGCGACGCGTGTTCCGGGAGCGCCCGGCGGCGCCGGCTCAGTCCGCCGGGGGCGACGAGGCCGGCCAACCGGGCGGGTAGGGGGCCTCGATGGTCAGCGGCGTCCTGAGGGTCGGGTGAGGCACCACCATGCGGCGATGGTGCAGCCAGATGCCGGGATAGGCGGGCAGCGGCGGCGCGCCGTAGACTGTGTCGCCGAGGATCGGGGCGCCGACGGCCGCGAGCTGGGCACGGATCTGATGGTACCGTCCGGTTCTGATCGAGACTTCGACCAGCCAGCCCTCCCCTGCACGCCCCAGGACGCGGTAATCCAGGATGGCCAGGCGGGCTTCGGGGTGGGCGGGGCCGATGGCCTGGGCGTGCCGGTCGCCGTGGCGAAGATGGTGTTCGAGCCGTCCCTCGTCCGCGGGGGGACGCCTGGCCACGACGGCATGGTAGATCTTGCCGACCCGGCGCTCGCGCAGGGCCTGCTGGAGCCGTCCGAGGGCCTTGTCGGTGCGGGCCAGCAGAACAACCCCGCTGGTCGGGGCGTCGAGGCGGTGTACGGCATGCAGGAAGACTCCGCCAGGCTTGCCGCACGTCCGTTTGACGTATTGCCTGGCCTGATCCTCGATGCTGTCGGCGTCCCGTCCGCTGGCCTGGGTCAGCAGGCCGGGGGGCTTGTTGACGGCCAGCAGATGGTTGTCTTCGTAGAGGATCGCAAGGTTCATGGCGAACGGGCCGTCGCCTGCCACCAGGCGTAGGCGCTCACCGGCAGCGGGGTGACATCCTCCCGGCCTTCGAGAACCAGCTCGCCCCAACTGATGTGGCCGGCGGGAAGGACCGTTTCGAGAAGGGCGCCGAGGACGGCCGGGGTGCACTCGGGGGAGTGGGCGGAGAGGGCGACGAAGAGCGGCTCTCCGCCCAGCAGCCGGGCGCAGCGCTCGAGGGTGGGGAGAAGATCCTGTTCGACCTTGAAGACCTCCCCTCTGCGGCCGCGGCCGAAACTGGGCGGGTCGAGGATGATGCCCTGGTAGCGGCGGCCCCGGCTGATCTCACGTTCGAGGAAGCGGCCGACGTCTTCGACGATCCAGCGCACGGGGGCGTCCTGCAGCCCGTTGAGCGCGGCGTTGTCGCGCGCCCACTGGACCATGCCCTTGGAGGCGTCGAGATGGCAGACTGCGGCACCGGCGCGGGCGGCGGCCAGGGTGGCACCCCCCGAGTAGGCGAAAAGGTTGAGGATCTCGGGGCGCCGGGCGCCGCCCGTGGGCGGGCGAAGCGCCTCGTGCAGGCGGCGCCAGATCAAGCGTTGCTCGGGGAAGATGCCGAGGTGCCCGAAGTCCGTGCTGGACAGGCGGAAGCGGAGGCCCTCGACGGCGACGTTCCAGGACTCCGGGAGGGCGCCGCGGTTGTGCCACCGGTTGCCGTCGTGGCGGTCAAAGGTGGCGGTGGCGCCCTCCCAGGCGGCGGGCGGCAGGCGCGGGTGCCAGAGGGCGCGGGCGCAGGGGCGCACCAGGGTGACGGGGCCGAAGCGTTCGAGCTTCAGGCCGTCGCCGCTGTCCAGCAGTTCATAGTCGTCGCTCACGTCCGGACTCCCCGCCGATGGCGCGCCCCCTGACCCGAGGTCCGCCCCCCGATGCCCGGGGGAAGTGCGTCCGGCCGCCGGCCGGGCATCGCCGCCCGCTCAGCCGGCGCCGTAGACTTTCTTGGGGTCGAAGACCCGCTCGCCGGTGACGGTCAGGCCGTCGCCGTCCACCCGGCGGAAGAAGCACGACCGGTAGCCCTCGTGGCAGGCGGCGCCGCCGACCTGTTCGACCTTGAGGATGACGGTGTCCAAGTCGCAGTCGACGAGGATCTCCTTGACCTTCTGGACGTGTCCGGAGCTTTCGCCCTTGACCCAGAGCTTGCGGCGCGAGCGCGTCCAGTAGGTGGCGATGCCGGTTTCGAGGGTGCGCCTCCACGCCTCGGCGTTCAGGTAGGCCAGCATGAGCACCTCCCCGGTCTGCCAGTCCTGGGCGATGGCGGGGATGAGGCCGTCGGCGCTCTTGGCGAAGTCCAGCTCGATCATACGGGGGGTCCTTCCAGGTACTTCTCCGCCTGGTTGGCGGTGATGATGCCGTAGTTCATGGAGCCCAGCCAGCCGGACATGATGATGCCGGTCGAGCCGGTATGGAAGAGGCCGCCGACTTGGGCCGGCAGTCCCATGCTGTACTTGAGGGCCTCGAACTTGGTGCCGAACGAGGCGCCGCCCGGATGGCCGGTGTAGCGGGCGAACGTGCGCGGCGTGGCGGCCTCGGTGCAGTCGGTGATCTGGCGGATGCGGGGGATGTGGACGGAGAGGGCGTCGAGGGTGTCCTCGATGAGGCGGCGTTTGGCGGCGCGGTAGGCGTCCGGGGCGAGTCCGTCCCAGTCCTTGCCGCGGGCGTTCATCGAGGCGACGATGGTGTACTGGTCGGTGCCCGGCCGGATGGACGGGTAGTAGACGGAGTAGGTGCGGCTGGTGACGTGCGGGGCGGCGATGGCGTCGGCGTCGTACTCGGGGCAGGTCGAGGAGAAGATAAGGTCGCCCATGGGTTCGAGGCGTTCGCCCGGCTTGATGCCGATGTAGACCTGGCAGCTGCTGTTGCTCAGGCGCACCTCGCGGTCGAAGCCGTCGAGGAAGTCGCGGCCGAACGCCCCGTCGCCGACCAGTCCGTGCACGGTGCGCGGCAGGCTCCCGTTGGAGACCACGGCGCGGGCCCCGATCTCACGGCCGTTGACGACCACGGCCCGCACCCGGCCGCCGTCGGTGAGGATCCGCTCGACGCACGCGTTGGTTTCCCAATCCGCCCCCCCGGCGGTCAGGGCCGCGGCCATCATGGCGATGAGCCGGTCGGTGCCGCCGAGGAAGGTGTAGACGCC
>MVZH01000164.1 GCA_002068325.1 Lentisphaerae bacterium ADurb.BinA184 | reverse complement strand
GCCGTCTGGGCCGAGCCGCCGCCGGACCCCACGGCACCGCCGGCCGCCCCCTCGCCCTCCTCGACGCTCCGTGACATGGTGGTCACCGCCAGCCGCGGCGAACGCGCCGCCGCCACCGTCCCCGCCAACACCACCGTCATCACCGCCGACGACATCGCCGCCACCACCGCCTTCACCGTCCCCGACGTGCTCAAACACCTGGCCGGCGTCGAGGTCGCCGACTGGGGAGGCAACGGCCGCAAAGCCGGCGTGGACATCCGCGGCTTCGGCGAGACCGCCGCCTTCAACACCCTCGTCCTCGTCGATGGCCGCCGCATCAACAGCGCCGACATGAGCGGGGTGGACTGGACGACCATCCCCCTGGAACGCATCGCCCGCATCGAGGTGGTGCGCGGCGGCAACAGCGTGCTCTACGGCGACCAGGCCGTCGGCGGCGTGGTCAACATCATCACCAAACAGGGCGCCCCCGCCGACACCCTGACCTCGGAAACTTCGGTCGCCAGCTACTCCACCTTCCGGCAGGCGCTGGGTTTCGCCGGCTCGCGCGGCCCGGTCAGCTACGCGGTCAACGCCAGCTACCTCGACGGCAAGGGGTACCGCACCAACGGCTACCTGCGCAACCGCACCGCCGGACTCAGCCTCGGCTACGACGGCGGGCAAGTCTTCAACTGGCGCCTCTCGGCCGGGGTCAAGCAGGACCGCTACGGGATGCCCGGCGCCCTGCCCGAAGGCGGCGACCCCCGCGATACCACCTACCCCTACGCCTACGGCGAAACCGAGAACGCCTATGCCCAGTTCGTCCCCTCACTGAAGCTCGGCGACGACACCACCCTCGAACTGGGCCTGAGCTACAGTGGCTCCGAGTTCCGCTCCGAATTCCCCGAGTGGGACTGGTCCGGCCGCTGGCGCATCCATGACCTCGCGGTCGCCCCCAAGCTGACCACCGCCTTCGAACTCGGCGTCCCCCACACCCTCACCGCCGGCCTCGACTATCAGGGCGCCGACCTGCATGACATCACGTTCGGCCTCGGCGACATGCACCGCCACGAGGCCGGATACTACCTCAGCGACACCCTCGCCCTCGTCCCCGACCAGCTCTTCCTCGACCTCGGCTACCGCCGCGCCCGCGTCAACTACGATTACGCCAACTACACCGACGCCGCCCACGACCTCGATGCCTGGCGCGCCGGACTGACCTGGAACTACGCCCCGCAGAGCAAGCTGTTCCTCAGCTTCGACCGCTCCTACCGCACCCAGAAGCTCGAGGAGCTGGGCGGCGACTACCTCGACACCCCCGTCGCCCCCCAGGTCTCCCGACAGTACCAGGCCGGCGTCCGCCACCACTTCGCCGACTGGCTCACCGCCGCCGTCACCGCCTTCCAGATCGACAGCCGCGACGAAATCCTCGCCGACTACTTCTATGGGCCGACCTGGTGGGGCGGCATGGGATGGTCGGTCAAGAACGTCAACTACGAGGAGACACGCCGCCGCGGCATCGAACTGGAACTGGAGTCCCGCCCGTGCGAGAAACTCCTCCTCTTCGCCAACTACACCTGGCTCGACCACGAGATGACCGCCGGACAGCACGACGGCCACCCCATCCCCGGCGTCGCCGAACACTCCGGCAACTTCGGATTCATGCTCTCCCCGACGGCACAGCTCGCCTGGGACGTGCGCGCCCGCTGGCACGCCGGCAAACGCATGACCAGCGACTGGGAGGACGCCGACGAAGGCTGGAGCGGCCGCAGCTGCATCGTGGTCGACACCAAGCTGACCTGGACGCCGTGCCGCTGGCTCGAGCTGTACGCCGGCGTCAACAACGTCTTCGACGAGGAGTATGCCGAGTACGGGCTGTATGACCTGTACTCCACGCCGGCCCGCGCCACCTCCTACCCCTCGCCGGGGCGCAACTTCGTCGCCGGGTTCCGCCTCACCGCGGAGTTCTGACCGGGCCAGACCGCCCCGCGAAGGCCCGAGGGATCTCACCGCGCGCCGCTCGCCTGCGGGACGGCGGCCAGCACCGCGGCCACGACTTGGGCATGCGTCAGCCCGCCGCAGGCGATTGTCACCTGCGCATAACGCCGGTACAGCGGCAGGCGCTCGGCGTACAGCTCCGGCAGCGACCGCCCGGCCGGACGCACCACCCCGCGCGCATCCATGTCCGAGAGCCGCTGTGCCAACACGTCGAGCGGCGCGTCGAGGAACACCACCAGCCCGCGGACGCGCAGGTGTGCCATCGCCGCGGCGCTGTAGACCGCGCTGCCGCCCGTGGCCACCACCGCGTTGGCCGGGTCGAGCGACAGAATGTGCCGCTCCTCGATGCGGCAGAACGCCGCCGCCCCCTCGCGGTCGAGGATCTCCTGCAGCCGACGCCCCTCGCGCGCCTGGACCACCACGTCCGTGTCAACAAACTCGCGCGAATCCGCCTTCGCCAGCAAGACCCCGACGGTGCTCTTGCCCACGCCGGGCATGCCGATCAAAACGAGGTTGCGCGGCCGCTCCGGCCGCCCGCGGGGGATGCACGCGGCCCGCCGGCGCCGCGTTGTCGCCCTGCCGCCGCCGCCCACCCGCGGCAGTTCGCCATCGGGGACGCAGACGCGGATCGACCTCGGCTCGCCCGGCATCCGGCTGATCAGACCCTTGCGGGCAAGCGTCAGGATCATCTGATGCACGGTGGGCGGCGAGGTGCCGAAACGCGCCTGCAGATCGGCCTCCGCCGGCGGCACGCCGTGCGCCGCCGTGTAGGCCCTGATGACGGCCAGATACTGCCCCTGCTTCTCGGTGAAACGCTTCGCCATCGCATCCCTGTCCATCTGCCGAGGGCCACCCCGTCCGCCCGCCGCGCGCCTCACGCCGGCTTGGCGCGGACAATCTCGCTCCAGTCGTACACCCCCGCCGTGGTCTCGCCCGGCGAGACCACCAGGAACTCGTCGGGATTCCACTCGCCGTTGACCAGCGCCCGGATCAGCCGCAGGCTGCCTTCGAGCGTCACACAGACCTTGCCTTCCGCCTCGGCCTTCCCGCGGAAGCGGGCCTCGGCCCCCAGGTGCGCCGTCTCGGGATGGCCGATGAACACGACCTTCGCCTCGGCCTCCCCCAGCCCCTCCGGGTGCATGGCCTCCCAGATGTACTTGGCGTTCTCCTCGCCGTACTGCTCGACGTAGGCTTTGTAGGGATCCTCGTAGGTCAGCTCGGTGCGGTCGTCCACCGTGCGCAGGAAGTACTCCCCGCGCTCAAAGTAGCCGACCGAGCTGAACGGCGTGCTGGGGTTCGCCCCGAAATGCTCCCGGAACCGCTCCCGCGAGCCGAGCAGGATCGTGCAGCAGTCATGCGCGCGCGGCATCACCAGCGGCGTGTGCGAGGTCCGCAACCCCACGGTCGAATTGCCGCACAGCCCGAACAGCAGCAGGATCGCGTCGTACTTTTTCGGCGACTCCTCGGCCGCCGTGATCCGACGCTGGAGCTGCTCCCGCAGCGTGGCGCTGTGGACATGCTCGCCGATCTCGGTGAACTCGGCGTCAATCACGTGCGGCGACTGCGCCAGGCAAAGGCACGCCTCACGCTGGAACACGTTGCAGGCAATCAGACGGAGCAGCATGCCCGGTCTCTCCTGTCCCGCTGCACAGGGGCCTCACGCCGTCCGCGCATGACGCCGCGGGCCAAACACCGCGGTCGGGCGAGGACAGGTTGCCCCTTTGAATCGTGGAGGTGGATGCAGCGGCCCCGCACACCGCAGGCCCGCCGCCCCCGTGTCAGTCGTTCACGTCGCCCTCGCGCAAGGCAGTCGCCAGCGGGGCCGGACGCTCGCAGGTGCTGGCCATCTGGACGTGGCGGCCGCTCTCCGAGGCGTCGTGGAAGGCGTGCATGATGTCCAGCACGTGGTAGGTCAGGTCGCCGCCGGCTCGCGGCTTGCGGCCCTGCCGCAGCGCCCGCGCCAAGTCGGCCACCCCCAGCCCGCGCCAGTTGTCCGCATACCCGTGCGTCAACGCCACCTCCTGCCAGTCGGAACCCGGACGCAGCAACCGCACACTGCCGCCGAACCCGTTGGGGTCGGGCACGCTGAGCGAACCCTCGGAACCGTAGACCTCGATGCGCGGCAGCTGCGCCGCCCACACGTCAAAACTGGTGATGATGGTGCCGATCGCGCCACTGGCGAAATCCATGACCCCGGCGACGTGCGTGGGCACCTCGACGGTCACCACCTTGCCGTTCTTGGGCTGGCTGGTGATCGTGCGCGTCGGGAAACTGATGCGCGCCGACCCCGTCACCCGCTTCACCGGGCCGAGGAGGTTGACCAGCGCGGTCAGGTAGTACGGCCCCATGTCGAACATCGGCCCGCCGCCCTTCTCGTAGTAGAACTCCGGCGAGGGATGCCAGCTCTCGTGCCCGTGGCAGGTCATGAAGGCGGTCGCCGCCACCGGGCGGCCGATCGCGCCGTCGTCTATCAGCTTCCGGCAGGTCTGATGCCCGCCGCCAAGGAAGGTGTCGGGCGCGCCGCCCACCAGCAGGCCCTTCTTCGCCGCCAGGTCAAGCATCTTGCGCGCATCGGCACGGCTGACCGCCAGAGGCTTCTCGTTGTACACCGACTTGCCCGCCGCCAACGCCGCCAGCGCCACCGGCCCGTGCGCGTGCGGCACCGTCAGGTTGAGGACGACCTCAATCTGCGGATTCCGCAACAGCTCGTCGGTCGTGCACGCCGTGGGAATGCCGTTCTTCGCCGCCGCCGCCCGCGCCCGCTCCAAGTCGAGGTCGGCGCAGGCCAGGATCTTCAGAAACTCGAACTGCGCGCAACGCTGCAGGTAGATGCCGCTGATGTTGCCGCAACCCACGATGCCAATGCCAACCGGTTTCATGCGTCGTGACTCCCTGTGCTCGTGTGGCCGCCTGCCGCGGCGGCGGAAAGGCCCTTACTATAGCCCAGGCCCGCTGGAAACAAACCACGACGGCCGGGCACGTAACCGCCGTCTCGCGCCCACCGGGACGCCCGTTGAGGCAACGGCAAGGCGCCGCGGGCAGGGCCCCACGCCAGGGGGGCCGGCAACCCAGGTCGCGATCGCTCGATAGGAGCCGACTCGGCAAGGGCCCACGATCGGCGGTCTTATCGCTACGTCTTTCCTTGACAAACATCGGGTGGAGTGCTAGACTACACTATGATTTTGCGGAGAAGGCAGTCGCTCCCACGAGTTCCCACGGTACGGCGTACACAAGGAGGCGGGAGATGAGAACGATTCAGTTGGCAGTCTGCACGGCCGTCGTGCTGACCATTGCCGGGCTTGCCCAGATGGCACGCGCCATCCAACTCCCCGGCACGGCCCACCCCCGGGTCGCGGACGCGTCCGACGATTTCGAGGATCCGGCCTGGACGTACATCTACAACCCGCCCAAGTCGAGCATGAACGCGAGCGGCAACGGCAATCTCCCCGCCGGGTTCTCCACCGCCGGATACCTCCACGAAGGCACGTTCTACAGTCGTTTCGTCGAGGACACCTGGCGCGGCCAACCGGAAGTCGTACAGCGGACGACGTCAATCGTGGCCAATGGCACCGGCGCTCTCGAACTGGCCACATTCGACACGGGCGACGGCAGCTTCACCGACGCGATTTCGTGGCAGCAGTACCCAGCACTCGACAACACGATTGCCGTGGCCGGGAACACAGCCTTGCCTTCCGCCAGCATGGCCAGCAGCTCCTATCATCTCTACGTCCCGCCGCCAAGCACGTGGAGTGCAAACTATCCGTTCTGGAACTTCGCCTACATCGGAACCGACAAGAACCAGGACGGGTACACCGGTGCCAGTGACGACGTTCCCGACTGGATCGGCGTCTACTTCTACACGGAAGCCGGTTCGCCATATTTGGCCTGGGAGACCGGTTCGGATCTGACCGGCGAGTACGCCTTCAACACCCGGCTGCTCTCGGACAACGATGCGGGCTGGTGGACGCTCGGTTTCTCAACCGATACCGACAAGAGCTATGCCATGTTCGCCCACCGGGGACTCGCCCCCCTTACGATGGCCGACCTCCTCGGCACGTATGACGACGTCGACTACTTCTTCGGCGACTTCGTCGGCAACTTCCAGATCCGGCACTCCCTTGCTACCATGGGGCCCAGCTGGGTCATCGACGACCTTGACTTCTTTGCTGAAGTGCCGGTTGTACCCGAGCCGGCCTCGCTCGCCCTGCTCGGACTTTCCCTTTGCGGGGCCTTGATGCGCCCCCCCCCCCCGCCCTCGCGGAAGCCCCCCCGCCCGCCCTGACCGCATGAGCCGCCCGGCGACTCAGCCTGCCCGGCCCCCCGGGGTCAGCCGGCCATGGCAACACGCACGGGGACAGGCCCCAGCGTGACCGCCCGCCCCGCTACGGTCGCCGCCACTTCGCCGCCGTCGGTCTGCACACACACCTCCCCGCCGGCCACGTTCACCAGCACCCGCACGCCGTGCCAGAACAGGCTGAAGCTGAATGACTTCCACTGCTCCGGGAGGCGCGGGTCAAGGCTCAGTCTCCCGTCGAACCAGCGCACGCCGCCGAAGCCCAGCACGACACACTGCCAGGCCCCCGCGAGACAGGCGGTGTGCACCCCCATCCACGAGTTGCCGTGAAGGTCGTCAAGGTCGAGCCGGGCGGTGCGCAGGAAGTAGTCGTACGCCATCTCGGCCTTGCCCAGCTGCGCGGCCAGAATCGCATGGTGGCAGAAGCTGAGCGACGAGTCGTGGGTCGTCATCGGCTCGTAGTACTCGAAATCGCGCCGCACCTGCTCGCGGTCGAAGCGGTCGCCGAGAAGCAGGTTGGCCACGATCACGTCGCCCTGGCGCAGCAGCCGCGTCCGCATGGCGCGGTCGTAGGACCAGACCGCCGGCAACGCGCCGCCCGGGGGACAGGCTTTCAGGTCGTACGGTTCAAGCGCCTCGAAACCGTCGAACTCCACGTCCAGCCCGCGCGCCTCGTCGCGCGGCAGGCGCAGACGGGCCGCCACCTCGCGGAACCGGGCGAGCTCGTCATCGGACAGACTCAGCCGGGCACGGGCTTCGCGCCAGGCGCCCGGCCGCCGCTCGCGCAGGAGGTCGCCCAGGCGCAGGGCCTTCAGCAGGTTCTCCTGCGCCATGATGTTGGTGTAGAAACTGTTATGCACGCCCTGGTGGTACTCGTCAGGGCCCAGCACGGCGTTGATGACGTACTGGCCAAGGTCGGCGCGCCACTGCACGCGGGAACACCAGAAACGGCAGGTCTCCACCATCACGTCGATGCCGCCGTCGGCAATCAGGTCAAGGTCGCCCGTGACGCACCAGGTGAACCAGACCCCCCAGGCTACGGCCGCGGTGACATGCACGCCCATCAGCCCAAACTGCCAGAGCGTGCAGGCCTCGTCGCCGTCCGCGTCGGACATGAAGGGATAGGCCGCCCCGCCCAACCCCAGTTCTGCGGCCTTGCGGCGGGCGCCGGGCAGGTTGCGCACGCGGAAACGCACCAGGTCGCGCGCCACCTCGGGGGCGACGAAACCGAACATCGGCAGCATGAACGCTTCGGTGTCCCAGAAGTAGGTTCCGCAGTAGTGCTCGCCGGTCAGCCCCTTGGCACCGATGTTGACCGAGGGGTCGGCGTTGGGCGCATTCTGCCGCATCTGGAAGATCGAGTAGTGCAGGCCCTGCGTGAGAGCCCCCGAGCCGTCGGCCTCCTCGATCTCCACGGCGATGCCGCTCCAGATGCCGCGCCAGGCGCGCCGCTGCTCCGCGAGCAGCTCCTCCCAGCCCGCGGCCAGGGCTTCCAAGCAGACGGCGCCGCAGAACCCCGCCAGGTCCTCCGGCGCATCAACGTCCCGCGAGCTGGCCACGGCGACAATGCGGTCCACAATCAGCGTCGCCCCGGCAGGAATGCGGACTTCGCAAACGGCAGAGGCCGTACAGGCGGCGGCGGACGACTGGATCGCGACGGCGCGGCCATCAACCGTAGCGTTCACCTGCGAAACCAGGCTCAGCCGGATACCACTCTCGGCGGTGCGGCAGGCCAGGCTGTGCACACCGCCCTCCCCGCCAGCCGCCTCGACATCCACAATGTGGCGGAACCCGTTGTCATTGCAGACATCGCCGTCAATGCGGAACGCGAGGGACAGGCGGGCGGCACGATCGCGCGCGTGGAAGGCAAAACGGCTCGCCGCCACATGCCGGCGCCGCATGGACAGCAACCGCGTGAAAACACACTCGACCGCGCCGCCCGCCGGGGTCGAGACCGAAAAACGGCGTTCGAGAAAGCCCTCATCCATGTGCAGCGTGCGCGCATAGTTGCGGACTTCGCAAACCCCCAAGTCGAGAGGCACGCCGTCAAGGGTGATGCAAACCGCGGAGAACTCCGGCAGGTTGACCATCTCGCGCGGCATGGCCGGCCGCCCTTTGAGCCGGATCATGGTCGAGTTCGGTCGGCCGCTGAACACCCCGGCCGCGTAATGCCCGCGCAGGGACGGCACGCCGCTGGCCCCCTCCTCGAAACTGGCGCGGACGCCGAGGTAGCCGTTCGAGAGCGCGAACAGCCCCTCGATCAGCCGGTAGTCGTCACGACGGAACTCCGGCTCAATGAGGCGCCACGGGTGGACAGGCCAGCGGGGAGGCAAGGTGGATGACATGAGGCTCCCGGACACTCTTTCGGGTTCCAGACCGGGAATCGCAGTGCCCAGGCTCCCGCCGCCGCCGCCGGAGAAATCGCAGCGGAGGCGGGTTCCACACCGCGGACCGGACTCAGGGCTGCGCCGCCGCGACAAAGCGCCGGGCAATGACCTGCCAGCGCGGCGAACGGGCGGCGCGCGCCGCAATCCACTCGCCGATCCCGGACGCGCCGTGCGGCCCGGCGAGCTCCGCAATCTCCTCGTCGGTGCAACGGAACAGCACGGCCTCGGGCTGCCGGATTGCGGACTCCGCAAGACGCGCCCGAGCCTTGCGGATGATGGCGGCCTGGCGACGCTGACGGAGGATGAACGACAAGGCGACCGCGCCCACCGCCCCCCAGAACGGCCACACCGGCATCGTGGCCCAGGCAAACGAACGGATCATCTGGGCCAGCAACAGAAGCGCGGACGCGACAAGAACCAGGGAGCTGTCGCGCGGCCCCCGGAACAGCCATCCGGCCGAGCGCCGGAACCGGCTGTCCGAGGTTTGGTAGGCAAAGTACTCCTCGAAAACCGTGCTGTGCAGGCGGACGCGCGCGATGTGGCACTGCTCATGGGCCAGCAACTCGTCCCGCCGGTAGAACAGCCAGCGCTCGCGCGCGGCAAAGACCTTGCGGATGATGAAGAGCGCGAAGTAGTGCGGCGGAAAGTGGTACGCGCACCCCCCAAAGAACCAGCCCAGTGAACGGCTGACGAAGAAACCGGGCACCCAGTCGACGCGGAAGCCGTAGATCTGTTCGGTGAAATCGCCGGCCCGGCCGAAGATCCCCGGCGGAATCTGCTCGGCCGCCGCAAAGCGCAGCCCGTCTATCTCAAAGGCGCCGTCGCGCGCCAACTGCCCCCTGAGGGCATCAAGCTGCTGCATGACCCCGACCACCCGGGCCGCCAACTCGGCCCCCGACTCCTCATCCCCGAGAAGGAAACCATTGCAGTCCAAGCTCTCGAGCGCCTCGATGTCGCCAGACGCCGCACGGCGGATGATCTCGTCCGAAGGGATTTGCATCAGACGGCCTGGTTCACTCCGACACCTCAAGACCCCCGGGACCCCGGCGGCCTGCGAGGCGGCCCGACTCGATCGAACGCCAACACCTGCTCGCCCCGGCCACCACCAACCGGCACCCCCAGGCCCGCCCCAGTATGTGCCTCAACCAAGACAGGCCGGCCGCAGGCATCCGTGTCGTGTGACGGCACTATAGCACGACATCCCCCCCACGCCGCTCCCGGGGGCGCATGTCACTTCCGTAGGGATCCCTCCTGCGTTCGGATGAACGACGGATACGTTACTGCCAGACCGGGGCCGGGCAAGTGCGACGCCGGGAGACCGCTTTCAGCGGCGGGGGCT
>MVZH01000163.1 GCA_002068325.1 Lentisphaerae bacterium ADurb.BinA184 | reverse complement strand
TGGCGATCCAGGCGGCGGGGGTCTTGATGGGCATGGGGGGGATCCAGGGTTCGGCGTTCGACGTTCGGCGTTCGACGTTCAGCGTTCGGCGTTCGACGTCCGGCGTTCGGCGTTCGACGTTCGGCGTTCAGCGTTCAGCGTTCGGCGTTCCGCGTTCGGCGTTGAGCGTTCGGCACCCAGGGTTCAGGTGTCAGTTGGCCGGCTTCAGGTTCCGGCACGGCGGAGTTTTCGGGGGGCGGGGCGGGGCTTGAGGGCCGCGATTTCGCACCGCAGCCGTTGCCAGCCTTGCTCGGGGATCACGGCGCCGGTGACTTGGACGACTTCAGCGCCGGCCCAGGCGCCGCAACATCCTGCGTCGTAGGGGCTGAGACCGTTGAGCAGGCCGTAGAGGAACCCCGCCGCCCAGAGGTCGCCGGCCCCGGTGGTGTCCACGGCCTTCACCACCCGCGCGGGCACCTCGCAGACCTCATTGCCGTGCGCGATGAGCGCCCCGCGCACGCCGAGCTTGACCGCGGCGGTCGGGCAGCAGGCGCGCAGCTGCTGAAGGGCGGCCCGCGCGTCACGGGTCCCGGCGAACTCCGCGGCCTCGTCCTCGTTGGCGAAGACGATGTCGGCGTACTCGCGCAGCAGCCGCGGCAGCACGGCCCGCTTCTCACGCACGATCTCGGGCGCCGCCAAGTCGAGGCTGACGCGGCAGCCGGCGGCCTTGGCGGTGGCGAGCACGTGCTGCATGAGGGCGTCATTGAACAGCAGGTAGCCCTCGATGTGGGCGAGGGCGCAGTCTGCGAAGTCCGCAACCGTGATCTCCGCCGGGCTGAGGGTGGCGGAGGCCCCGAGGCAGGTGCGCATTGTGCGCTGGCGGTCGGGGGTGACCAGCGCCAGGCAGCGCCCGGTGGGCGCGTCTGCGCTCTCCTTGAGGGCCACTCCGGCGACTCCGGCGGCGTCGAGGGCCTGACGGTAGAAGGCGCCGTTGGCGTCGGCGCCCACCTTGGCCAGCAGCCGCGCCGGCAGCCCGAGCCGTGCCGCGCCGACCGCGGTGTTGGCCGCCGAGCCGCCCGGCGCCTGGGCGGGCGGGCGGGGGAGGCGGGCGAGCACGGCCGCCATCTCCGCGTCGTCCACCAGCACCATGCCGCCCTTGCCGCCGCGCACGGTGGCCAGGAAGGCCTCGGGCACCTGGGCCAGCTGGTCGACCAGCGCCGACCCGACCCCGATGATTCGTAGCCGTTTGTCCATGATAGGCGTCGGTGCCTTTCCCTGGCGCATGGCCGGCCGCCCGGCCTTCAGATTCCCTTGGCCGCCGTCCGCAGCGCGTCAGCCATGTCTGTCTTCTCCCAGGGGAACTGCTCGCGTCCGAAGTGGCCGTAGGCGGCGGCCTCCCGGTAGCACCAGCCGTTCTTGTGCGGGGTTTTCAGGCCCAGCTTGCGGATGATCTCGGCCGGGCGGAAATCGAACAGCCCGCTGTCGAAGATCAGCTGGCCGAGGCGCAGTTCGTCCACCACGCCGGTGCCGAAGGTCTCGACGTTCAGGCTCAGCGGCCGGGCCACGCCGATGGCGTAGGCGACCTGCAGCTCGCACTTCCCGGCGAGGCCGGCGGCGACGATGTTCTTGGCCACGTACCGGCACATGTAGGCGGCCGAGCGGTCCACCTTGGACGGGTCTTTGCCCGAGAAGGCGCCGCCGCCGTGGCAGCCGACGCCGCCGTAGGTATCCACGATGATCTTGCGGCCGGTCAGCCCGGTGTCGCCGTGCGGGCCGCCGACGACAAACCGCCCGGTCGGGTTGATGAGGTACTGGATGCGGTCGTGCAGGAAGCGCTTCGGCACTTCGCGCGCGACCACGTCGCGGACCACCTCCAGCAGCCAGTCCTTCGGCATGTCCGGCCGGTGCTGGTGGGAGACCACCACGGTCTGCAGCTCCACCGGCTTGCCGTTGTCGTAGAGGAACGACACCTGGCTCTTGGCGTCGGGGCGCAGGTACGGGTACTTCTTCGGCTGGCGGTGCCGCAGCTCGGCCAGGCGCCGCACGATGTTGTGGGCGTACAGGATCGTGGCCGGCATCAGCTGCTCGGTCTCGTTGGAGGCGTAGCCGTACATCATGCCCTGGTCGCCGGCGCCCTGCTCGCGGTCCTGGTTGGTCTTGGCCGTCACCCCCAGCGAGATGTCGGGCGACTGCTGGTGCAGCGAGACGAAGACCTTGCAGCTGTCCGCCGAGAAGCCGATGTCCGGGCAGGTATAGCCGATCTCGCGGACCACGCGGCGGCCCAGCTGCTCCCAGTTGACCTGGGCCTGGGTGGTGATCTCGCCGGCCATGACGATCAGGTCGGTGGTGACCAGGTTTTCCGAGGCGACGCGGCTCTCGGGATCCTGTTCGAGGCAGGCGTCGAGGACGGCGTCCGAGATCTGGTCGCAAATCTTGTCGGGATGCCCTTCGGACACCGACTCCGAGGTGTAGACGTGCCGCTGCCGGATCTTGCTCATGTCAGCCGTGCTCCTTGGGGGTTGTGGCGGCCGCGGCGGGCGGCGCGGCGCCGCCGCGGCGGTTCTTTCATGCTTCCATGCAAATAAAGTAATATAGCAGGCCTGTCAAGCCCCCGGGGCGCCGCCGGGCGCAGGTCAGTTCCGTGGTCGGGCAGCTTTTCGGGGCCTCTCCAAGGGGTCCGAAAAACCGGTTCGGAAGCAGGCGACGGATTCCATTCCAGTGCCATCCTGATTGGTTTACCACCGAGGACACAGAGTTCACAGAGGGCTTTGCGCTTGCGTTGGCGCGGAACACCCGCCAACGCAAGCGCAAAGCCAGTTCCCTCCCTGTGGTCTCTGTGCTCTCTGTGGTTGACGGCAACAACGGTCACCCCGCATCGCGCCGGAAGAGGTCAGGCCATGACAGACGAGCCGCATCCCAGCCTGCTGGCAGACTGGCGCCCGTGGGCGACTTGAAGCCGGGGGCCGAATCCCCCGATCGTGCAGCAACCGGCGAGCTCCCGGCGTTGCACTTGCCCGGCCCCGGTCTGGCAGCAATTTACGCGTCGTTCATCGGAACGCAGGAGGGATCCCTACGGAAGGGATATGCGCGCGGCGCGGCCTGTGAAGGCGCGGGCCGCGGTCTGTCGGTGGCGTGCGGCCTGCCGGCGCTGGCGGGCGAACCGCTGTCTCCGCCAAGTCGTACCGGACGGCCAGTCCTGTCGCGTGTGACCCGGACGTCGCCTGCGTGCGCCGCATGGCCAGGCCCGGTAGCCGGGGGGCGTCCCATCATCGTCGGCCCAGCGGTTCGCCAGGCACGGGTGGGCAGCCGGCGTCAGGGGAGCGGCGGCCGTTCGGTGCGGATGGCTCCCGTGAGGAGGAACCAGTAGCCCTGCCCGCGGGCGAGATCCTCGTCGGCCCCCGCCCGACCGTAGTGGCGCAGGCGGCTGTCCCAGCGCCAGACCGATGCAATGTCTGTGTGGGCGGCCAGGAACTCCGCGACCGGGGTGCCTTCGGTGACTCCGGCCAGGTTCCAGCCCGGCTCCAGTGCAGTCACGCCAGGGCCCGCCGGGCCACGGAGTGTGCGCACGATGCCTCCCTGCGGGGAGTAGGCCCAGAAGCCGGCACCCGCCTCCGGCGGCTCGCCGATGACCGCGTAGCCGCCCCGCGGGGCCCAGCCGAACAGAGGTCCTGCGCTGAGGGGGGAGCCGGCGTCGTCCACCAGGAGGTCGGCCAGCCCGCGGGTCGCGGAGGGCACGAACGGCAGGCAGAGCTGGTTCCATCCCGGTTCGAGGCGAAGGGTCAGGGTCTCATCGCTGGCCGGTTCGGTATGGATGGTGATGCTGACCGTGGCCGTCCGGGCGTGGCCCAGCCCGTCGGCGAGCACATAGGTGAAGGAGTCCGTCTCCGTGCCCCGCGCGCCGGCATGGGGGGTGTAGGCCAGCCCCTGGCCACCCTGAAGGGTTGTCCGCCGAACCGTGCCCCGCGCGCCCTGGGTCCACTCGGCGATCTGCAACACACCGGGATTGACCACGTTGATGACGGCCTCCGCGCCCGCCACCCGTTCGTCGGGCACGACCGATCCCATGCCAGCATAGACGATCATCTCGGTGCTGGCCGGTGCCGGCGCCAGTTGCGAGGCACGGCTGCCGACATGAAGGCTGTGCGGCCCCTGGATCAGGCGGTCGTTCGCCAGCACGTCAAGGTCGGCCTGGCGGCCGGCGTTCACGTCGGCCACATCATCGCCGGCGATCAGCGTGCCGGCGACAAGCCTGACATCCAGGAGGAACCTCGGCTGCCGTCCGGGCCAGTAATTGCTCCAGAAGCCGCCGGCGTCGTTGATGACACCCAGGTCGTTGTGCGGCGTCCCCTGCGGGCCGTACGGATAGCCGTAGGTGACGGTATCGCCGGCGACCCCGTAGTCGCCATTCTTGTAGGAGACAGGCCAGGGCCGCTGCAGGAGCGGCTTGTCGGGAGGGGACTCGGAGACCCCCGGCGGGACACTGAACGAGGCGGGATCAAACCACAGATCGACATAGGCGGCAAACACGCCGAACTGATCCCCGACGCCGTTGCCGGGGTTCCCGTCGTCGTCGTCGCGCAGATCCTGGACGCGGACCTCGGCGCGGAAGGTCTCGCCGGCGTTGACATGCGTGACCGTCGGCCTCGGCGTGTTGACCTGGCTGAGGTCATCGGTGAAGGCGGTGACGTCCTCGACCGTTCGCAGGCTCAGGCCGACCTGCGGGTCGGGAACGGAATCCGCCCGCCCGACAGCCGGGCCGGCCCCGGCCATGCCGCCGAACCCCGGCCCGAGCATGAACAGGACGCCGGCTGCAAGGGCCCGGCGCCACGGCGGTGAAGCCGCACCGCTGACGGAGCCTTGGACGCGGGGTGTCATTGCGTGCCGCCAGCCTCAGCCCCGACGGCGAGCGGTTGCGCACAGCGCCCCGCCGCACAAGGCCGTCGCGAAGCTGCGGCGAACTCCTTCCTTGAAGAAGACACTGTGAAATATAGCGGACAGGCGCGCGAAGGGCAACGAGGCGCGAATGGCGGGGTGGGGGAATTGGCGGCGACAGGCGCCGCCGGCTTGCCCGCCGCGCATCCCTTGGAGTATATTGAGGCGCTTGCAGGACTCCCGCGGACGACAACGGTCTCGTGCGATGGAGGGCGGACCTCCGTGTCCGCCAAGTCGTGTCCGGGAGTCCGGTCCGTGGGGTGTGAACCGGACGGCACAGAGGCCGTCGCTCCAGCCCGGCAGACGGCGGTCTTCGTCGAGGCCGATGGCGGCCCGTGCTCCGTCCCGGCCGTTCCTGCCGGGGTTCTGCAAGCGGCTCAATTGTCTGGCGGAACGGGACTTTAGACGGATAGCACCACGAAGGCCGCGAGTGCGACGTCACCGGGCCGGCGAGCGGCCGCAGGCGCCCCGAGCCCCGCCCCATTCGTGCTCTTCGTGCCTTTCGTGGTGAGACGAGTGCGGGATGCGATCGGCGACAGACAGGCCGCCGCCATTGCGGGAGGGAAGCCATGAAAACCCTGGTCGTCTTCTACTCGTTCTCGGGCAACACGCGGCAGATGGCCACGGTGATGGCGGAGGCCATTGGCGCCGACCTTCTGGAGTTGAAGCCGGCGCACGAGGTGCCGCCGAAAGGGCTGAAGCGGTACGTCTGGGCCAGCAAGGCCTGCCTCATGAAGGATCGGCCGGCCCTCAGCCCCCTGGATCGCGATCCCCGTGACTACGACCTCGTCCTCGTCGGCACGCCGGTCTGGGCCTGGACCTACGCCCCGCCCCTGCGTTCCTTCCTCCAAGCCCAGCCCCTCGGCGGCA
Organism: Lentisphaerae bacterium ADurb.BinA184; assembly: GCA_002068325.1. Taxonomy (GTDB): domain Bacteria; phylum Verrucomicrobiota; class Lentisphaeria; order Oligosphaerales; family MVZH01; genus MVZH01. The sequence goes on along the minus strand of MVZH01000163.1, from coordinate 4,281 downwards.
AGGCCGTCGCCCTGTTCTGCTGCCACGGCGGCAACCCGGGAAAGGTGTTCGCGAAAATGCGCGACGCCCTGCCCGGCAGCCGCATCCTCGGCGAGAGCGACTTCCGCGAGCCGCTGAAACACGCCCCCGAGGAGTGCGCCGGCCGCGCCCGCGAGTGGGCCGCCGCCATGCTCAAGGCCGCCACCCCTCCCGCCTGACGCCCCGACGCTCCGCTGCCCGCCGCCCTCCGCCCGGGTCCCTACCGGTCCGCGCCCTCGTCGAGGATGACGCGGCGGAGGTTCTTCTTGCCGGCGCGCAACAGCATCTGGCCGTCGGCGAGGTCGGCGACGGTGACGGTCTGGGTCTCGTTGTCGAGGCGGCGGTCGTTGAGGTAGCAGCCGCCGCCGCGCACCAGGCGGCGGGCTTCGCTGTTGGAGCCGCACAACCCCGCGTCCACAAACAGCTTGAGCACGCCGACACCGGCCTCGAGGCTTGTCCTCGGGACGCGGTACGTCGGCAGGTCGGCGGCGGTGCCGGCGGAGACCGCGGTGATGCGGCTGCTGGTGGGGATGCGGTTTGCGGAGTCCGCAAAACCGAACTCGGAGCCGGCGGCCAGGTAGGCGCGCGCGGCCTCGTCGGCGCCGTGGGCAAGGCCGGTGGCCTCGAAGGCGAGGATCTCCTTGGCCCGGTTGATGTCGGGTGCCGGGAGGGTGCCGAGGCGCCGGACTTCGTCCATCGGCAGCGCGGTGAAGAAACCGAGCAGGCGGGCGACGTCGGCGTCGTCCACGTTGCGCCAGAACTGGTAGTAGTCGTAGGGCCGGGTGCGTTGCGGGTCGAGCCAGACTGCGCCCGCGGCCGTCTTGCCGAACTTCTCCCCGTCGCTCTTCAGCAGCAGGGGGAAGGTGAGGCCGTAGACTTCCTGCTGGCCGAGGCGGCGGGTGATATCAATGCCGGCGACGATGTTGCCCCACTGGTCCTGGCCGCCCAGCTGCAGGGCACAGCCGTACTCGCGGTTCAGGTGGTAGAAGTCGTAGGCCTGCAGCAGCATGTAGTTGAATTCGAGGAAGGACAGCCCGGTCTCGAGGCGTTGTTTGACCGACTCGGCGGCGAGCATGCGGTTGACGCTGAAGTGGCGGCCGAAGTCGCGGAGGAACTCGATGTAGTTGAGGGGCGCCAGCCAGTCGGCGTTGTTGACCAGGCGGGCCCTGCCCTCGGTGAAATCGAGGAAGCGGGCCAGCTGCGCCTGGATGGCCTCGGCGTTGGCGTTGATGTCGTCGCGCGAGAGGATCGGCCGGGCCTCGGTCTTGCCGGAGGGGTCGCCGACCATGGCGGTGGCGCCGCCGACCAAGGCGAGGGCGCGATGCCCGCACTCCTGCAGCCGGCGCATGGCCATGACCGGCAGCAGGTGGCCGATGTGCAGGCTGCTGGCGGTGGGGTCGAAGCCGACGTAGAAGGTGACCGGGCGTTCGCCGAGCAGCCGGCGCAACGCCTCGGCATCCGTCGTCTGGTACAGGAAGCCGCGCTCTTCGAGGATGTGGAAGGCATTCGTCTGCATGAGGGCACCGTCCGGGCTGTTGACCGTCGGCAAATATACCTCCCCCCGTGGGCGTGGCCAGCCCGAGGGGTGGGCGGGGGGCGTGTGACAGACGGGCCGGGAGGGGCTTGCCTGCGCCTTGCGGACGCCTCCCGTAGACGTTCACGCCCCCTTCCGGTGCGATGGCGGTGACCGTTGCTGCCGTCAACCACAGAGAGCACAGAGACCACAGAGAGTGAACTGGCTTCGCGCTTGCGTTGGCGGGTGTTCCGCGCCAACACAAGCGCAAAGCCCTCGGTGAACTCTGTGTCCTCGGTGGTGAACAAATCACGATGGCACTAGAATGGGATTCAGCGCCTGCTTCCGAACCGGTTTTACGGAACCCTTGGAGAGGCCCCGAGAAACTGCCCGGCCACGGAACTGGCCTGCGCCCCCACCGGGGCCGCCGGGTTGAAGCGGGCCGCCCGCCGTGTATAGTAGACGTTTCTTGGCGATGGCCGGAGCGGTCAGTTGCCGGGACGGTTCCGGGATGGTTTGCCGCGCCGGGCCGACGGGTGTGGCAGCAAGGGTGCGGCCCTGCCGCGGGCCGCAGGTCAATTCCGGGTGGTCGGGCCGCCATCCGGTTGCGCGTGGGCGAGATCCACGTCACAGCCGGAGGTGTGCGATGGCGAGTTCGACGACCCCTGTTCCCGAGTCCCCGTCCTCTGGTGCGGGCGGCTGTCTGCTCAGGCTCTTGTGGATGCTCGGCGGCAATGCGGCCCTGTTGCTGACGGCGGTGGGCATCGGGCAGCGCCGGCACCCGGTGGGTGTCATGACCGCCCTGTATTGGGGTGTGGTTGCGCTGATCCTCGCGGCCCGGTACGTGGACATCCGCCACTGCCATGGACAGACCGCGCGGGGGACACCGGCGACCCTGAAAGACTGGCGTTCCCATGCGCTCTTGCTGGTGGTCCTGGCGGCAGTGCTCTGGCTCATGGTGTACTACGCCCCGCGGTGGCTGGGGCGCTGAGCGGCGGGCGCGCCACAGGCGTTCTTCGCGCCTTGGTGCTTCGTGCTTCGTTGAGCGTTGGGCGTTCGGCGTTCGGCGTTCGACGTTGGGCTTTGAGCGTTGAACGTCGGGCGTCAGGCGTTCTTTCTCCCCGGTTGCTTCGTGCCTCGTTGAGCGTTGGCCCCTGTGGTGCCAGGGCGGGCGGGCCTCCCGCGCCACGCCGGGCCGACGAGGGCTTCGAGATCAATCCCAGGTGAAGGACGTGTGTGGCATGAGCGTGGAACTTGAGAAGGTCAAGGGGCAGGTTGCGGCGGCCAAGGCCGGGTACGAGCACGAGCTTGAACGCCTGGTGGCCGAGCTGTCGTTCGCCGAGTCGTTGTGTGAGCTGCAGCCCGCGCAGGCCCGGCGCTGGCGGCCGCTGATCGCCAAGGCCGCCGCCTTGGTCGGCGACGCCCTCGCCGGCCGCACGCCCCGGCGGCCACGGGATCTGGTGGCCGATGTCGAAAAGCTCCTCGCCCCGCTGGCCAAGCCGGCCAAGGCCTACACCATCTACTGCGTCGGACACGCGCACATCGATATGAACTGGATGTGGTCGTGGCCCGAAACCGTGGCGGTCACCCACGACTCGTTCGCCACCGTGCTGCGGCTGATGGAGGAGTTCCCGCAGTTCCACTTCACCCAGAGCCAGGCCAGCGTCTACCGCATCATCGAGGAACACAACCCCGAGATGCTGGCCGAGATCGCCCGCCGCGTCAAGGAGGGCCGCTGGGAGGTGGTGGCCAGCCACTGGGTCGAGGCCGACAAAAACATGGCCGGCGGCGAGAGCCTGTGCCGGCATCTGCTCTACACCCGCCGCTACATGCAGAGGCTGTTCGGCCTGGCCCCCGAGGAGGTGCCGATCGATTGGTCGCCGGACACCTTCGGCCACGCCGCCACGGTGCCCTCGTACCTGGTGCGCGGCGGCGTCCGCTACCTCTATCTCCACCGGCCCGGAACCCAGGGGCCGAAACGGCCGCGCGCCTTCCACTGGGTGGCGCCCGACGGCTCGCGCGTGCTGGCCAAGAACGACATGGAGTGCGGCTACAACGGCACCATCGCCCCCGAGATGGTCAACATCCTGGTGAACTTCTGCCGCGACACCGGGCTGCGCTTCGGACTCTACGTCTACGGGGTCGGCGACCACGGCGGCGGCCCCACCCGCAAGGACCTCCTGCGCGGCCTCGACATGCAGGCCTGGCCCGTCTTCCCGACCGTCGCGTTCAGCACCGCCCGCACGTTCTTTGAACGGCTCGAACACGAGGGCGGCGGCCTCCCGGTGCTGGACTGCGAGCTGAACTACGAGTTCGCCGGATGCTACACCACGCAGAGCCTGATCAAGAAGGCCAACCGACTCGGCGAGAACCGTTTGCGCGATGCCGAGATGGCGGCGCTGGCGGCCGCGAAGGTCGGCGGCCCGGCCTATCCGTCGGTGGGGTTCGAGGCGGGCTGGCGCGACACGCTGTTCAACCACTTCCACGACATCCTGCCCGGCTCCGGCGTACACGACACCCGCACCTACACGCATGGCCTCTTCCAGAAGACCATGGCCGCCACCAGCATGATTGAAACCCGCGCCCTCCGCGCCCTCGCCGGCGCCCTGGACACCTCGGCGGCCACCGACCCCTCCGCCCCCGCGCTCCCACCGTCCGCCCTCATGACCTCGCAGGGCGGTGGGGCCGGCTTCCAGGCGGCCAACGGCGGCCTCAGCCAGGCCGAGCAAACCCTCGGCTCGGGCCGCCGA
>MVZH01000162.1 GCA_002068325.1 Lentisphaerae bacterium ADurb.BinA184 | reverse complement strand
CAGCACAAAGGCCGGGGCAAACGAATGGAAGCGGTCCGCCAGCCCCCCGGCCGCCCACGGCCCCAGCACCTGCCCAAGCCCGAACACCGCGGTCATCAACCCCAGCGCCGCCGGGGCCAGACGGTCGCCAAAACGGTCCGCGGCCAGCGCCGCCATCAGCGCCGGAATGCTCCAGGCCGTCAGCGCAAACAGCCCGGCCGACAGCAGCAGTGCGGCGCGGTGCGCACTCGCCCCGAACAGCACGAACGAGAGGCCCTGGACGATGAAGATCGCGGTCAGGGCGGGCCGGCGGCCGCGGCGGTCCGAGACCCATCCCCACAGCAGTCCGCTGGCGACCGACGCCAGGCCGACGAGCATCCACACGCGCCCGGCGGCAGCCGGGCTCATCGCGGCGGCCTGTTCGAGGTGTTTGACGAAGAACGTCGAGTAGATGATGTAGGCGAAGCCGAACGCGAAGTAGACTGCCGACAGGTGCCACAGCCTTCCGGAGAGGCACAGCTCGCGCCAGCGTCCGGCCGTTCGTGGCGAGGCGCCGGCCGCCGCCTCGCCGTCGTCGCCGAGGGGGGTCTGTCCGAGGTCGGACGGCCGGTTGCGCACCGCGGCCGCCCACAGCACGCCGATGGCCAGCGCGAGGCCGCCGAACACCAGCCAGCTCGCCCGCCAGCCGTCCGGCCCGAACCGCCGCCCCAGCGCCGGCACCAGGGGGCCGGCCACCATCAGGCCGAGGCTCGACCCCGCCACGGCAATGCCCGCCGCCACCCCGCGCCGTCTCCTGGCGAACCAGGCGGCCACCAGCCCCATGGCCGGGACGTTGGCCGCGGCGCCGCCCAGCCCGGCGAAGAAACGGCCGGCACACACCGGCACGTACCCGCGCGCCAGCCCCGTTCCCGCCATGGCCAGCCCGATGGTCAAGAGCGCCACGGCCACCACCCGCCGCGGCCCCAGGTGCGCCGAGAGCGCGCCGGCCGCCACCACGGCGATCAGGTACCCCAGCAGGTTCCATGACTGCATCACCCCGGTCTGCTCGTGCGTGAGCCCGAGGTGCCGCTGCATCTCCGGCAGGATCATGGTGTAGCCGAAACGCGCCAGCCCCAGCGACGCGAACACCGCCAGCACCGCCAGCCCCAGCATGCGCCAAGCCGGATGGATCGCAGGGCGGGTCGCCATGGCGTCAGGCCCCCCCCTCCGGCGAGCCGGTGCGACTGGGCGAGGCCAGCGCGACCAGGCCGTCATACCAGCGGCGCCAGCGGTCGCGGGCCGGCCGGTCGGCGGCCACGGAGGCGATCGTCTCCTCCGGGATGGGCAGGACCGCCACGGCGCGTCCCTTGCCCAGGGTGTTCACGATGATGGCCGGTGCGCCGTCGGCGGCGGCGGCAAGGACGTGGGCCGTGGTGAGGCGCACCTCGGTGCGGCCGTCAGCGGGGAAATGCGGCAGGGTCCAGCGCTCGCCGAAGCACTCGACGGTCATTGCCCGCGGGCTCTTGATGCTGACCGGCTGGGCGCCGAGGAGCGCGTCGCAGGCCTCGGTCCACTGACGCCAGGCGGGGCCGCTCCAGAGGACCTGGCCGCCCTGCTCCACCCACGTGCGCACGGCCTCGATCTCAGGGCTGGTCAGCAGGGCGCCGGCGATGATCAGGGTCCGGAGGCCCGGCGGGAAGGGCTGTCCGCCCCGCACGATGTCCACCCGGTGCCCGGACTGGGTCAGCAGATAGTAGGCGGCGAGCATGCGGCGGCAGACGGCGGTGGGTTCGTTTCCGGGGTTGGCGGGGTTGTCGCGCCGGTAGTAGTGCAGCGGCCAGTAGAGTGCGAGGTCCGCAGGTGGCCGGGGCGCGGGCGGCGTCCAGTCGCGCAACGAGCGGAAGAAGCGCATGACGCATTCGAGCTGGGGTTTGACGCGGTCGTGCGCGTCCACCAGCCCGAGGCGGCCCTCGAAACCGCTGTGCAGATAAGGCTCGACGGCGGCGCGCACGTCCCGCAGGCACCACCACAGGAAGCCGTTGGCGCCGGCCTCCAGACAGGCGGGCAGCACGGCATGGATGTAGGACTCGACCTCCGGGCCGCCGCAGGCCAGGATCGTGCTGAACTCCTGCACCATGACCGGGCCGAACGTGCGCATGGCCCGCACGTTGAACGGCAGGATGGCCTGGCAGAAGGGGTCGGTCATGCCGTCGAACGGCACGATGTTCCAGGCCGGCACCGGGTAGGTATGGGCGCTGTAAAAGTCGGTGCCGGGCTGTTCGCCCAGGCGCCACCCGTAGTCCATCGTCACCTGCCCCGAGTCGAGGCCGCAGACGATGAGGGCGCGCGGGTAGGCCTCGCGGATGGCGGCGGTGACGGCGGCGCACCAGGCGCGGACGGCCGCGGGGGGGGCGCCCCAGGCGTCGGCGCAGCCCAGTTCGTTGCCGAGATCCACGGCCAGCATGCTCTCGTGGAACGGGGCCAGGACCTCTGCCGCGCGGCGGCAGAACGCGGCGCTGCGCTCGCGCATCAGGGGGTCGGCGTACAGGTTGCGCTGATCCTTGCCCCGGGGCCAGAAGTGGCCGCCACTCATGAACCCGATGACCAGGGCCGGATGGGCGAGCAGCCCGCGCTCGGCGCACCAGCCCATGAACTGGCGCAGACGCCCGAACATCGCCTCGTCGTAGGAGCCCAGCTCGGGCTCGAAGTCCGGCCAGCGCAGGAAGAAGCGGATGCTGTTCAGGCCGAGGCCCTTGACGACATCGAGATCGTGCCGGATTTCGGCCTCGGGCCAGGCCGTCCACATCTCGACCCCGCAGGACGCCGGCCAGTAGTTGACGCCCACGGGCATCAGCGGCCGGGCGCCGCGCCGGAAGTAGCCGTCGGGGCCGAGAGTCACAGTGGCGTCACGCATGCCTGCACCCTTTTCCACAGACGCGTTGAATGGCCGGGGGGAACACCGGCCGCCGTTGCGCGGCCATCCGCCGGCGCGCCCCCAATCTACACCGCGGACCCTGGCTTGCCTGGCGGTCGTGCCCGCGGCTCAGTTGACATTGGTCGCACTGACACAGAACGGCGAACCGTCGAACTCCATGATGCCGCCGCACTCGAACTCGGCGTTGCCGTCGGCCCCGACGCCGAAGCGGGCGCCGCCCTGGGTGGCAAACACCAGAGTCGAGTAGCGGTAGTTGAGGATCTTCCGTCCGGCGAAGTCGGCGACGGTGATGAGGTTGGTCTCGATGCCGTGGGTGTCGGCCTGTTCGACCCAGACCGGATCGAGAAGCCGGACGTCTCGCAGGCGCCGGCTGACCGTCGGGCCGCCCTCGCCCAGTTCGAACCAGACGATCTCGCGGTCGCCGCGGCAGGCCGCGATGAAGCCGTGCGGGCGGCCCTTCTGGTAGGTCAGGCACGTCGGGTTCCGCCCGATCCGCAGCGTCGCCGACGGCACCACCTCCTCGGGGCGCGCCGGGGCCTCCGTGGCCAGTCCGCCGACGGCGCAGACCGTGACCGTGCCGTCGCGCGCGGCGATGCAGGCGGCGGCTTTTCCGGCGCCGGTGAGCGACGCGATCACGGCGGTGGGCTCGGGAACATCCAGCGTCGCGACGACGGGCGGCATCCAGGCCGGGTAGGCCTCGAACGTCTGCGGCCATTGTCCGGGCGCCGGCCCCTGGTCGCGGGTCGCGCGGAACGCCTCCTCGCTGGTGAAGCAGGCCTCGCGGACGCGTTCGAACAGCGGCTGCAGGTCAATGAACGTCGCCTTGCCTTCGTAGCGTGAGACCACGACGGCAAAGCCGCATGTGCTGACGAAGTCGCGGTTGGACCCCTTGTAGAACGCGTCCCGGTCGGCCTGCTGCGCCAGGTCGTACTCGCGGAGCAGCCCGGCATGCCCGTCCTTGCCGTTGAGGCGGTTGGGGCAGTGGTTGCCGACGGCCGTGATGGCGGTAGGGAAGCGAAGGTCGGGCAGATTAATGAAGCCGAGGAGTTTCATTCCGGTGAAGACGGCGACGTTGGGCAGGCAGGGATGGCGGTCGGGCCATTCGTGGACGAAGCCGGTGTCCTTGCCGCAGCTCTCGAGCGCAAGCACGGCCACCTGCCCCCGGCCGGCCACCGTATCCAACACCGTGACCAGCGCGAACTCGTTCTTGTTGGTGACCGCGATGGCCGTGGGCAGCTTGTCCGCGGGCAGACGGAGGATCGGGTTGGTGCTGCGGGCGGTGGCCGTCCCCGCCGTGGCGATGTGCCCCGAGGAGAACAGAATCAGTGCGCAGTTGGACCATCCGCCCATGCCACGGACGGCGGCGATGGGCACTCCGAGGGCATCGCCGGCGCTCGCGGCCCAGGCACGCGTCGCCGGTTCTGGCCGGAACCCGCCATGCCAGGGCGGCTCAGGAGACTCGGTGAAGCAGCCGTTCGTCCACTCGATGATCGTCACCCGGTCGACTGCGATGCCGTCGTCGCGGGCGTAGAGAATCTGTCCCTGGGTGGAGCTGTAGTCTCCCGCCTTGGGGGTCCAGGGGCCTCCCCACTGCCAGCGCACTGGCCCGCGGCCCTTGGGAAGCTCCCTGGCGGGCACGAGGTAGACCTCGGGGAACTCGTCGGCCCCGGACGGATGGTAGAACGCGTAGTCGGGCCCCAAGCGCCGGGAGATCCCTTCCCGGCTGCAGTCCGAGAGTTCCTTCACGACCTGGGCGCGACTCTGCCCGGCCGGCCCGGACGTCCGGGCGGGGGGCGGGGTTGCGGACTCCGCAATCGCGACTCCGGCCGGTTCGGCCCGGCAGGCCAGCGCGGCCGCCACCAGGCAGGCCCCCAAGCGCGGAATTGTCGGCGTGGCTGGCCGTCGTCGTCTCATCGCACGCCTCCTCGGCCGTCCGTCACGGTGCCAGGGCTGCCTTGCCCCACAGGTTGGGGGTCGCCATGATCTCGCCGGGCACATCGGCGGTCAGCCCGGTTGCCGGATTGGCCCAGTAGACGCGGGCGGCTCGGTTGTTGCCTTTGGCGTCGGAGAAGATGACGCCGAGATCGAGACGGTATTCCTTGCCCGGCTCCGGCCGGAATCCCAGCCGCGCGAGGGGGATGGCGGCTTCGAGGGTGTATCCGCCGCCGCGCCGCGCGATGTGGATGCGGGCATCGGCGATCACCTCGACGCGCTCGACGGTGTGCGAACGCCACGGGCAGCTGAAGGTCACCGGCCGCTTGTCGCCGGCCGTCTTCCAACGGTAGAGCACGGCCACCGGCTGGCCGTCGAACACGGAGATCAGCAGGCGCAGGTCGCCGGGGACAGGCTCCTTGCGCTGCGGGTCGGCCGCCGCATCCGTGCCCAGCTGCAGATCCACGGAGTCGCCGGTGGTGAAGAGCTGGTTGACGTCCTTGCCGGCGTTGACCATGGGATTGTCGTCGCCCGACACGTCCCAGGCCAGATGCAAATCCGCCGCCGCCACGGCGAGGGCCGCCCTCACCTTGTAGGGGCCGGCCGACCAGGTGGCGAAGGTGTCGGCGCCGTACTCGTCGAGCTGGCCGTCCGTGATGGGGGGCACGGTGGCCCTGGCGATCGTCAGCGTCTTTGCCGCGGTCTGTGCCGCCACCCGGCTGTGCACAAGGGCTACGGCGGCCTGCAGGTCCGCCCCGGTCACCTCGACGGGCGCCGGGGGGACGGCGTGCAGGTCGTCGAAGCCTTCGAGCTTGATCAGGTTGTACGCGGTGAAGCCGGCGATGAGGAACACCTCGCCGCTCCGCGTCGCCTGGAACAGATGGCCGCCGAACCATTCGCTGCCCATGGTGACGCCGGCCAGCGACGCGCCCGGCGCGGGAACCGCCGGCCAGCTCCCGCCGCCGAGACGGCAGTCCTGGAAGACGGAAGCGACCAGCAGCCCGTCGGTGGTCATCAGGTAGAGCCGTCCCATGTTCGAATGCAGGCCGAATACGGTTCCCAGGCGGGTCCTGACCCGGCCGATGCAGCCGAGGGCGCCGATGATCTGGGCGTCGCTCTCCGGCAGGGGCGCATGGTGCGAGGCGTGCACGCCGGCCCAGCCGTTCCGGTAGGTCCACTCGACGACGCCGTCGTCGCGCACGCAGGTCAGTTCGACAATCGCCTTCCCCTCGGTCGGCAGGTAGAGGCAGCCCCCGATGCGGCCGCCGTCGCTGAGGATCTGCTGCGCGGCGATGTCCCACACCGGCGCCCCGCCGGGCGTCCAGCCCTTGAGCGGGATCTTCGTGACCATGGCCGGGCGGCCGCCGTGGGCACCATGGCTCTCCCCGGCGACCCCGTAGAGGCTGAACGCTTCGTCCAGCCAGTAACCGCCGAAGTAGCCGGACGTGCCGACCGGGCACTTGAGCGTCTCCCAGCCGCTCCACTTGGAACCGCTGGCCACCTCCTCGGGCTGCGGCGCGCCGTCGTCGTTGAGATCACTCCAGACAAAGGAGATCGAGGCATAGCCGTGCGTGCCGGGCGGCGCCGGGGGGAGCTGGAACAGGGCCAGCTCGTCCTTGTAGTCCTTGACGCAGGGGTTGCCCATCGCCGCCACCAGGCGCAGGGAGTCGCCGCGGCGCAGGTAGAGCCGGCCGCCCTTGCTCATGACATACTCGCGGCCCCCGCACTTGAGCAGCTCGCCTTCGACCGGCCCGAGCCGGGCCACGACGACCGCGCGGTTGGCCTGCCAGTCCAGCCGGAACTCGCAGCCGCTCCCGAAGACGCGCGACGGATCGTCGGGGTCGGCGTTGGCCCCGGTGCCGCCGTAGCCGGTGGGGCCGATGAAGTCGCGGATCAGCGTCCCGTCCGCCGCCCAGACGCTGACGCGCTTGGGCGCGCTGTCCTCCTCGGCGACCCACAGGCGGCGCTGGCTGTCAACCGCGATGCCGAGGGGGTTGAGCAGGCCGTCAGGCTGCCAGGGGCCCGACAGGGCCCGTCCGCCCGGCCGCCCAATGTCGCGCAGGAACTGGCCGTCCGCGGCGTAGACCTTCACCTGATTCGTCTGGCGCACCGTCAGGTAGATGTTCCGCTCCGCATCGAGGGCCATGGCCTCCGCCCATTCAGGAAGGTCGGCGGTGACCGCCGCCGCCAGCTTGCCTTCGACGAGTCGGGCGATGGTGCCGGCGGTCCAGACGTGGAGGCTGCCGTCTGGGCCCGTGGCGATGCAGCCGAGGCCGGGGATCTTGAGATCGCTGACCAGGCCGCCGGTCTCGGCGTCGAAGAAACGCAACGTGCCGTCGGGCTTGCCGGAGATGGCCACGGCCAGGCGGTCGCCGACGACGGCCAGGCCATGCAGCCACTCGGGCTTCTCCTCCGCGCCAAACACCGGCGCCTTGAGCTGCGGACCGGCGGCGGTGGCGAACGGGGCGTAGCGTCCGGTCGCCAGCTCGACGCGGGCCAAGGCCGGCGGCACATCCCACGACGACAGCAGGACGTAGGCGTAGCGGGCGTCGGCGGCCAGGGCCCGCACACCGCTCAGCCCGCAATCGCCCCACAGCTTGCGCCCCTCGGCGTCCACACCGATGAGGGATGAACCCGCCTCGGCGCGTTCGGCGCCCAGCACCATGATCCCGTTCCCGCCGCTGGCGACCGCGCGGGGCGGACAGTGGTCGCTCATCCAGGCGCCGGTGCCCTCGGCGTTCTCCCAGGGCGGGTTTCCCGGCGAGCCGTAGGTGGCCGCATAGGTTGGCGTGATGCCTCGATGCACCAGACCGCGAAGGCGATAGGCGCCCGGCGCCACCAGCCTGCCGGACTCATCGGTGCAGTCCCAGCGCTCGACATGCGGCCCCTTGGCGCGCGGCGCCATGCCGACAAGGTTCCGCACCCGGGTGCCACGGCCGTCCTCGATGACCAGCGTGGCAAATCCGTCGAACGGCATGGTGAAGGGCAGCTCCACGGGGCCCTCGGTGGGCTGCAGCCGGCGCCGGTCCCCGCGCGCACTGACCATGAAATCGGGTTCCGGCAGGCGCAGGTTCCCGGTCGGGGAGAGCCGCACCTTGCCGTAGATCGGCTTCACCTCCCAGAACCAGCCCGCGTGCTCGGCCCCGGGTTCGACCAGATCCATCATGTGGTTGACCGGCCAGCCCTTGCCGCTGTCCGGCCCCCACACCAGGTCGAGCATGCAGTCGAACTCCTCGCCGCCCGTGTAGGCCCTGCCGCTGTTGACAATCGCCGCCCACGGGATGCGCATCTCCTGGCAGTAGCCGTTGCCCTCGGGCTTCGGGGTGAAGGCGGCCGTAATGCCGAGCCGGGCGATCCCGTCAATGTAGGGAATCGGCTTGCGGTCGTCCCACGGGAACCAGCCGTCCAGGCAGTTGACGGCCGCCGTCGCCCCCCGCGTGAACCACCAGCCGATGACCTTGCGCTCGATGTCGGTCTTGACATGCAGCTGGATCGAGTCCGAATGGAAACAGCGCCGCAAATCAACGTCGAAACGCGGGTCGTAGTTGTTGACCATCGGCGTCGGATCCCACCAGTCCACGCCGACGTAGAGCGCCGCCGCGTCGTACATCATGGCGACTTCGGCGCTGTAGGTGCCGAGCTGGCTGCCCACGTCCCGGCACACCGTGATCGCCGCGGAACGGTCCCATTCGGAAAGCCGGCCGTCCATCGTCACCACGGCCGGCGCCGGCACGGCCAGCAGGACATGGTTGTCCGACTGCACGGCCAGCACGGCCGCCGGCACGACGGCGAGCGACCGGCAGACGGCGCCCAGGACACGCCTGCCGGCGCTTCCACCCCTGAATGGCCTGCTGAAGACGCCCATGGTCGAACTTCCATTCAATGGCCGAGGCCGCACGCCCTACTCAAGCACAAGCTCGCCCCAGTTCGGCGGGACCATCATCAGCTCCTCGACCTCGTCGCTGACCAGCCCGGTGCTCAGGTTCGCCCAGTACGAGCGCAGCACCGTGTCGTTGCCGGCCTTGTTGCCGTGGGTGACCCCGACATCGCCGCGCAGCCTCAGCCCCGGCCGCGCCGTCACCCCCAGCCCCGCCCATGGAATCGCCGCTTCGACAGTGTAGCCCCGCCGGTCGTCGGCAACCTTGACGACCCTCTTCACGTCCTCGGGAAAGGTGACGCTCTCCATGACGTAGTTCTTGTACACGCCCGAGTTGAAGGCCATCGGCCTCTTCCCGGCGGCGCCGGCGACCCGGCGGTAGAGCACGGCCACGGGCTTGCCTTGGAACGGCCCGATGGACAGCCGCAGATCGCCCGCCTCGGCCTTGTCGCGCCGGGGGTCGGCCTGGGGATCGGTGCCGAGCTGCACATCCACGGTGTCGCCGCGGGCATACAGGAACTCGGGCGCGTCGGCCCCATTGACCCACGGCGTCTCGTCCATGACCTGCCAGGCGACGTAGAGGGCCTGGTCGTCCCAGGCAAAGGCGCTCCTGACCTTGGCATTGTCCTGGCGCGAGTAGTCCACGGCGGCGCGCGCGCCGAAGTCCTTCTCGATGTCGCCGGTCAGCGTCGGCGTCGCCCGCGGCACCTTCAATTGACGGCCGCCCTCCTGGATGCTGAGGTAGCGCTGGCGGAAAGCCTTGGCAGTCTCGACATCATCCGCCGTCAGCGTGAGCGCCCCGCCGGCCAGGGCGCGGGCGTTTTCGAGGCCCTGCACCCTGACGTTCCAGAAGCTGGTGTGCCCGCCCTGCAGCGACAGCGAGCCGTCCGTTCCCAGCGTGATCGAGCCGCCGAAGGCCTCCTCGCCCGCCCCCGGCGGACAACGCGTGCAGTCGGCGCCGGGCGCGGCCCGCTCCGGGAACTCGACCTTCATCGGATCGCCCTCCCAGAACTTGGTCAGGTAGTAGCCCTTCTCGGTGAGGGCATGCCACTCGCCCTTGTTGGTCGGGATGACCCAGATCGTGCCGATCGGCGGGGGGAGGGTCGCCGACCCGCAGATGTCGTAGGCCCCGCGGATCATGCCGACTTCCGGCGGGCAGGCGCGGTGCGAGCCGTGGACGCCGGTGTAGTTGCTGGGGTACGTCCACATCAGACGGCCGCTGGCGATCTCGTAGCACTCGACAGTCGAGTGGTCCGCGCCGTACCCGCCGTTCCAATTGACGAAAGTCAACACGTAATCGTTGTAATCTCCGGCATAGAAGGCAAACGCCGAGCCGACCTGTTTCTGATTGTTGATACAACGGGTAGTTCGCGCTCGTTTCCGCGCTTGATTCAAGGCAGGCAGCAATAGGGCCGCCAGGATCGCGATGATCGCGATCACAACCAGCAGTTCGATTAAGGTGAAATGTTTTCGCATGGTTCAGTTCCTTTCTCCGTTTTTGAACAGGTCTGCA
>MVZH01000161.1 GCA_002068325.1 Lentisphaerae bacterium ADurb.BinA184 | reverse complement strand
CACCCCCCGCCGGCCAGGAACCGCCGCCCCCCCCCGCCGAGAGGCACGCCGGCACGCGCTACCGCAACCGGTCAATGACCGCCTTGTTGACCGCGAGGACGATCGCGTTGTCCTCGATCCGCGCCACCCAGTCGACCGGGATGAGCCGCGGCTCGCTGAACACCGTCCCCTCGCCGAGCACGATGTGGGTGATCGCCTCGCTGTCGTCGGTGATGACGTCGCGCACGGTGCCGATCGGGCGGTCGTCCGCGGTCCGCACCGGGCTGCCTCTTTCGAGGGTGATCCCGTCGAGCGGGACGGCCACGACGGCCTCGGGCGTCATCGGCGCAAAGCCTGGGGGGACCAAGGTGGGATAGGGGATCTCGGCCGTGCCAACCCCCTGCGGGCGTCGCCAGACGGCGCCGCCGACGCCCTGCGAACTCCGCAACCCCTCGTCGGCCAGCTCGACGTACTCCTCGATGCGGTACTCCGGGGGGTTGCACTCTTCGAGCTCCCGCGCCGTGACGGTCAGCACCAGCCGCCGGCCCCGCGAAGCGCCGTCATCAATCAGCGCCGCCGGCACCAGGCGGTCGGCGTTGAACAGCAGGCCCTGCTGAACCACCAGGTGCGTGACAACACGGGAACGCGGCTCAATGACCAGATCCTTGACGATGCCGATGTCCTTGTCGTCCTGACTGGCCACGGTGACACCGTACAGCTGTTTCATCGCGCACCTCCTTTTCGACGCAGGGAACCGCCAACCGGGACAGGAATCCGGCGGCCGCCTTCGGCCAAGTATGCAGAGACCATACGCCGTGCGGCGCGATCGTCAATCGCGCGGGGGCGATTTGGGCCGGCGTCGCGGCCGTGCCTGGGCGGCCGGTCTGCGTCAACAGTCCTCAGCCGAGCCCCTCCACCGCGGCGGCGAGCACGGTGGCAGTGCTGTCGCGGAAGAGCAGGTCGGCTTCGGGATCCAGGTCGGTCGGGGTGCGGTTGATGATGACGAGGCCGCAGTCGTGGCACCGACGGCCGGGCAGCCCGGCGGCCGGGTAGACCACCAGCGAAGTGCCCGCCACCACGACGAGGTCGGCGGCGCGGATCGCGTCCTCGGCCGCGGCGAAGACGCGTACCGGCAACGCTTCACCGAAGAAGACGATGTCGGGCTTCAGCACCCCCCCGCACTCGTGGCGGGGCGGGATTTCGCCGGCATGCACGCGTTCCCAGACGCCGTCGCCCGCCATCTGCGCCCCACACACTTGGCAGGTGCAGGTCTCAAGCGTGCCGTGGACCGGCAGCACAACCGGGCTGCCGGCCTGCTGGTGAAGCACGTCAATGTTCTGCGTGACAACGCTGACCGCCTTGCCGTGCCGCCGGCTGAGGGCGGCGATGGCCGCATGCCCGGGGTTGGGCCTGGCCTGGCGCAACGTGTCGAACAAGCGGCGGGCCGCGCGGTAGAAGGCGGACGGGTCTTGGCGGAAGGCGTGGATGTCAAAGAGCCACTCCCCGCCGCCGTTGGCGTAGAGTCCGTCGGGCGAGCGGAAGTCGGGGATTCCGCTTTCGGTGGACACGCCGGCGCCGGTGAGGAAGACGGGGCGTTGGGCGCGGGCGAGGCGGGCGGTCAAGTCCTGCGGGGATGTTTTCATGGGTGTGGGGCGCCGGTTGGAGGAAGGGCAGAGGGCAGAGGGCAAATAGAAAATCGCAAATGGCAAATAGAAAATCGGGGAACAGGCCACCACCACAGGCCACCACCACAGGCCACCACCACAGGCCAACACCACAGGCCAACACCACAAGCCACCACCACAGGCCAACACCACAGGCCAACACCACAGGCCAACACCACAGGCCCATGCCACGAGGCGACAACACAGGGCGACACTGCAGGCCTATACCACAGGGCGGCAACACAGGGCAACACTACAGGGCGACAGGACAGATCGACGGGGCCGGCCCACAGGGCAGCGGCGGCACGACACGGCGGCACGACACGACGGCACGACACGACGGCACGACACGGTGGTACGACACGGCGGCACGACACGGTGGTAGGACACGGTGGCAGGGCACGGTGGCAGGGCGGTCTGTCATCGCCCTCGTCGCCGCCAGGCTGACGCCGCCCCGGCAGTCCACCCCGCCACGCCCCATCTACGCCTCTCTCTCTTTCCCCCCCCCTCTTCTATTTGCTATTTGCTATTTGCTATTTGCTATGTTCTCTTTGCCGTTTGCCGTTCGCCATCCACCCTCCCCGAGGAAATGCTGCAGCAGGATCGCGGCGCTGGCATTCACATTCAGAGACTGGGTGCCAGGCACCCCGGGAATCCTGACCACGCAGTCGCAGCGCCTGCGGCTCAACGCCCGCATGCCGTCACCCTCGCTTCCCAGCACCAGCACCAGCCGCTCGGGCCTCCCGACCGTGCGGAAATCAACCGCCTCCTCGCCCAGCCCGGTTCCCAGCACGGCAAAACCGTTGTCCCGGCAACGCAACAGGGCATCCGCCAGGTTGGCGACTTCGATGACCGGGAGGAACTCCAGCGCGCCGGCCGACGCCTTTGACACGGCGGCCGAGAGGGGGGCGCAACCGCGCCGCAACGTTATGGCCGCCGACGCCCCTAGGAAGGCGGCTGTCCGGACGATGGCGCCGAGGTTCTGCGGATCCTGAATCTGGTCGAGGGCAACCAGGCAGGCGCGGCCATAGCCGACCCCGCCCAGGAAGTCCCGCAGGTCGTGCGTCGGCAGCTCGCCGCACATCAGAACCACCCCCTGGTGGTGACGGTCGCGGGCCAGGTTGGCCAGATCCTGCACGCTGCGCTCCTCGACGGCGACACGGCGTTGCCTGGCCAGGCGCAGAATCTCCTGCAACTGCGGCCCCGCCCCCCCTTCCTTGACGTACAGCCGCTGGCACGCACGCCGGCCGGCGCGCAGGCACTCAAGAACGGGTGATACCCCATACAGCATGGCGACAGTCCCCACACGGTTCAATGACAGGCGAATGCAGGCGGTCCGCCAGCTCCGGCAACTCCCGCCCGACACCCCCAGGCGACCGGCGGCCCGCCGACTGGACAACCGCAGGATGGCCGGCTATAGTATCTGCTAAGAGGTTGGGGCGGATAGTGGTAGCACGGTCGCGCCGCCAACCGCGGGAGCCGCTCCGAGTTCGTGAAAAGGGGGGAAGCATGAAGACCCGCGCCAGTGTCCTGGTTATCGACGATGAGGTCGAGTACGTCGAGATGCTCCGCATCCGACTCGAAGACGCCGGCCTGATGACCGACGTCGCCACCAGCGGCCAGGAAGGCCTGGCCAAGGCCGAGGCCGGCGCCTATGATGTCATCCTGCTTGACCTGACGCTGGGCGACATCAGCGGCTTCCTCGTTCTCCAGCGCCTGCGCGCATCCCCCGCCACCCGGCACACACCGGTGATCATCCTCAGCGCGCGCAGCGATTCCAAGGCAATCATGCAGACGCAGGAGGCCGGCGCCACGGACTACATCATCAAGAGCGAGGACTCGGCCACCCTCGTCACCACGGTCCGCCGGCATCTGTCGCGGTGAACGCCCGCCCCGAGCCCCCCGTCGCGCCACGGCGCCAACCCGGGCGATTCAAGGACAACGAGGCAACGGCGGCATATTCCGTTGGTCCGCCATAGCCCACGAACCACTGAGAGAGCCGCCGGTGTCCACGCCGCCCAACCGAGCGCGGGGTGGCGACCCCCGGCAACGTAAACCCTTCGCTGCCTCCGTTTCCTCTTTGTGAACAGTCCGGGCTACGGGTTGGCACGCGACGGCACCCACGGCGGCACGTGGACCCAGTAGCCGCGCAGGGGCACAATCCCGGTTGCCCGGACGTAGCCTTGCCCAGCCCACGTCCACACCGAACCCGCGGCGGCTCCGCCGAAGACGGCGGCGGGCGAGTTGTCCTCCGGCAGGCACGGGACGCTGACCAGGTTCCAGCCGACCCCGAGGGCAGGCAGGTCGGCCGACGCCGGCCCGGCAGCCGTGATGGTGATCTCCTCGTCCGCCGTCGCGTAGACCCAGTAGCCGCGCGTGGCCTCGAACTCCACGGCGACCGCGTAGGCGTCGTCCTCCGCCCGCCACGCGGGCAAGGCAACCGCCGCGCGGCCGTCCATGCCGAGGACCGCCGTCACCCGGTTGTCCACGGGCGGGCCGGCCAGGCCGATCAGGTTCCAGCCCTGCCGCAGCGGCAGCACAT
Source organism: Lentisphaerae bacterium ADurb.BinA184 (assembly GCA_002068325.1). Classification (GTDB taxonomy): domain Bacteria; phylum Verrucomicrobiota; class Lentisphaeria; order Oligosphaerales; family MVZH01; genus MVZH01. Next base: position 6,075 of record MVZH01000161.1, on the reverse strand, counting down.
AGCGGGTCGGATCCATATCGCGCTCGTACTCCTCGCGGTTCGGGTAGCCGTCGTGGTCGAAATCCGCCTCCGGGGCGACGTCGGCGGGGGAGAGGATGGCGTCGTCGGCATCGGCGTCGGCAATAGCCTGTTCCCAGTCGTCGGCAAGCCCGTCGCCGTCGCCGTCAAGCGAGAACACGGCCGTCACCGTCAGTTCGCCGCCGGCCGGGGCGCTCACAATGCGCGTCTGCGGAGTCCGCAAACTGGCAAGGGCGGCGGGATCCGTGCAAGTCCATCTGCGCAAGACGCTGCCCGCGCCGGGCGTGGCGGCGAGTTCAAGCGGGAGTTCGTCGGTGGTGTCGAGGAGGCGCGCCCCATCGGGGACAGTGCCGCCGTCGCCCTCGTGCCGGACGGTCAGCCAGACGTCGTCGTCGGGAACCGACACCGGGATCTGGACATCGCCGGCGTAGGGTTCGCCGGCGCCGACGCGGACGATCTCCAGCGCCAGCGATTCCTCTGCCCGGTTGCCATCGTCCTCCGCGGCGACAACGTGAACGGCCTGGGGCGTGGCCCAGTCCGTCAGGCCAAAGGTCAGCTGCGCGCCTTGCGTCACCTCGAGCCGGCCGAACCGGGCCGCCGTCCGCACATCGAAGGTCATCGGCTGCGGCGGCTGGTGCGAGAGCCGCACGGTGAAAGCGGCAGTGCCGCCCTCGGGAACGGTGATGGACGCCGGCTCCGCCCGCAGCGCAACCACGTCGTCATCGGCGAACGTGACGTGGACCGAGGCGCCCGCCGCCCCGTCCGCCGCCAGACCCAACACCGCGGCGCCGCCGACCACGTCGTCGTCCTCGGTACCGGACAGGGTGACAACCTGGAACGTCCCCCAGTTGTCAGGCGTGAAGGTCAGCGCGGCGGGGCCGGCGACCGTCACCCCAGGGTCGCCGGTGACGGAGAGACGCACCTCGGCCGGGCCGCACGGACGGTACGCGAGGGCGACGCCGACGGCGGCGGTGCCGCCCTCGACCACCGTCGTGGCGTAGGTTTCGCAGAGGACGGCCTGCACATCGGCGTCGGTGCAGCTGGCCGTCAGCACGGCAGGGGCGGCCTGGCTGCCGGCGACGAAGGCGTGCAGCGTCGCCTGCCCCGGGCAGACGTCGCCGTCGCGCACGGCGGCCACGCGGATCTCCTGGAACTCGTCCCAGTTGTCGGAGCTGAAGACGATTGCCGACGCCACCTCGGAGACCGCGAAGGTGACCAGGTCGCTGACCTGTGGCGAGCCTCCCTCGGCAGGCAGGCTGAACATCGGGACGGTGCCCAGGGCGCCGTAGTAGTCTACGCCCTCCGAGAGCCCTTCGAGGAATGTCTCCAGGTCGTAGATGGGCAGGTTGGCGATGGCGTCCGCCACGCCCATGCCGTCGCGGGCGACGGCGCCGAAGACGGTGAAGCCGCCGTTCTGCGCATCAAGATTGGCGCTGTTGTCGGCGAGGTTGACGAACCACTGGCTGGTCGCACTGTTCGGGTCACCCTCCTGCTTGGCCATCGCCAGCGTCCCACGCGTGTTCGAGAGGCCCGGCTCGTTGGGCACCGCGGGGTACGTAAGCACATCCTCGACCGCGTACTCCGCGCTCAGGCGGAAGCCGCCGGCCTGGATGACGAAACCCGGCACGCTACGCTGGAAGAACGCCCCCTCGTAGGCGCCGTCGCGAATGTAGCGCAGGAAGTTGGCGACGGTCAGCGGCGCGGCATGCGGGTACAGCTCGATGTCGAACGCGGTCCCGCCCACCGCAACCTGCACCGCAGGCAACACCGCAATGCTGGGGTCACCGCCGACGTTCGCTACCGAGAGCCGCACCGTGGCCGTCGGCTGATGGCTAAGCCGGGCGCGCACCGTCGCCATCCCCCCCTCCGCCAAAGCCAGGCTGGCCTGGTCGAGGATCACCGCGAGCTCGTCGTCGTCCGCCTCGGTGGCCCGGAACTGCTCGGTATGCACACCGCTGCCGGCGAGCCGGATGATCGCCTCGCCGTCGCCGACGTCAATGTCGTCGGCCGCGGCCAGCGTGACCACCTGGTAGACGTTCCAGTTGGCCGCGGTGAAGTCCAGTGTGCCGCCGGACTGGACGCCGATGTCGGAATCCCCGGCGACCCGGCTGACGGTCAGGCGGGTCGAACCGGCCGGCGGCGGCGCGGCCAGCTTCACCTGCACAGCCAGGGTTCCGGCCTCGGGAACCACGCCGGCGCCGCCGTTCACCACGATGCCGACCGCACGGTCGCCTTCGTTGATGGTCACGGTCTGAGCGGCCAACCCCGCGCCGCTGGGGCCGCTGAGCTGGAAACGGGCCGTGTCAGCCGCCCCGTCGTCGTCCGGCGCGGCGTGGAAGACCATCTCCTGCCAAGTTGAGTAGTTGGCCGGCGTAAAGGTGAGCGAAGGGGAGAGCAGGACGCTGGCCGAGTCCACCCACACCAGGTGGTCGCCGTTCACCCCACCGCCCTCGGTGTAGTCATGCACCGGCAGATCGGTCAGGGCCCCGCCGAGGTTGACGGTGGGTAGCGCCGCGATGGCATCAACCGTGTCCAGTCCGGCGATGATTTCGCCGAAGGCGGTGAAGCCGCCGTTCTGGAAATCGAGGTTGGCGGTGTTGTCGGCGAGGTTGAAGAACCATTCCGAGGTGGCGCTGTCGGGGTTGCCGCCCAGCTTGGCCATGGCGATGGTGCCGCGCAGGTTCGAGCGCTTCGGCTCGTTCGGCACGGCCGCGTCGGCAGGCACGCTTTCGATCGCATTGTTGGCGAGCTTGTAGCCGCCGCCTTGGATGATGAAGCCGGACATCGAGCGGTGGACGAAAGTGCCGTTGTAGTCGCCGTCGGTGATGTACTTGACCAGGTTGGCGACGCTCAGCGGCGTCTGCCCGTCATAGAGCGCGACGTCGGTGAAGTCGACGTAGTCCCCGCCCTTCCAGAGCGCGAACCGCACGACGGTGCAGGGGTACAGCTCGGTCGAGCCGCTCAGCAGGGCCGGCGTCACGGTCACCGTGCCGGCGGGGGCGGCGGAGAGGCGGACCCGGAGGGTGGCAAAGCTGCCCTCCTGCACGCTCAGGGCGGTGGTGTCGGTCTGAATCTGGACAGTCTGGCCCGAGGCCGCCGCCAACCCGAGAAGGCCGACTAGGGCCGCCAGAATGAAGGGATGCGCGCGCGTAAGCATGGCGGCGCGCAATATAGTCGCCCCCTCCCAGAATGGAAGCCGCACCCCGATGCGACGGGAGGCTTCGTGGGGCGCGGAGCGCGGAGGGCGGGGCGCGGAGCACGGAGCGCGGAGGGTGGGGCGCGGAGCGCGGAGCACGGAGCGCGGAGGGTGGGGCGCGGAGCACGGGGCGCGGAGCACGGAGCGCGGGGCGCGGAGGGCGGGGCGCGGAGGGCGGGGCACGGGGCACGGAGCGCGGAGCGCGGAGCACGGAGCACGGAGGGTGGAGCACGGAGGGTGGAGCGCGGAGGGCGGGGCGCGGGGCACGGGGCACGGGGCACGGAGCACGGAGCGCGGAGCACGGAGCGCGGGGCACGAAGCGCGGAGGGCGGGGCGCGGAGGGCGGGGCACGGGGCGCGGAGCACGGAGCGCGGAGCACGGAGGGCGGGTGGAGGGTGGATAACGAGGACCGAAGCACGTGGCGCGAAGCGCGCATAACGAGGCACGAAGGCACCGTAGGTCGTAAGTCGTGAATCGTAGGTCGTGGGTCGTATGGAACCGACGTAGGCGCCGGGTGCCTGCCTGCCGCGTTGCGGCGCAGGCAGGCCATTGCGGCGCCCTGTGGGTCGTGGGTCGCAGTACGTCGCGGCGCCCCGACGCCCCCAACCGCCTGGCGCCCGGCGTCGGTCGGCGCAGGGATGTCGTTCAATAGCGCCCGTGGCGGCGAACCGTGTCGTACATCGCCAGCACGTTCTCGGTGGGGGAATTGTCCTGCAGGCAGTGCGTGGGGGCGAAGCAATACCCGCCACCGGGCATCATGACGTCCAAGGTCTGCCGGCAGTCCCGGATCACGTCGTCAACCGTGCCGAAGGTGACCGGGCCGGTGGTGCTGATGCAGCCGTGGAAGGCCAGCCGCCCGCCGAAGGTGCGCTTGAGGTAGGCCGGACTCATGTCGGCAGCCTCGGGCTGAAGGGTGTCGACCGCCGACACCCCCATCTCGATGTAGTCCTCGTACGCCCAACTGCTCGACCCGCAGGTGTGCAGCATCACCGGCAGGCCGTGCGCCCGCGCCAGGTCGAGGAACGGCTGGTGGCGCGGCCGGATGTGACGGCGGAAGATGTCGCGGCTGATCAACGGCGCAATCTGCGTGCCCAGGTCCTCGCCCATCCACATGAAGTCAAAGCCCCCGGCCGCCGCCTCGATCGTGCGGCGGGTGATTTCGAGCTCCATCGCCAGAAAGCGGTCGATGAGCAGCAGCCCGGCCGGCTCGTCGGTGATCAAGTCCACCAGCACCTGTTCCATGCCGCGCAGGAAGCCGGCGGTGTTGATGATGCACCCCAGCCCGGCGCCGCCGACGTAGACCGCGTGCGGCGCCTGTCGCCGGCAGGCCTCGGCCACCCCGCTGTAGTCGTGCTTATCGGGGTCTGGAAAGGCCCAGTTGGCGATCGTCTCCTCGTCGGCCGTCGAGAGCGGGAAATCACAGTAGTCCCAGTACACGCCGCTCTCGTGTTCGATGCGGCGCCGGTGGATGCCCCAGTCGTCCACCTGCACCCCGCGCCCGGGGATGTCGGCATACAACCTGGGGCCGACATAGGGCGCGCCCACCCCGCGGAAATCCACTCCCAGCGCCACGCGCAACCCCTCGCCGTCGTCGGGCGCCAGGCCAAAGTGCGCCTTGAGCCGGGCGTCTATGCCGGGGTTGGCGTCGTAGTTTACAGGCACCCGGTCGGGAACCTGGCAGGCCAGCGCGGTCAGGACTCGCTCTCTCGACGTCATGGCAGGCTCCTTCGGCTCGGGATCCAGGCCTACTCCCTCGGCATCTCCTACGAGTTCGACCCCTACTTCGGTCTCTCGATCTCACGCGTCGACCCGCTGCCCCACCAGCTCGAGGCCGTCTACGACTACTTCCTCAAGCTGCCACGCATCCGCTTCCTACTGGCCGATGACCCGGGAGCCGGCAAGACCATCATGGCCGGCCTCCTCCTTAAGGAGCTGAAGGCCCGCGGCCTAGCCACCCGCACCCTCATCGTCACGCCCGCGAACCTCACCTTCCAGTGGCAACGCGAGATGAAGGACAAGTTCCGCGAGAGCTTCGAGGTGATCCGGGGCGATGTGCTGCGGGCAAACTACGGCTCCAACCCCTGGCAGGAGAAGAACCAAGTGGTTACCTCCATCTCCTGGGTCTCCCGCATCGAAGACGCTAAGGAGAGCCTGCTGCGCAGCCACTGGGACCTCATCATCGTGGACGAGGCCCACAAGATGAGCGCCTACAGCGCCGACAAGAAGACGCTTGCATACCAGCTAGGGGAATCCCTCCGGGAGATGACCGATCACTACCTGCTCATGACGGCCACACCGCATAAAGGGGACCCTGCCAATTTCTGCCTCTTCCTGGAGCTTCTCGACCGGGACGTCTACGGAGACGTCAAGAGCCTGGAGGAGGCGATGCGCCGTCGGGAGGCTCCCTTCTATCTGCGCCGGGTCAAGGAGGCCCTGGTCACATTCCCCGACACGGAAACCGGCGCCGTGTCGATGCTCTTCACCAAGCGCATCGTGCAGACCTCAGAGTTCCAGATCGACGACGACGAATGGGATTTCTACGACGCCTTGACCCGCTACGTCGAGGACCAGTCAATCAAGGCGGCCGCCGACGACTCCGCCCGAGGTCGCGCCCTTGGCTTTACCATGGCGATGCTCCAGCGCCGCTTTTCCTCCAGCATCTATGCGGTACGCAAAAGCCTTGAGCGGATGCGGGAGAAGCGCGAACGCATCCTTGTCGACCCCGATGCCTACCGCCAGGAACAGATCGCCCGGCGGTTGCCGGAAGACTTCGACGACCTCCCTGATGAAGAGCAGCAGGACATCCTCGCCCAACTGGAGGGAATCGTAGTGTCGGTAGACCCCGCTGCCCTCCGGGAGGA
>MVZH01000160.1 GCA_002068325.1 Lentisphaerae bacterium ADurb.BinA184 | reverse complement strand
CGCTGGACAACGGCCTGCGGCGCATCATCGTCGGCATCGGCGGCAGCGCGACCAACGACGGCGGCGCAGGCATGGCGCAAGCCCTAGGTTTTAGAATGGTGGGTCCGATTTCTGAATCGGACCGGAAAGAATTCCCAACCGGCGCCGCGGCCGTCAGCACTGGCGTCGCGGCCGCGGGGTGGGGCGCCTTCTCCCGTCCGGGCAGCACGAGCTTCCGCGGCGCGGCGGCGGGCGGCGGGGGCGCCGCCGTGGGCCCGGCCCCGCCCTGGCGCATCTTGGCCAGCCGCGCGAGGATGTCGTCAATCTGCACTCCGCGCGCCTCGCGCGCCACACCGGCCAGCGCGGCTTCGAGGTGCACCCGTTTGTTCATCGCGTTGCGGAGGCGGCTGTCCTCGGCCACCAGACCTTCGAGGACTCGCTGAACCAACCCGGGCTCGACCTGCTCGGCCAGGGCCTTCAGGTCGGTCATCTCCGCGTCGCTGACGTCCAGCAGGGACGCGGGATCGCGGCAGACCTGGCACACCATCAGGTTCCGGAAGAAGAGGATGAGGTCGCCAAAGTACCGTTCGAGGTCGCGTCCGCGGTCGGCGAGGCCGTTGACGGTGGCCAGGAGGGCCGCGATGTCATGCTCCAGCAGGGCCGTGGCCGTCTCCGCCAGCTCGCCGGCCGAGGCCAGGCCGAAGACGTCAATTACGTCGGTCTCGCCGATCGGCCGGCCCGCCTCGCCCACGGCCCCGCAAAAGGAGATGATCTGGTCGAAGATGGACTGCCCGTCGCGCATGCCGCCGTCCGCCGCCCGCGCGATCGCGACCAGCGCCCCGTCGTCAATGGCGATCCTCTCGGCCGCCGCAATCTCGCGCAGCCGCCCGGCGATCAGTTTCACCGACAGGCGTTTGAGGTCGAAGCGCTGGCAGCGCGAGACGATGGTCGGAAGCACCTTGTGCGGCTCGGTCGTGGCAAACAGGAATTTGATGTGAGGCGGCGGCTCCTCGAGGGTCTTCAGGAGCGCGTTCCACGCCTGCGGAGTGAGCATGTGGACTTCGTCAATGATGTAGACCTTGTAGCGGCCGCGGGCGGGGGTGTACTGCACGTTCTCGCGCAGTTCGCGGACGTGCTCGACCTTGTTGTGCGAGGCGCCGTCAATCTCGATAACGTCCAGCGACGCGCCGGCGGCGATCTCCAGGCACGACGGGCAGGCGCAGCAGGGTTCGGCGACCAGTCCGGCCTCGCAGTTCAGGGCCTTGGCGAAGATGCGCGCCGTGGTGGTCTTGCCGATGCCGCGCGAGCCGACGAACAGGTAGGCGTGCCCCACGCGGTTGCTGAGGATGGCGTTCTGCAGCGTCCGGGTGATGTGTTCCTGCCCGACGATCTCGGCAAAGCGTTGCGGGCGGCACTTGCGGGCGAGAACCTGGTAAGCCATGTCACGCACTGCCCCTGAAGCGGCGGAGAGAGGGTGCCGTTGCTGCCCGTCTCGGGTGGTCTGACGCACCCGGGGATCTCGCTTAGGGCTGCTTTCTTCCGAACCTGACCCGGTTCACAATACCCCGCCGCGCCAGGCCCGAACCGGAACAGCAACGGCACCGGTTAGTATATCGCGGAGCGCCCCCTGCGCAACGCGCCGCCCGCCGAAATGTGCATGCCGACGCCACCCCCCCCCGCCACGGGAAAAACGAAGGCCCGGACCCCTGACGCGGCCCGGGCCTCCGACAAAATGCCGCCCCGACGCGGCGCCTACCGCTTGCTGAACTGGAAGCGCTTGCGGGCGCCCGGCTGGCCGTACTTCTTGCGCTCCTTGACGCGCGAGTCGCGGGTCAGCATGCCGGACTCCTTCAGCACCTTGCGGTACTCGGCGTTGACGGCGACCAGCGCGCGGGCGATCCCGTGCCGCATGGCGCCGGCCTGGCCCATCGAACCGCCGCCCTTGAGGCTGGCCGCCACATCGAAGGCCGCCGTCGCCCCCGTGATCGTCAGCGGCTGCTGGATGTAGCCGCGCACCGCGTCGTTGGGAAAGTAGTTCTCGAAGGCGCGGTCGTTGACCGTGACTTTGCCCGTGCCGGGCTTGATGCGGACGCTCGCCGCCGCCTCTTTACGCCGCCCGGTCGCCCACGTCTCCTGCGTACTCTTCGCCATGCTCACCTGTCCTCCGACCTCGGCTTCAACCGTCGAATCACAGTTCCAACTTGACCGGCTTCTGCGCCGCCTGCTCGTGTTCGGCGCCGGGGTAGACCCTCAGCTTGCGGAACTGGGAACGGCCCAGGCGGCCCTTCGGCATCATGCCCCAGACCGCGTCCAGGACCAGCCGTTCCGGCTTGGTGGCGCGGATCTGCGCGGCGGTGCGCTCGCGGCGGTGCCCGAGGTACCCGGTCACGTCGCCGTACAGCTTCCGCTCCTCCTTGCGCCCGGTCAGCCGAACCTTGCTGGCATTGATGACAATCACGTGGTCGCCGTAGTCCATGTGGGGGGCGAACACCGGCTTGTCCTTGCCGCGCAGGATGTCGGCGATCCGCACCGCCATCCGGCCCAGAACCTGGCCGTCGGCGTCGATCAACACCCACCTGCGCTCAACCGTCTCTTCCTTGGGCAGAAACGTCTTCATGGCCGCGTACCCATTATCCTTGTTCCGTGCACGACGCCGGCGAAAACGCACAAAGGGAACGATACCATAGCCCTCCTACGCCCACTGTCAACCCGGACCGCCGACGCCGCGCCAAGGCCGCAACCCGGCACGGCGCCTCGGGCGCGCCGGCCGCCCCCCCCGGTACGGCCGCGCACACCCTCCTCGCCCCAGCCTCCCACCCCTCGCCCGTCCCCGGGGGTCAGCGGAAACTGCGGTAGTCAATCCCGTACTGGCGGATCTTGTACTGGATGATGCGCTTGGTGAGCCCCAGCCGGGCCGCGGCCTGGGTCTGGTTGCCGCGGGCGTCTTTCAGCGCGTCGGTGATCAGTTCGACTTCGTAGCTGCGCACCAGCGTGTGGAAGCTGCCCGCCGTCTCGGGCTGCGGCGCATAGCGGCTCATCTGCAGCGAGGGCGGCAGGTGGTGGCCGTGGATCGTCGTGCCCTCGGCCAGCAGCACGCCGCGCTCGATGACGTTCTCCAGCTCGCGCACGTTCCCCGGCCAGTGGTAGGCGGTCAGCATGTCAATGGCCGGGGTGTCGAGACGGTGGATCGTCTTCTTCATCTGCCGCGCGAAGTGCCCGACGAAGTGGTCGGCCAGCAGCATGATGTCCGCCTTGCCCCGCTCGCGCAAGGCCGGCAGGCGGATGGGGAAGACGTTCAGCCGGTAGAAGAGGTCGGGCCGGAAACGCCCGTCATTGACCGCGCCGTCGAGGTCGCGGTTGGTGGCGGCGACGATGCGCGCGCGGAAACTCAGCGTCTCGCTGCCGCCCACCCGTTCGAACTGCCGCGTCTGCAAGACCCGCAGCAGCCGGGTCTGCGCCTCCAGGGGCAGCTCGCCGATCTCGTCGAGGAAGACGGTGCCCTCGCCGGCCCGTTCCAGCACGCCGACCCGCCGCTGGAGTGCGCCGGTGAAGGCGCCCTTCTCGTGCCCGAACAGCTCGCTCTCCAGCAACGCCGCCGGGATCGCCCCGGCATTGACCTCGACAAATGGGCGCGCGGCGCGCGGGCTGAGCGCGTGCACGGCCCGCGCCGCCACCCCCTTGCCCGTCCCCGTCTCGCCGGTCAGCAACACCGTGCTGGGGGCTTGGGCGACCTTGACGAGAAGGCGCTTCAGCTCCTCCATCGGGGCGGAACGCCCGATCAGGCTCTCGAAGGCGCCGCCGGGCTCGACGGCGTGCGAGAACTGATCCATCTGCTCCTCGAGGCGCCGCCGCTGCACAAAGGGGGCCAGCAGCGATGCAACCTCTTCGAGGAAGGCCAGCTCCAGCTCGGGGTCCGCAATCGCATCGCCGCGCTTGTCGCAGGACAGTGTCCCCACCACCGCCTCCCGGTAGACCATCGGGACGCAGAAGAACGTCATCGGCCTCTCGCGCAGCCCCTGCCGCAGCCCGGAGCGGTTGAGGAAGCGCGGGTCGCGCGCCAGGTCGGGCACGATCAGCGCCCTGCCGGTGGCGAACACCGTGCCGGTGATCCCCTCGCCGGGCCGGTAGCGCATCTTGTGCGAGGAATTCTCGGAGATGCTGCTGACGGTGATGGCGGCCTGCAACTCGTCATCGGTGCTCTGCAGCAGCGTGATGACCCCGCGCCGCATGCCGCAGACCTGCTCCACCTGGTCCAGCACCCGCCGCAACGCCCGCGGGATGTCCTCGGCGACGCCGAGGTCGTGGGCGATGCCGGCCAGCAGGTCTAGCTGCTCATACGAGAACCGCCGGGCGCCCGGCGCGGCGCCGCCACCGGCCCGCTCCCTGCGCGAAGAGACTGCCATGGTCAGCCCTTTCCCCGCGGATCGCCGCGGTGTGGGTCATTGGTGAACAGGACAGAAATGTATCACTGGTACGACAATGAGCAAGGGGACACGGCCCCGGACACCCTCTCCGGCCCCAACTTCCGGGCATATTAACAGCGTAAGTGTATGATTGCTAATACGATATGATGGGCACACGGCGGCTGGTACAGGGGATGCTTTTGCCTGGATGCCATGCGGCCGATCCCGCCCCGGCCCCGTTGCGGCGGCTGTCGCCCCCGGCCGGTCAGGATGGCGAAGGAGTACAAAATGGAATCGAGAGTGTGGTCAGGCAGGAAACGCAACCGGCACCGGCGGGGCCCGGGCGGCGGGTGCGGACGGTAGGAACGACGGCCCGGCAGACGGCCGGCGCCGGAGCGCATGAACACGAAAGCGAGGGAACGGCACGATGGACAGCAAGATCGCACTGGACACGATGTGGACGCTGATGGCGGCCATGCTGGTGTTTTTCATGAACCTGGGGTTCGCCATGGTGGAGTCGGGGTTCGTCCGCTCGAAGAACTGCGTCAACATCCTCTCGAAGAACTTCATCGTGTTCGCCGTCTCCTCGATGGGTTTCCTGGTGCTGGGGTGGGGGCTGATGTACGGCGACGGGTCGTCGCTGGTCGGGCTGAGGGGGCTGTTCTTCGTCAGCGGGGCCGACAACTCCCCGGCGACCGGCGAGGCCTACCGGGGCGTGTACCCGGCGCTGGGCTGGGCCGGGGTGCCGATCTGGACGAAGTTCTTCTTCCAGCTGGTCTTCTGCGGCACCGCCGCCACCATCGTCTCGGGGGCGGTGGCCGAACGCATCAAGTACAAGTCGTTCATCGTTTTCACCCTGCTGCTGACCGTGCTGATCTACCCGGTGGTCGGGCACTGGATCTGGGGCGGCGGCTGGCTCGCGAAACTGGGCATGTTTGACTTCGCCGGCTCGACGGTGGTCCATTCCGTCGGCGGCTGGGCGGCCCTGGCCGGGGTGTTGGTGCTGGGGCCGCGGTACGGGAAATACACCGACGACGGCCGCATCCGCCCGATCCCCGGGCACAACCTTTCGCTGGCCACGATGGGCTGTTTCGTGCTGTGGTTCGGCTGGTTCGGGTTCAACCCCGGCTCGACCATGGCCCTCGATCCGGCGGCCATCGGCCACATCGCCGTCACCACCAACACGTCCGCCGCCGCCGCCACCCTGAGCGCGACCCTGCTGACCTGGCTGTGGCTGGGCAAGCCCGAGCTGGGCATGACCCTGAACGGCTGCCTGGCCGGCCTCGTCGCCATCACCGCGTCGTGCGCCTTTGTCGGGGTCGGCAGCGCGCTGGTCATCGGAGCCCTCGCCGGGGTTCTGGTCGTGGGGGCGGTGGTGTTCTTCGACCGGGTCCGGCTCGACGATCCGGTGGGTGCGCTGTCGGTGCACCTGGCCAACGGCATTTTCGGCACCCTGTGCGTCGGGCTCTTCGCCCAGGACCGGATCGCGGGCGTGGCCACCGGCGACGGCCTGTTCTTCGGCGGCGGCGGGCGTCTGCTGGGGGCGCAGGCGGTGGCGGTGCTGGCGGCCGCCGCCTACGTCTTCGCGGCCGCCCTGGCCGCCTGGCTCCTGCTCAAGCACACGATGGGCATCCGCGTCGCCCTGCAGGAGGAGATCGACGGGCTCGACATCGGCGAGCACGGCAACACCGCCTATCCCGAGTTCATCATCAAGAAGTGATCCGCGGACCGGTCGGCAGAACCCAGACAGGAGATCCAACCATGAAACGCATCGAAGCCATCGTCCGCCCCGAGAGGCTCGACGTCGTGCGGCGGGCCATCGAGGCCGTCGGCTACGCCGGACTCATGATCACCGAGATCCAAGGGCACGGCAAGCAGAAGGGCATCACCCAGCAGTGGCGCGGGGAGAAGTTCCGCGTCGAACTCCTGCCCAAGGTGAAGATCGAGATCGTGGCTCCCGACCACGACGTGGAGACCATCCTCGAGGCGCTCGTGCGCGTCGCCCGCACCGGCGAGATCGGCGACGGCAAGATCTTCGTCTCCCCGGTCGATACCGCCATCCGCATCCGCACCGGCGAACGCGGCGACCCGGCGCTCTGACCCCGAGGCCGCGGCCGGTGGGGAGGCGGGGGCGTCTGCGGCTACTCCCACTCGATGGTGGCCGGCGGCTTGGAGGTGATGTCGTAGACGACGCGGTTGATGCCGCGGACCTCGTTGGTGATGCGGTTGGCAATGCGGCCGAGCAGGGCGTGGGGCAGATGCACCCAGTCGGCGGTCATGCCGTCGCGGCTGCTGACCACGCGCAACACGACGGCCTCTTCGTAGGTGCGGCCGTCGCCCATCACCCCCACGCTCTGCACCGGCAGCAGGACGGCAAAGCTCTGCCAGACCCGGCGGTACCAGCCCGCTGCCTTCATCTCCTGCATCACGATGCGGTCGGCCTTCTGCAGGAGCGCGACCCGCCCGGCCGTCACCTCGCCCAGCACCCGCACCGCCAGCCCCGGCCCCGGGAACGGCTGCCGCCAGACGATCTCCTCCGGCAGCCCGAGCCTTGAACCGACCTCGCGCACCTCGTCCTTGAACAGCATCCGCAGCGGCTCGACCAGCTCGAACCCCAGCTCCTTGGGCAGCCCGCCGACGTTGTGGTGGCTCTTGATCACCTCGGCGTGCCGCCCGATCCCGGAACTCTCGATCACGTCAGGATAGGTGGTGCCCTGCGCGAGGAAACGCGCCCCGGGCACGCCGTGGGCGGCGTCCTTGAACACCTCAACAAAGACACGGCCGATGATGCGCCGCTTCTCCTCGGGCTCGGCGACCCCGCGCAACGCCGACAGGAAGCGCTCGGCCGCGTTGACGTGCACGATGCGGAACTTGTGCTGCCGGCGGAAGACGTCCAAGAGCCGGTCGGCCTCCTGGTGGCGGAGCACGCCGTTGTCCACGAAGATGCAGGTCAGCTGTTCGCCCACCGCCTCGTGGATGAGGCGGGCGGCGACCGCGCTGTCGACGCCGCCGCTGAGTCCGCAGATGACAGGCCCGTCGCCGACCTGTTCGCGGAGGGCCGGCAGCGTCTGCTCGATGTAGGCGCGGGCGGTCCACCGGCCCTTGCAGCCGCAGATGCGGCGCACGAAGTTGCGGAGGATGCGGCCGCCATGCTGGGTGTGCGCGACCTCGGGATGGAACTGCACGCCCCAGAGGCGGCGCCCCGGGGCGCGCGCCGCCGCGAACGGCACGCTCTCGCTGCTGCCGATCGGCTCGAAGCCGTCGGCCAGGCGGACCACCTCGTCGGCGTGGCTCATCCAGACGCGGAACGTGCCGGGCAGGCCTTGGAAGAGCGGATCGTCGCCGCGGGTGCGCATCTGCGCCGCGCCATACTCGCGCGAGCCGGAGCGCCGGACCTCGCCGCCGAAGTGCTGCGTCATGAACTGCAGGCCGTAGCAGATGCCCAGGATCGGCACCCCGAGGTCGAAGATGGCCGGGTCGACGGGCGGCCGTCCGGCATCGTGTACGCTGGCCGGTCCGCCGCTGAGCACCAGCCCCGCCGGTGCCGCGGCCCGCACGTCGGCCGCCGGAATCGCCGAGTCCACAATCTCCGAGTAGACGTGGGCTTCGCGGATGCGGCGTGCGATCAGCTGCGTGTACTGCGAACCGAAATCGAGGACAAGGATGCGCTCGGCCTGGCTGTCGGGCCTCTTCATGGGGCCGGGCCTCTCATTGTGCCGGGGCGTGCAGGCCCCGGGCCGTGTCTCTCACGGATCGTCCCATTGCCACGGTCGGGCGGCCGGGCTATCGGCGCGTGCCTCTGCCGCGGGCCAGGCTCAGCGCCGCCAGCGCCAGCAGGCACACCGAGGCGGGTTCAGGGATGGCCGGGGGGGCCGGGGTGGTGAAGGTCAGGTCGTCAATGCTGACTCCGCTGCCCTGGCCCCACCCGGTGCCCCAGCGCAACCACAGATCGGCGCCCGGGGCCCAGCCGCCCGTGATCGGCACCGACGCGGAATAGGCGATGCGGTTGGCCGGGTCGTTGCCATCCAGCTCGTACGGGGGCGGGGAGTTCTCCGGGGGCAGGAAGTCGAGGGCGGCGACGCTGGTGAAGCCGGCGCCATCGAGGGAGGTCGCGCCGACGCTGTAGGTGAAGTAGACCGGCTGCGTGCTCTGGTCGCGCCACTGCTCGCCGGTGTAAGTCAGGGTGAACTCGGGGATGGTGGCGGCCGTGATGTTGGTCAGTTTGAGGCCCCAGAGGGTGGTGTCGTTGTAGGACATGCAGCCCAGGGCGCGGTCGGTACTGCCGATGCTGCCCTGGCTCTGGAGGATGTGCGTGACCTGGCTGCCGTTGTTGACCAGGTACGAGGTGAAGTCGGTGTAGGTGGTGCCGCCTCCGTGCTTGGCGTACCAGCCGGCCAGCGTCGCGTCGTTGGTCCACGGCAGGGTCGTGCCCTGCGAACTGCCCAGGGTGTCGAAGTCCTGCACGTAGGGGCTCCCAGCCACGTAGTCAATGGCCTGGGCGGCGCCCGCGACGAGCAGGCAGGCGACCAGCGTCAAGGCGGCGAAACCGACGCGGCGGACGGACGCTGTGCGGTGGGGGGCGGCGGCATGCAGAGGGCGGATGGACAGTGACATGTTGGCTCTCCCTTTCTAGGGGTTGGGGACAGGCGACTCAAGTCGCCAACTCTGGCAGAGGGGCAGACGTGACGGGAAGGCCGCCCGGCGCGGCTGGAGACCAGCCAGCGCTCCGTGCCTTACCAGTATAGCCTGCGGCCCCCATCCCGTCAACTTCCGCCGGCACGTCTCGGCACTTGGTGTCCTCGGCGTCTTGCGTCTTTGCCAGAAGAGGCGCTTGCATGGCCGCTGCATCACTTGGCCGGGACGGAGCCCGGCCCCCCATCGCCCCCGAAGAAGGCCCGCTGTCTGCGGTGCTGGAAGGACGACCTCCGTGTCGTCCGCGGGGGGGTCTGCAAGCGCCTGATCAGGGAAACGCTGGGGACGCTTTGCAGACCTTAGTTTCCGTGTATAGTAATGACGGCCCGCACTCTGCGCAGGGGATGGCGCGACCGCTGGGCGGACGGCGCGGCCAGACATCACGAAGTGAGGCCGAGGGCCATGCGAAACCACACCTTCCTCCCCTCGCGTTTCTGCCCGGCCCTGCCATGCGATTCGGCGCGCCGCGACGTTCCGCGGCCGGGCCGTCGCCGGCTCCTGGCGTCCGCTCGCGCGCTGGCTGCGGTCAGGTATCTGAGGTGCGTCTGTGCGGGGTCGGCGGCCGAACCGGGTGTTCCCTACCCCGCTTGAAAGGCATGGCCTGAGCTGTTCATGAACAGCGAGGCAACGGAGATGACGGAGGCAGATCCCATGGGTTCGCCATGGCCTACGAACCACTCAGAGAACCGTCGGTTTCCACGCCCCCCAACCGCACGTGGAGTGGCACCCCCCTGCAACGCAAACCCTTTGTTGCCTCCGTTTCCTCTTTGTGAACAATCCAGGATAGCCTGGGGCGCTTGGAGTCTTCGAGCCTTGGAGGTCGAAAGCCCTGAACTGGCTACAGGTCGGCGGCGGCGGGGGCGTCGAGGAACAGCCAGAAGGCCTGTCCCAGGCTGAGGGGGACGGCGAGGGGCCACGGGCGCTGGGTCGCGGCGGCACAGCCATTCTGGGCGTCCGAGTTGCAGTCGCCGCTGCGGATCACGCGGAATGCCGGCGCGTGCCCCGCATACCAGTCCCAGCACCACTCCCAGACATTGCCCGCCATGTCGTCCAGACCGAAGGGATTCCGGCCGGCCGGGAAGGACCCCACCGGGCTGGTGCGCGGATCGACGCCGTCGTCAAAGCGCGTGTCGTAGCCTTCGTAGCCGAGGTCGTGCAGGTTCATCAACGGCTTGGCGCAGTAGTTCGCCCGGGTGTGGTCGATGGTG
>MVZH01000159.1 GCA_002068325.1 Lentisphaerae bacterium ADurb.BinA184 | reverse complement strand
GAGCGCCTGGCAGGAGAACGGCGCGACGCTGGGCCTGCTCGCCTGCCCGAGCGCCACCCGGCGCAATCTGTGGGGGATGGGCCTTGGCCCGGCCGCGCAGTACTTCGACCGGTCCGCCGACGCCCAGACCGTCTGGGGAAAGTACTACTACGCCTGCTACCTGTGGGCGCCAGGGCTGCAGATTTCGCTGTGGGGGACCCCCCACGCGGACGGCGCGGGCGGCTACAACACGGCTGGCCGAGTGATCAAACCGGCACGGCGGGGCACCGACGACGACCCGATGTCAGGGCTTCTGGCCGCCGACGAGGTCTACTGGAGCGGGCCGGCCGAGTGGGGCGGCGCCAACTACAGCATCAACCATGTCGCCGACGACAGTCCGGCACGGCCAGCCTTTCAGAACCTGGTCTTCGCGGACGGTCACGTCGAGAGCAAGGGCAACGCCTACTATGCCCGCCCCCTCGATGCCGGAACCATCTTCGGTTTCGAACACGGCAGCGGCGGCCGCGGCCGCTGGTACTGGGAACCGTAGTGCGGCAGTTCCGCCTTTCGCCTTCCGCGTTCCGCATTCCACGTTCCGCATTTCTCAGCGCCGCCGGCGGAACAGTCCGAGGCTGCCCAAGGTCAGGAGTCCGAGTGCCGTCGGCTCGGGGATATTCATCAGCCGCACCTCGCCGGCCAGGCTGGTGTCGATGACCCACTCCCCGCCCAGCGCCGGCACGGAACTGATCTGCAGGCCGTTGTCGGTCAGGCTGCCGCTGTAAGTGAGCAAGGTGTAGGTGTCCTTTGCGAACCCGCCGATGTCGGTGACGTTGAGGATGCCGTCCAGCGTCAGCCCGCCAGCAGTGGTGACCACGATCAGGTCCTGCGGTTCGCCGGGCGCGCCGAGTTCGAAGTCGAGGATCGACGCGTCGCTGAGGCTCAGCGTGCTGACCGTCAGCGTCGCCGGGCTGCTACCTGGCGCCACCGTGCCGCCGTCGGCAACCGTCACCCCGCCGCTGATCGGGCCGATGCCCCCGAGGGTGCCGCCGCCTATGACGCTGACCGCCACGTCCAAGGTACGGTTGACTTCGAGCACGCCGCCCTGGACCGTGACCGGCGCCGTGAACGCCGCCGTGCCCGACAGGGTCAGCGTACCGGGGCCGTCCTTGGTCAGCGTCCCGCCGCTCGAGGGGACAGACCCCGTGAAGGTGCAGTCGCTGGACAAGGCGAGCACACCGCCCGCCGTTGCCATGTCGAGGGTCCCCGTGCCACCGACCGCGCCGACGTTCAGCGTATACCCGGCCGGCACCAGGGTCGTACCTGGGTCAAGGACGACGCCGGCCAGCGTGACACTCTGGTCCAGCGTCAGCTTCGAGGGTGTGACGGGCGAGTAGGCGCTCTGGCTCTCGATCGTCAGGATGTCGGTCGTACGGGGCGGGAAGACCATCTGGCTCCACAGCAGTCCGTCGTCGCTGGACCACACGCGGTAGTCGCCGACGGCGCCGTCGAAGTCGCGAAAGGCGATCCAGTTTTCCTGTGAATTGTTGAACTTGAAGTAGAGCTCCTTCAAGGGGTCGGGGTCAGAGGCCAGTACCGTGCCGTCGAAGCTGAAACGGCTGGGGCCGTTGCTGAGGCTGTCGAAGTAGAGGTCATAGGTGGCGTTGGGGGTGTGGGTGCCGAACTTGTCGCCGACCGACTCGAGGTTGGTTGATCCTTCGCCGCCGATGAACAGCCAGTACAGGCCGTAGTTGTTTCCATCGATCTCATTGTTTTCCATGGTGAGGTCGCTGCGGCGCAGCGAGTAGATGCCGCGGTCGAAGCCGCTGACGCGGTTGGAGTCCAAATGCGTGCCGTAGTTGCCGCCCATGTCGAAGTCGAACCCGCGGCCGCTTCCTCCCAGCCCTGTGATCGTGTGGTTGCTGATCGTCTCGCTGCCGGGCCGGTAGACGCCGGTGGCGACCGCCTCGAGGATGTTGGCGTCCACGGTGATTGTGGATCCGAGCACCGGCTGGAACCCGGTGAAGGCCGGCGCCATGCTGTGCAAGTAGTTGCCGTTCACGTCCTTGGTGCCGGTCTCGGTCGTGGTGTCGCCGAACTTGATCAGGGTGAGGTCATGCAGGTCCACGTTCTTGAAGATCATGTTGCGGCGGCTGGCGACCGTGTTGACCTGGCCGTAGACGCCGGCCCCGGCGCCGGCGATCTCGACGTTCCGGTTTGCAGTCGAGAAACCCGCGATGTTCATGCCCACCCGGCCGGCTTCGGGGATCATCAGCCCGGCGCCCGTGGTGTCGAAGATGAGCTTCAGGCTGTCGGCGGCTTCAATGCTGGAACCCTGGAACGTGGCGCCGATGTAGAGCGCGCTGTAGTCGTGGATACCACCCGGGTAGGAGAGGTTCCCGGTGAGATGAAGCTCCCGGATGTCAGCCGCGCCCGTCGTCAGCTTATACCCGAAGGTGGAAGAGTTGTTGACGGTGATGCTGCTGAACGTCTGCTTGCCCGCCAGATCGTAGGCCACGGTGCAGGCGGTGGACGACGGGCTGCCGATGAAGATGTCGTCCGCGGCGCCGGGCGAGCCGGGCTGCACGGTGGTCTTGGTGCCGTCGGTGTACCAGGTCAGGGCGGACCAGTCGCCGTTGTCCAGCGCCCAGAACTGCGCGGCGCGGGCGGGCAGGAGGGCGGCGGCGGCCAGGGCGAGGACGGCGAGGACGGGTGACGGGGTTCTCATGGCGGCTTTCTCCTTTGGGTTGGGAACGGACACGACACGGGGCGGTTTCATGGTTACCTCCTGGGCTGACGAAGTTCGCAGCGGTTCATTGCCAGTAAGGCGCATAGGGCCGCCACAGCGGCGTCGGCCCGGCGCAGTCGCAGGCGTACCCGGTGCAGGCCTGCAGGGTGTTCACAGTGGCGGCGTGTGAGTCAAAGAACAGCATGTTCGCCCCCAAACGCTGGTTGTGGGCGCCGGAGGTGCTCCAGGGCGCGTAGAACGGCGCGTAGTCGCCGGGATGCATGTCGGAGAGGATGAAGCCCTCGCTCGGCCGGGTGATCAGTTCGGTCGCCCACGGGTGCGAGCAGAAGAGGTTTTTGGTTTCGACAAACGGCTTGGGACCGCCGCCATGGCCGGTCGGGCACCCCGTCGGCTTCCCGGGAAGATAGTACCAGTTCATCGCGTACTCCGGCCGCTTCGGCGTCAGGTTCGGGATGGACGGGCAGTCGAAGACACTCCACGTCGTGCACTCGTCGTCCACCAGAAAGTCGCCCCACTTCTTCTTGCCGCCGTCGGCGTAGGTCCATCCCCAGGCGTTGGTCGAGGCGATGTCGGTGACCGGGGGGACCATCTTGCCCTCGTTGTCGGCGCTGTAGATGGACAGCGACAGCCCGAGGCTGCGCGTGTTCGAGAGGCAGGCCACGACCCGTGCCCGCTCGCGAGCCTGCCGCAGCGCGGGCAGGAGCAACGAGGCCAGGATGGCGATGATGGCGATGACGACCAGCAGCTCGATGAGCGTGAAGGGCGTGTGGCCGCGACGAACAGGGCCTGCGCCGCGTCGGCAGCCAACGCCGCCCCCGCCCGCCACCTGGCTCAACAGGACTTCCGCTCCGATGTCATGACGCGACATGCGCAACCCTCCCAAACCACCGGTTATGGGCAATCCGTTGAATCAGCCGGGCAATGCGGCAAACCGTTCGAGAAAGGCAGGCTTCTGCGACTCGCAACGGCAGTTCCGTTCCCAGAAGGCCAGGCCTTCACGCTGCAGGCGCTGGGCCTCGGCTTGGAGGCGGCGGCGGTCTCCGGCAGTCAGCCCGGCGCCAGACGCCTTGGCCACGGCGACCTCGGACTGCAACAGGCGCAGACGGCGCGCGTAGAGGAACTCATCGAGCAGCTGCCGCGGCAGTCCGGGGCGAAGCGAGGCGCGCAGGAGGCGGGCCTCGTCGAGGCACTGGCGGGCGGCCAGCAGAGTCACCGGGCTTTCCCCGCCCCGCTGCCCGTGCCGCGCGGCGAGATCCTGCCCCGCCAGCGAACGCCCGAGGCGCTCCCCGGCCGACCCGAACAGATGCCCGCCGGCCCGCGCATACCAGGCATCCATGGACTCCGGAGCCTTCGCGCAGGCGGCCCACGAGGTGGCCAGGAAGTGGTGCCAGCGCGCTCCCGGCGCGCAACAGTGGTCCTCCCAAAGCGTGTTCATGATCCCCATGGCGCCGCGCGCCGCACCGTAGTCGCCGAGCCAGAAGGCGTTCTCGACGAGGCCCATGCCCGGACAGACGACGACGTCGAAGCCCTCGGCCCGCCAGACGTCCACCGAGGGATAGCGGCGGTGCAGGCAGTAGTGCCAGTCGAGCAGGACGATGTCGCGCGGCAGCCCGCGCACGGCGTCGGGGAACGTCCACAGCATGTCGTCCCACATCATCATGCGCTTGCCGTGCGCCTTGATCACCTCGTAGAGGCGCAGGATGTGGTGGCGGTAGATGTCGCCCTTGCTGCGGCCGCGGAAGGCCCGGCGGCAGCGCGGGCACAGCCCGAGGTAGGCGGATTCGTCGCCGTTGATGCTGACATAAGGCGAGCGCGACGCGGCGCACAGTTCGGAGAACATGGCCTCCAGCATGGGGCCGGTCTCGGGATGGGCGACGCAGAACTGGTAGCCGTCGCTGCCCGCCTCGGCGAGATGGCGGTAGCGCGGGTGGGTGAGGATGCCGGGGCAGTGCCCGATGGAGGTTTGGGCCGGGACAACGTCAATGCCGAAGCCGGCGGCAGCCTCCTGCAGGCGGGCCAGGTCAGGCAGTGACCAGGCGCCCGCGGGCGCGAACTCCGGATGCGAGGGGTAGCGCAGGTGGTTCTCGAAGTACATCATGAGGAGGTTTAAGCCGATGTCGCGCAGGAACGGCAGCCGCCCGATCCAGTAGTCCGGCGTGAATACGATCGAGCCGCGGCTGGTGTCGTACATCATGCCGCGCAACTCGAAGCGCGGCCGGCGCGGCCAGGGCGCGGCGGGCTTTGCGGACCTCGCAGGCGCGTCGGCCGGGCGCGACGAGAACCGCAGGTGGGGGAACAGCTTGTTGTCACTGTAGACATAGCCGGGCGTGGCGCCGAGCGCCCAGTAGCTCCACTGGTAGCCCAGCTTGTCATTGCGGCAGATGTTGCCCCGCCAGTGGCCGCCGGCCGACGGCTTCGGCAACCGGTTGCGGCCGAAGGGGATGGCGATCTCCGCCTGCCAGCCCTCGCCGGTCAGGCGGACCGCGGCGCGGATGCCGTCCTGCGGCCGGAACTGGTACGTGCCCCAGCCCGGGTCGGTGATGATGCGCAGTGCGGGGCAGGCCCGGCCGGCCGCGTTGACGGCCACGTCCACGGACTCGACGCCGGGGATGCCGGGGTCCAGGTAGATCTCCACCGAGTCGTCGTTCCAGACCTCGCGGTCGGTGGCGGCCTCGGCCTTGAGGCAGGCGATCCGGGGCTCGGTGCACTTCACACCGACGTAGAGATGGCCGGCGTCCCACAGCAAGGCGCAGGCCGTCGGCTTGGCGACCGTCTCGCCGGTCTCGACCGAGATGAAGCGGCTGATCCAGCGGGCACCGCACCAGGGCGGGCTGTCGAGCCAGCCGTCGAGGGCCGGCGGCCGGCGGGCCCGGCGGACTTCGTACGTCGGGATGTCAAAGGGGATGCGCCAACCGGGTGTGGACATGCAGGTTGCTCCTCGTGCCGGCTGATCCTGGCCGGCAAGGGCCCGTACTATACACCCGTCAGGGGCGTAGGCTTCCCACCGGGCACGGGGCGAAGCGTTTCCCGGCGCGCCCGGCGTTAGGCGTGAAAGCCCGCCGTGGCAGGACGTCCCCTCAGTCGGAGAACCGCATCGCCGACGAGAACGCCTGCTGCCATGCGCGCTCCGCGGCGACGCTCGCGTGATGACACTCCCGCACGCAGGGGAGCCGGAGGTGCGTGCGCCCGTCCGCCTGGACGCCGTTGTGCCATGCCGTTGCCCGCACCACGCGGGCCTTCATCCGCATGCGCCGGCCCCGCGGCGCGCTACCGGCTTGCGGAACCGCGAGGACGGCGTACCGTATGCCCGGCGCCTGTCGTTGACGGCGGCACGCACACTTGGGAGCGGATCCGCCCACATTGGAGCAAACGGCCAACGCCCCTTCCCTCCCCCTCCCGGTCGGCCCTCCTCCCGCCGCGACCCACTGCGGCGCAACCAGGGTCGGCAGCCTGGGGGATGGACAGCCATCCCATGACAGACCTTGTGCCCAGTGCCGCCGCGCAGCTCTTCTCGTCCGAGCTGGCCAATCTGTCGGCCCTGGTTCTCAAGCGACTTCAGCTTGAGTGCCACTACCACCAGAGGCCGGACCTGGAACGGGCGGATCAGCAGCTGCTGCAGCACGCGATGGAATTCGGGCGACTGTTGACTGTCGTCTACAGGCACAACCTCTTTCCGGCGCTGCGGGAGGAGTGTGCGTGGCATGCGGCGGTGCTTCGCGCACGCGGCTCGGACCACGATGCCCTTGCCCTGCTCCTGGACAGCTGGATCATGGCCATACAAGGCTTGCTCAAGCCGCCCGAATGCAACGAGCTTGCCCGGCCGCTCCAGCTCATCCGGGATGATCTCGACAAACCGGCCGAACCCGCCCCAACCCAGCGTGTTGCGCCGGCCAAAACGGCCAACCTTGAGCTTCTGGAAAGACTGGTCTGCGGCGACGTCCACGGCGCGCGGGACGTCCTTTCCGGGATCGCCGCGGGGCGGCTTCCGCCGGACCGTCTGATTGTGGACGTGATGCTTCCGGCGATGGCCGAGGTCGGCCAACGCTGGCAGGCCAATGAGCTGGAGGTCTATCAGGAGCATCTCGCCACCGAGGCGATCCGCAGCCTCCTTGCCGGGCTTGCGGGGATGCGGCCCGAGTCGCAGCAGCGGACGGCTGCACTCGGGCTGGTCTCCTGCGCCCCGGGGGATGCGCACGAACTGATCCCACTGGCGCTTGCCTCGTACTTGACATGCCGGGGCTGGAGCGCCAGGAACCTTGGGGTGGGCCTGCCTGCCGGACAGATCGCACGGGCGGTTGCGGCCTTTCACCCCCAAGTGCTTTTCCTGACATTCACCATGCTCTCCCGGTTTGAGGACGTGCTGGAGGTGATGGCCGAGGTCCGCCGCCAGCCCGGGCATTGCCCGATCATCGTGGGTGGCCGGGGCGCTGTCGCGACAAGGCACGTTCTCGAAGGCCGGGGGGCTCTGGTGGCCCTTGATTTCGACGAGGGGTTCCGCTTGGCCGGGGAGGGGCGTGGCCATGCGTAGCCTGACCGCTTTGCGCATGGTTGTTCATGATCGTTCCTCGACGGCGGGGGCCCTGCTCGGCGTGGTGGCCATCGTCTTCCTGGTGGGACAGCAGCTGTCCATCCTCTTCGGCCTGCTGAACTACATGTCTGTCCTGGTGGACCATAGCGGCGCCGATGCCTGGGTCATGAGCGCGAATGTCCGCAACGCCGATGCCGGGAACTCCGTCTCCGTGCGCTTCATGGACCGCGCCATTGGCCTGGAGGAGGTCGAGTGGGCTGAACCGGTCCTCATCGGGAACGGCCTGTTCAAGACCGGCGACGGCTCCTTTGAGTCCGTCCGCGTCGTCGGCATCCGGCGCCCGCGCCTGGCGGGGGGGCCGTGGGAGTTTGAGAAGGCGGACGAGCGGGCGTTGCTTGACCTCGACTCCGTGACGGTGGACCGGCTGGACCTGGCCAAGCTCGGCAACCCCCGGCTGGAGCAGGTGACCGAAATCGGGGACAGCCGGGTTCGGATCGGCGCGATCAGCGACGGCGCGCGTGGCTTTCAGGGGACGCTCGTGTTCGCGTCCTTGGACAAGGTCAGGGAGATCGCCCGCACCCCTCCAGGGCGCTACTCGGCCATCCTGGTCCGCTTCAAACCCGGCGTCAGCAAGGAGGCCGCACTCGGCAAGTTGCGTGCCGTGATGCCGCCAGGGGCCGTCTACGCCACCGATGAACTCTCCCGCCTGACGCGACGCTACTACTTCGCCCACACCGGCATCGGCGGCAGTTTCGGCTTCTCCACCATCATTGCCGTGCTCATCGGGGTCGTCATCATCTCCCTGACCATGTATACCAGCGTGCTCAGCCGGGCACGGGATTTTGCCGTCATGCGTGCCATCGGGGGAAGGCGTCGGGACATTGCGGTGGTCGTCGTCAGCGAGGTGTTGATCATCGCGGGCGTGGGAGTGTTCGTCGGCTTCCTCATGCTGGCCGTCCTGCTGAACATGACCCATGGCTCGGCCATCCCCAGTTACTTCCCGCGGCAGGTTCCGCCCCTGCTGGCGGCGGGGGCCCTCGCCGTCAGCCTGCTGGGCTCCCTGGTGGCCCTGCGGGTCGCGCTTAGGGCGGAGCCGGCCTCGGTTTTCCATTAGCCCCCGGCAGAGAGGTGTGGCTTGGCAGTCCTCACGCTGGAAAACATCGCCAGGGACTTCTCCGACGGCCGTCAGGTGCGGCGGGTGCTGTTTCCGACCAACCTGCGCTTCGAGCCGGGTGAGTTGACCGTGCTTTCCGGGCCGTCGGGCAGCGGCAAGACCACGTTGCTGTCCATCATCGGACTGGTGCTGCGTCCCACCGAAGGCTGCCTCCACCTGGGGGAACGGGATGTCACGGCGCTCTCGGATAGCGACGCGGCCTTGCTGCGGCTGCGGGACTACGGCTTTGTCTTCCAGCAGCCGATGCTGATCGAAGGCCTGAGCGTCATGGAGAACATCGCGCTGGCCTTTGCGGTCCAGGGCGCCCGTCCGCCGAAAGACCTCCGCGGCAAGGCCGAAGCCCTGCTGGAGTCGCTCGGACTGCACGCCACGTCCCACATGCAGCCACGGCTTCTCTCCGGCGGCATGAAACAACGGGCCTCCATCGCCCGCGCCTTGATCAAGGATCCTGCCATCCTGCTCTGCGATGAGCCCACATCGGCCCTCGACGCGGAAAGCGGACAGGCGGTCATGGCGATCCTGAAGCGGATCGCGATCGAGGAGGGCAGGATTGTCATTGTCGTGTCCCATGACGCACGCGTCTTCCCTTACGCGGATCGTCTGGTGAAACTCGAGAATGGGACGGTTGTCGCCGACACACACGAGCGCTATGCGGAGGCGAAGGAGACCAGATGAAGAGCGTCCGGGGCATTGTGGCTTTCCTTCTTCTGCTGCTGGTTGTGGTGGTCGGCATCTCCTACATCCGGATCTCGTTGCGCAAGGCCGCGGCACCGCCGGCCCCTGGCCGGGCCCCCTCGCTGGAGGCTGCGCCGGTCCGGTTGTACGGCCTCGTCGAACCGCTCGACCGGGAGGTGTTTGTCGGGCCTCAGGGCGCCCGTCGGGTTGAGCAGGTTCTCGTCCACGAAGGGCAGGACGTCTCGGCGGGGCAGGTCTTGTGTGAACTCGAACAGGCCGTGGAACGGCAGCTGCTTGAAGTGGCCACGTCCAAGGTGAAGGAGCTGGAGGCACGCCTCAATCTCGTCCTTGACGAACTGCACAGGCAGCTGCCTCTGCCTGCGGACGGCCCCGGCGAACAACGGGCGCTTCAGGTGGACGTCCTGCGGGTGAGGGAACTCGAGGGGCAGCTCGATCTCGTCCTTGACGATTTGCAGAGGATTGAACCCTTGTCCAAGACGGGAGCGGTGGCGGCTGTGGAGCATTCCCAGAGATCCCTTGCGGCAGAGCTCGTCCGCAGGGAGATCGCAACGGCGACAGCTCAAGCCGTCATCCAGTACAGCCAGAAGTCCTTGGAGGCCGAGGCGCTCGGCCGGCAGATCGAAACCGCCCGCGCGGAGGTCGAGCTGAGACGGCGCGAGTTGGACACCCTGAGTCTGCGCTCCCCGGTTCAAGGGCGCTTGTACAAGTTCGACGTGCGGCTCGGAGAACAGCTTACCCCGCAGGACTACCAGCGCATCGTCATAGGCAGGCCGGAAAAGCAGGTCCGCGTTTTCGTCGAGAGCTTCTGGCTTGACAGGGTGCGCGTCGGCCAGGCCTTTCGGGTTCAGGACGCCGAGACCCTGCGCACGGTCGGGTCCGGCAGGGTCGTCGCAGTCTCGGATTACGTGGGGGCCCGCAATTTCCGCAGCGAGGATGCGTTTGAGCGATTGGACACGAAGTATGCCCAGGCGGTCCTGCACATGGAAGGGGCGGCATCGGTTCCCCTCGGCAAGCTGGTCGTCTGCGTGCGTGAGGACCAGGCCTCCCCAAACGAGCCGCCCGGTTCCGATGAATGAAGGCGCCTGGCCCGGCGTCCGCGGTCTGCGGCGCGGGTGGGCGGAACGCAGGCCGTCCCCCGCCACACGGTCAGAGAGGGGCGGG
>MVZH01000158.1 GCA_002068325.1 Lentisphaerae bacterium ADurb.BinA184 | reverse complement strand
CCGAACCCTTGGCCGGGGCTGCCGCCGGAACCGAACCCTTGGCAGGGGCTGCCGCCGGAACCGAACCCTTGGCAGGGGCTGCCGCCGGGTCCGGTTCCGGGAGCAGCCCCCTGCTCCCGGCTTAACTCTCCGCCCGATAGCCGGCGGCCACCGCGGCAAACGCCAGTTTCCTGTTCCGGCGGTAGTCCACCAGGCCCTTGAGGTTCAGCTCGTCCCAGTAGCCGTTGTGGACCTTGGACGGGTCGCGGTAGTCCGTGAAGCAGAAGGGGAAGGTGCCGACAATCTGCGGGTACTCCTTGGCCAGGGCGAGGATTCCGCGCAGCAGATCGGCGTGGTAGTCCTCGCTCCACAGGTCGCGGCTGGCCGAGCGGCTCCCCGGCACCGAGTCGGCGCCGAACTCGGTCAGCAGCAGGGCTAGGTTCTGCCTCTTTGCCAGCACCTCGTCGAGCATCCTCCGCATCGGTGCCAAGTCGATCGGTTCCCTCTCAACCTGACCCCTGACCCCTGCCTCCTCTCCCCCCACTTCCGGCGCCAGCCCTTTGCCGGCCCAGATCTTGTCGTACCAGCCCCAGTAGGAGTTGATGCCGAGCACGTCCACGAGGTCGGCGATGGGGCCGACGATGCCGTAGAGCGCGGCGTAGGACAGCAGGCGGGTGGGATCGGCGTCGCGGATGGTGTCCGCGAGCTGCCGGAAGAACGCTTCCGCCTCGGGGTTGGCCGTGTTGCATTCGTTGCCGATGCTGTAGATGGCAACCGACGGGTGGTTACGGGCCACGGCGATCATCTCCCGCGCCATCTGTTGCGCCAGCGCCAGCCACTGCGGGTCTGCAAACCGTGTCCCGGTCTCCCGGTCACCGGGGTGGTAGCAGTAGACCGGCGGCTCGATCCAGACGAGCAGGCCGAGCCGGTCACAGGCGTCATAGACGGCCTCGTCCATGGGGTAGTGGCAGCGCACGGCGTTGCATCCGGCCTCTTTCATCAGGTGCAGGTCGGTCTCAATCTGCTCGGGCGCCATCACCAAGCCGGTGACGGGCGAGTCGTAGACGTAGCAGACGCCCTTGAGCGGGTACGGCCGGCCGTTGAGGTGAACCTTGCCGCTGCGCATGGCCAGCGTGCGGAACCCGAAGTGGAGCTCACGGCGGTCCAGCACCGTGCGGCCCTTGTCGAGCAGCTCGACCGTGATGGGCACGCGGTGCGGCCGTTCCGGAGACCAGGCCGGCGTGTCGTAGAACGGCACGCGGGCGTTGAGCGTGCCGCCGGGGCCGAGGGGCACCTCCCAGGAGAACCCCTCGCTGCTGACGCGCACGACGGCGGGGCCGGCCGGACCCGCCTGGTCCGACCGATCGGACTGATCTGGCGGACCATGAGTGACGGCGCCTTGCCGCACCCCCCCCTTCACCGCCAGATCCCAGCCGTTCGCAACCGGCACGGCCTCCAAGCGCAGGTCTGCCAGAGCTGCCCCGGTGGAGACTTCGAGGCTGACGCCGCGGTGGATGCCGCCGTAGTTGAAGTATCCCAGACACGGCGGCCACTTGATGGTGGTGGCCCGGTTGTCCACTTGGACGGCGAGGTGGTTCACGCCCGGCTTGAGCATGCCCGTGACCTCCAGCGCGAACTCGGTGTAGCCGCCCTCGTGGCTGCCGACCTTCTCGCCGTTGAGGTAGACGTTGGCCAGGTAGTTCACCGCGCCGAAACGCAGGTGGGCGGTTGCGGAGTCCGCAAGCGCCGGCGCCTCGAACTCGCGGGCGAACCAGCAGACGCCCTCGAAGACGTCGTAGCGCTCGGCATACTTCTGCCAGACGCCGGGAACCGGCGCTTTGCGCCAGTGGCGCCGGTTGGCGGCGGGGCTGTGGAAGCCGCCGTGGACGGCGTGGTACTTGGGATCCAGGTCGGCCACGAAATCCCAGGTGCCGTTCAGGTTGACGGTGTGCGTTGGCATGGTGGTTTCTCCTGCCGGTCGAGGAAATCGAGGGAATCGCGTCAATCGGATCAGTCGGTTCCGTCGCCCGCACGCCCTGCAGGTCGCCGAGCAGGTGCCGGGACATGGCGGCATAGCAGGAGGAGTACAGCGTCGGCGCGGCACAACCGGCGGCGTAGCGGTGGCGGCCGCCGTCGCCGACACGGTGCCTGGCGGCAAAGCCAAGCAGTTGTCGTTCCCAGCCGGCGACGGGGGAGGCGGTGGGGGGCGACGCGTGAGTCATACATGGGGGGATTGCCCTGAGGGTGGGACGCTTCGCTATCGTATCCCCGGAACCGGCTGAGGCAAGCACGCGCGTCATCATCCCGGCGGGCGGGGGCGGGCGCGTTGCCGCCGGCGGGTTCCAGCGGTAAATTACCCGGCTCATTCGGCTCACGCCATGCGGCCCGGCCCGGACCGGCGTTGTCCGGGAAGGGCGGCCAACGAGGGACAGCGGCCAGCCTATGCGCATCGTCAACCAGCTTATCCACCTTGAAGACGTGCCTGCCACGGTCATCGCGGAGACCTATGGCACGCCGACCTACGTCTACGAGGAGAACCGCATCCGCGAGAACTTCCGGCGAACCCTCGCCGCCTTCCGCCGGTACTACCCGGACTTCCATCTGTTCTACGCCATCAAGTGCCTCAACAACCTGGCCGTGGCCAACATCCTGCGCCAGGAAGGCGCCGGCATCGACGCCGCCAGCGTCAACGAAATCCTGCTCGCCAAGGCGCTGGGCCTGGGCGGCGAAGAGGTCATGTTCAGCGGCAACTTCCTCTCCGACGACGACATCCGCCAGGGGCTCGAAAGCGGTGTGATCTTCAACCTCGACGACCCCTCGCTGCTGCCGCGGGTGCTGCGCCACGGCCGGCCCCAGGTCATCGCCTTCCGCGTCAACCCCGGCTACGGCCGCAGCGAGGTCGGGCCCTTCGTCACCAATGCCGGCCCGGACGCCAAGTTCGGCGTGCACCCCGACCAGGTTCTCGACGCCTACCGGGCGGCGCGCGATGCCGGCATCCGCCGTTTCGGCGCCCACATGATGCCGGGCTCCTGCATCCGAGACCCGGAGTACTTCGGCTTCATCACCGGGCTGATCATGGACATCATCGGCAAGGCCAGCCGCGAACTGCAGATCGAATTCGACTTCATTGACCTGGGCGGCGGCCTGGGCATCCCCTACAAGCCGGAGGACAAGGACAAGCCGCTGGACATCGAGGAGGCGGCCGCCCGGGTCGCCGCCGCCTTCCGCCAGAAGGTCGCCGAGTACGGCATGAAGCCGCCGCGCCTGATGATGGAGCCGGCCCGCTACTTTGTCGGCGACGCCGGCTACCTCGTCGGGCGGGTCCATTGCATCAAGGACAGCTACAAGCGCATCGTCGGCACCGACATCGGCATGAACACCCTGGCCCGGCCAGCCATGTACGGCGCCTACCACCACATCTACGTTGATGGCCGCGAGGACGGACCGCGCCGCGCGGTCGGCCTCTGCGGCCAAATCTGCGAGAATACCGACTTCTGGGTCAAGGACCGCCCGCTGCCGGCCGGCATCCAGGTCGGCGACCTGGTGGTGGTGGAGAACGCCGGCGCCTACGGGTACGTGATGAGCTATGCCTACAACGGCCGCCTGCGCCCGGCCGAGGTCCTCGTCAACGGCGACCGGCACTGGCTGATCCGCGAGCGCGAAACCTTCCGCGACCTCATCCGCGGTGTCCACGTCCCCCCCCACCTGCGCCCGCGACCGGCCCGCCTCCGCAAGCTGGCCCGCTGACCAGGGCTCTCACCTCAGAGACTCCAAGACTCGAAGGCCCTGTACCCTCGAGAGGTGCCTGCAGAGCCCCTGCATCACGTGGCCGGGGCAGAACCCGGCCCTCCATCGCCCCCGCGAAGGCCCGTTGTCGCCATGCTGGAGGGACGACCTCCGTGTCGTCCGCTGTAGGTTCTGCAAGCGCCCTTCGATCCTTTGATGTGCGCCTGGAGTTGACGCCATGCCCGAGCTGCCCGAAGTCGAGACCGTCTGCGCTGCCCTGCGGGCGTTGCTGCTCGAACGCCGCGTGATCCGGATCGAGACCAGCGGTGTGCCCCTGCGCCGCCCGGTGCAGCTGGCCGGGTTGCGGGAGAGTTGCGGAGGCCGCAGGGTGGCGGCCGTCCGCCGGCGCGGCAAGTACATCGTCGTCGAATTCGCCGGCGGCTGCGGGCTGCTCCTGCACCTGGGGATGAGCGGTTCATTCCGGGTCGAGGGCGAGGACCTTCCGGCGCGGTCGCACGACCACCTCATTTTCCACCTCGACCGGCGCCAGCGCTGGGTCTTCAACGATCCGCGCCGCTTCGGCCTGGCCGAGCCCGTCCACATCGAGGTGCCCGGCGCCGACCCGGCCGAGCTGGCCGGCCTCGGCCCCGAACCCCTCGGCCCCGCTTTCGATGGCGGCTACCTGTTCGACGTCTCCCGCGTGCGCAACACGCCCGTCAAGAACCTCCTCCTCGACCAGGGCGTCGTCGCGGGGATCGGCAATATCTATGCCAGTGAAGCCCTCTTCCGCGCTGGCATCAGCCCGCGCCGACGGGCCGGACGCCTGCGCCGCGCGGAGTGCACCGCCCTCGCCCAAGCCATCCGCGAGGTGCTCCGTGACGCCATCGCCTGCGGTGGAACCACCATCCGCGACTTCCACGCCCTCGACGGCCGCGAGGGCGAGTTCGCCGTCTGTCTCCGCGTATACGGAAAGACCGGCGAACCCTGTCCCCGCTGCGGCCCGACGGCCCGCATCCGCCGCCTGACCCAGGCCGGACGCTCGACGTACTACTGCCCCCACTGCCAGCGCTGACGCGGACACGCGAAGGCGGAAGCTCCCGAAGGCCTGCGGAGGCCGCCCGCGTCACTGACCGCAACGCCGTGCCTCACCGGTAACGGCTGCTGCCCGTGAAGGAGAGGGCCTCGTCCAGCCAGGTGTCCTGCCGGAGGAGGTTGCAGCGTTGCCGGAAGGCGAGCCGTTGCGCGGCCCGCTGGCCATGGCCTACGGCGGCGCGGGCGAGGGTTTGGGCGCCGGTGCGTCCCGCGGCGAGCGCCGCCGTCAGCGCGCGCCGGGCGGTCGCGGGCAGGAAGCGCAGCAGCAGTTCGTCGTCCGAGCTGGCGAAGACATGCACCGTCCCTGGATCGCCCTGGCGGGCGCAGCGGCCGCGCAGCTGGCGGTCGATGCGGCCGGCCTCGTGGTACTCCGTGGCGATGACGTGCAGGCCGCCGGCCTCGGGCACCCCCTTGCCCAGCTTGATGTCGGTTCCCCGTCCCGCCATGTTGGTGGCAATGGTGATGTGGCCCGGCAGGCCCGCCTCGGCGACGATCTGAGCCTCCTCTTGGTTGCGGACCGCGTTGAGGAGGCGGAAGGGCAGCTGCCGCCCCTCGAGACGGAAGGCCAGCCGCTCGCTGGCCAGCACGCTGCGCGTCCCCACCAGCACCGGCACCCCGCGACTGTGCAGTTCGACGACCAGCGCCTCGACCGCGTCCCAGCGCTCGGTCTGGGTGCGGAACATCGGCACCCGCCGGACTTGGCGGACGCAGGGCCGGTTGGTGGGGATGGGCACGACCGGCAGTTTGTAGATGCGCCAGAACTCGTCCGCCGCCTCGCGCGCGGTGCCGGTCATCCCCGAGAGCCGTTCAAAGAGCCGGAAGAAGCGCTGGAAGCTGAGGCGCGACAGGGTTTCGGTGGGCGCGGTCGGGGCGAGTCCCTCCTTGGCCTCGACCGCCTGGTGGAGTCCTTCGCGCCACTTGCGGCCGGGCATGACGCGGCCGGTGAACTCGTCCACAATCAGCACCTCGGCGTTGACCAGCACGTACTGTTCGTCGCGCCGGAAGAACTCGCGGGCGGTCAGGGCCTGGCGGACGAGTTCCTCGCGCCGCGACTCGCCCTGCCAGAGGCCGGGCAGGAGGCCGCACTGGGCCTGGATCTTGGCGGTGCCGGCCGGGCGCAGTTCGACTTCCTTGTACCGCCGGTTGGCCAGATAGTCGGTGCCGGGCACGAGGGCGGCGGCGATGGCGTTGGCGGTGCGCACGGCATCGGTGAGGGGGACATTCTCGTGCTCCCGCGAGATGATCAGCGGGGTGACGGCCTCGTCAATGAGCACGCTGTCCGCCTCGTCAACGATGGCGGTGTGGAGGCCGCGCATGACCATGGCGCGGTCGAGCAGCCCGGCGTAGGCCGGGTTGAGCCGGCGCAGCAGATGGCGGCGTTCGGGTTCTTCGAGGGTGCCGACGTGGAGGCGGTCGCGCAGGAAATCGGCGACGATCTCCTTGCTGGTGGTATAGGTCACGTCCTTGTCGTAAGCTTCGCGCCGGGCGCCGGGTTCCATGAGGCCGGTGACGAAGCCGGCGCTGACGTTGCAGAAGCGGAACAGCGGCCCCATGGTCTCGGCGTCGCGCTGGGCGAGGTAGTCGTTGGCGGTGACGACGTGGGTGGGCTGCCGGGTCCAGCCGGCGAGCACGGCGGCCATGGCGGCGGTCAGCGTCTTGCCTTCGCCGGTGGCCATCTCGGCCAGCAGCCCGCGGTGGAGGGCGAGAGTGCCCATGAGCTGGACGCGGAACGGGCGCAGGCCGAGCCGGCGCTCGGCGGCTTCGCGCAGGGCGGCGAGGGCTTGGGGGAGAACGGCCTTCGTGCGGTCGGCGCGGCCGCGGCGGAAGAGGGAGTGGAACTCTTCGAGGCGTTCGCGCAGGTGGCGGTCGGAGAGGTCGTGCCAGGCCGGGGCCAGCTCATCAATCGCCTCGGCCTCGGCGAGCAGGGCGCGGCAGACCCCGCGCCGGCGGCGGACGAGGCCGGCCAACGAGTCCACGCGGGCATCGATCCCGCCGGGGAGTTCCTTGGGCTGGCGGAACGCGGTGCGCCGGTATTGCTGGGAGGGAGTGGGCACGAGGGGGTTGAAGGTTTGGGGTGTCAGGCGTCAGTGCTGGCCCCGGCGTCACGAAGTCACGGAGTCACGGCGCCAAGCGTCAGGCGTCAGCGCCGGCGCCGGCGTCACGTCGTCACCGGTTTCCTTGCGCTGCGCCGCGCCCCGCCGTCGTCATCCGCCACCACCGGATTGACAAGGTTGCCGATGCCCTCGATGGTCACCTCGATCGTGTCCCCCGGCCGCAGGAAGACGGGCGGTCGCCGCGCCCAGCCCACGCCGGCCGGCGTCCCCGTCATGATCACGGTGCCCGGCAGCAGCGTCATCACTGAACTCAGAAAGGCCACCAGGTCGGCGACGCCGAAGACCATGTCCGAGGTCCGCGACTCCTGCATGGTCTGTCCGTTCAGGCGTGAACAGACGGCCAGATCGTCCGGGCAGACCTCGGTGTCGATCCACGGCCCCAGGGGGCAGAAGGAGTCGAAGCTCTTGCCGCGGGCCCATTGCCCGTCGAGGCGCAGCTGGCAGTCGCGGGCCGAGACGTCGTTGCCGCAGGTGCAGCCGAACACGTACCGCATCGCCTCGCCGGCCGCGACGTGGCGGGCGGTCCGCCCGATGACCGCCACCAGCTCCGCCTCGTAGTCCACTTCGTCCGGCGCCATGCGCGGCAGCACGATGGGCGCACCGGGGCCGACAACCGCCGTCGTGGCCTTGATGAAGAGGATCGGATGGTCGGGAGGCGCCTTGCCGGACTCGGCGGCGTGCCGGCGGTAGTTCAGCCCGATCGCCAGGACGTTCGGCGGCTCGACCGGCGCCAGCCAGACGGCCTCCGCCGCCGGAACGCTGGTGCGCAGGCGGCGGATGCGCTCGAACGGAGGCCCGGCGAGCAACGCGACGCGGTCGCCCTCGAGGATCCCGTAGGCCGGGCGGCCGCGGTGCAGGATGCGGACCGTCCTCATTGCGTGTAGCCCCACTCCAGCAGGCTTTCGACCAGGCGGTTGCGGACGTCGCTCTTGGGGCAGCCGGTGACCACGCAGATCAGCGTGCGCCCGTTGCGCACACAGGTCGCCGTCAGGCACCAGCCCGCCGCCCGCGTGTAGCCGGTCTTCATGCCGTTCACGCCCTCGACCTTGCCGACCAGGCCGTTGCGGTTGACCAGCTGGAACGGCTTGAAGCGCGCATCGTTCTCGCGGATTGACGTGACCCGCGTCGAGCTCCACTTGACCACTTCCGGGTAGTTGAGCAGCAGCGCCCCCAGGTAGGCCAGCTCGCGCGGGGTGCTCTGATCCACGCCTTTCTGACGGGCCACGGGCAGCCCGTGCGGCGTCACGAAACGGGTGTGCGTCAACCCCAGTTCCTGGGCGCGCTTGTTCATCTCGGCCACGAACGGCGCGGTGGTGCCGCCGCCCAGGTACTCCGCCACCAGATGGCCGACATCATTGGCGCTGAAGACCATGATGCACTTGAGCAGGTCGTCGAGCGCAAACTCCTCCCGCGGGTCGAGGTAGACCTGGCTCTCGGCCACCTCCGCGGCCGTCTTGGTCACCTTGACCCGGGTCTGCAGCGTGATGCTGGGGTCGGTGCGGATGCGCTCCATCAGCAACAGCACCGTCATCATCTTCGTCATCGAGGCGATCGGCACTTGCGCGTCCGGCGACTTCGACCACAGGATGCGCCGGTTGCCCCAGTCGATGAGAATCCCGGCTTGGCAGGATTCCGTCTGGGCGCTGACGGCGGCCGGCAGCACCCCCGTGCCCGTGGTGAAACGGATCTGTGACAGCGGGACGGCGCGGACCGGGTTGGCGGCCGGGGTCAGGGCCGGGATGCCCGCCCCACCCGCGGTCGCCGGGGTACGGCCGCCCGTTGGCGCCCCCGCCGGAGTCCCCGGCGCCCCCGCGGGGGGTGGCGGTTCCACCTCGTCGTCCATCGCGGCGGACGGCGCGCGGCTGCGGGCCAGCAGGAACAGGATGAAGGCGAGCAGGACGGCGTGGATGACCACGACCCCGACAATGAGTGTTCGACGGTTCACGGAGCCTGCCATTCCTTGTGATGGGGGCGGTGCATGTACCTCGGGCGCGCCCCGTGGCGCTCGAACGGCCCGGTTCCCGACGGCGGCCAGTCCGCGAGGGCGGCGGCGTCCCAGCCATGGATCGCCGACAGCAGCGAGTAAAGCTCGCGGGCATAGCGGTACTCGGGATGCCGCAGCAGCCGCCTCTTCGCCGCCGGCTGACGGAATCGCGGCAGCAGCAGCAGAATGTCGCGCGCCCGTGCGGTCAGAACCCGCGGCACCGGCAGCGGGCTGTAGGACTTCCTCACGGACTCCCGGAGCGTTTTCTCGATCCCTTCGTTGTGTTCCCACAGCCCGCCCGGTGGCGCCCCCATGGCGAGCCACGCCGGGGCGAACGCAGCCGTGGCCAGCGCCAACGCGCGCGAGTGCGAGTATTCGCCGCCGCCCAGCCTTCGGTCGCGCTCGGCCAGCAGGCGACGAAGGAGCTCGCCGGCGGATCCGTCCCACAGGCGATCCATCGCCGGCAGAAAATGCTGCAGCAGGCCGTACTGGCGGCAGGCGGCGAACGTCTCCGCGCAATATGGCTTGCGGGCGATCTTCAGCAACTCCTCGTACAGCCGGGCGGGGGAACTGCGCGACAGCGCGGGGGCCTGCTCGCGGACCGGCGTCGCCAGCGACGAGTCCAGGCGGAAGCCGTACTCCGCCACCAGCTTGAGGGCGCGCAGGACGCGGACCGGATCCTCCGCCAGTCGCAGACCCGGGTCGCCGATCGCCCTGACCAGGCCGGCCCGCAGATCCGGGATCCCGCCGCAGTCGTCGCGGAAATGCGGCTCCCGCAATGGGTTGTAGTAAATGGCGTTGACGGTGAAGTCGCGGCGCCGGGCGTCCTGTTCGAGGGTGCCGAACTGGTTGTCCTGCCAGATCATCACGCCGTCATCGGTGGCGCGCGTCTTGCGCTCCTCGGGCGAAGGCTCGCGGCGGAAGGTGCTGACCTCGTAGCAGGTGCGGCCGCAGTAGACGTGGGCGAGCCGGAAGCGCCGTCCGATGAGGCGGGCGGCCCGGCCGAAGACGTGCCGCACCTCCTCGGGAGTGGCCGACGTGGCGATGTCGTAGTCCTTGGGCACCCGGTCGAGCAGCAGGTCGCGGACCGCGCCGCCGACGATATAGGCCTGGTGGCCGGCGTCCTGCAGGCGCGCCAGGACGCCTTTGACCGCGGGGGTGACGCTGAGGGGGGCGGCCACTAGTCCACCCCCGGCAGTGTGAGTTCGAGCTGGCGCGGGCGCGGCGCGGCCGCGGCGGCCACCGGCGCGAACGAGCGGCGGTGCAGCGGGCAGGGGCCGTGGCGGCGCAACGCTTCGAGGTGGCTCCGCGTCCCGTACCCCTTGTGCGCCTCGAAGCCGTACCCCGGGTACTGGCCGGCGTAGGCGACCATCATGCGGTCGCGCAAAACCTTGGCGACAATGCTGGCGGCCGCAATGCTGGCGCTGCGGCGGTC
>MVZH01000157.1 GCA_002068325.1 Lentisphaerae bacterium ADurb.BinA184 | reverse complement strand
GGGGCCCATGCGGAACCAAGATCCTGGCGCCGGCGGTCTCCGCCGGTAATGCCGAGAACGAGGGACGAAAGCACGAAGGGCGAAGGACGGCCCCATGAGGCTTCGCTTCACTCTCATCGAGCTTTTGGTGGTGATCGCCATCATCGCGCTGCTGGCCTCGCTGCTGTTGCCGGCGCTGCGCCAGTCGCGCGACAGCGGGACGCGCGCCGCCTGCATGGCCCGGCTGCGGCAGCACTCGCTCGCCCTGGCCGCCTATGCCGGCGACTGCGACGACCTCTATCCGCCGCAGCACCCACACCCCTTCGGCAACAACCCGTACTCGTTAAAGTACGCCTACTACATCGCCCTGACCCCGGACTACGGCCTGAACGAGGCGATGTGGCGCGACGTCAACTGGACGCAGGGCGGGCACTGGACCGGCGCGGCCTTCGACCGCCCGGACGGACGTTACGTGGCCGGCTACATGATCCTCGCCGGCGGCAACGGCTACCCCACCTGGAGCCCACGCTACAACGGACGGCTGATCACGGTCGCCGGCGTCTACCGGCAGCACACCGGCAGCGACGACCCGACCAAGGTCGTGCTGGTCAGCGACTATCTGCAGGACGGCAGCTACTGCACCCAGGTTCCCCACTCGAAGACCGGCGGTTTTTTCGTCTACCGCGGAACCTATCCGATCATCGGCGGGCCGACGGTGGCGCAGGCCTGCGACAGCGCCAACCAGCTCTTCGAGGATGGGCACGTCGCCCGCGTCCCGGTCAGCAGCGACGGCATCGTCCGGCATGACGCCGGCTGGGGGTACTACTACTGGTGGTAGGAGGCGGCGCGGACGCGCGGCCATCCACCTTCCCTCATGCGTCGAGTGCCAGGGCCGCCCATTTCCTGGTGGAATAGGGGGGGCATGGAGATGGGATCTCGAGGACGGGGGTGATGGCGCAGGAGCATCCCTCAGCCTTCATCCCTCAGCCTTTCATCCCTCCAGCAGGGGCAGGCCGAAATAGCGGCGGTAGGCGTTGACCGCGGCGATGTAGTTTTCGGGCTTCACGTCTTCATGCACCGAATGGCTCGCGTGCAGGATGTGGCCGCCGGGGAAGCGCTGGCCGTAGCGCAGGCAGGCGATCACCTCCGCCTCGACCTCGGCGGTCGTGGCGTGGCAGAGCGTGTGCCGTGCATCGAGGTTGCCGATGATGCAGATTCGCCCGGCCACGCCCTCCTCGATCAGCCGCGGCCAGGTCATCCCGGCCGCTTGGTCAACCTCCTTGTAGCCGTCAATGCCGGACTCGAAGAAGAACATGTCCTTAATCGGCCAGTGGTTGCCGTCAGAGGTGTAGACGGCCCTGGCGCCGCCGGCGTGAATCAGCCGGACATGCTCCTGGATCACCGGCAGGACAAAGTCGCGGTAGACCGCCGGGGAGACGAATGGGCCCTTGTCGCAGCTCACGTCGCCGCCCATGGCGATGACGGGGCAGCCCTGGGCGATGATGTCGCGGGTGCGGGGGAAGCCGGTCGCCATCTGCATGGCCTGCCAGCGCCGGACCAGCTCGGGTTCTTCGAGCAGCCACATCAACATGAACGGCGGGAAGAAGGCGACGCCGGTGCCGACGCCGATCTCGCCCATGAACACCCAGTCCAGCCCCTCGGCCGCGGCCAGTTCCCGCACGCCGGCCAGCACCGGGTCGGGCGCCGAGACGCCGGCCGCCGGGATTGCGCCGTCCCACTGTTCGATGGCCCGGCGCAGGCCCTCCTCGCTGGTGCGGCGCGAATCGCTCTGCCGGTCGCCGGGGTTCTCAAGCTCGACGAGCCGGGTACGCTCGTTGACATGGTACGGCACACCATCGAGCAGCCAGCGATTGGGGCCGACCTTCCTCGGCCGCCGGTAGTTGCGCGCCGGGACGCCGTTCAGCCGCACCATGTCGAGCCCGAAGAAGCGGGCGATCTGGAACTGGGCGCGGATCGAGGCGTCAAGCAGTTCCTCCCAGGCCACGCCGTCGCTCATCGCGTCCCAAGCCATGGCCTGATCGGTGGCCAGGTTGCGTCCGCACACCGGCCAGTGGATGGGATGGTACGGCTGGAAGATCTCGAACAGCGGCGTGCGGTCGGGGCGGTCGAACGCAAAAGCCTTGGCTACGCGTGCGGTTGAACCAGACATGGCAGCCTCGCAAGTTTGCGGCGGGTCCCGGCCGGGGGCGTGATGTCAACCCTGGATGCTCCCGCGCGCAGCATGGCAATCCTCCCTTGGCTGGACGCCTCGGGTCAGTTCCCCTTCTCGAAGCAGGCCCTTGCCTCGGCGAGGTTGTCGTTGACCTTGGCGATGCCGGCGACGAGCTGGTCGAGGTAGTCGCGGCTGCCCAGCAGGTGCGTGTGCGGGAGCACGAGGGCCGTCTGCTCGGCGGCCTTCTCGACGTTGGGCAGGCGCAGGCCCTTGTAGTCCTGGAGCCGGGCCGGGTCGCGGAAAGGCACGGGGCTGGTGCGGTCGTAGAGGTTGAGCAGGGGCGCGCGGTAGACGGGGCAGTAAGTGGTCCACACCCCCACGCCCTCGGCGCACAGTGCACCCGCGTAGCCCTTGCGCGGCAGCCCGCCGGCCTGGGCGGCGTCATAGTACAGGGTGAGGGCGTAGTAGGCCTGGCGTTCGATGCGCGGGTCGCGCCGGGCGCCCCGCAGCGGGCCACCAATCCGCCGCAGCCGCTCGGCCAGGTACTGCGCGTTCTCGTCGCGCACCCGGGTCTGTTCCTCGAGGCGGGAGAGCCCGCCGCGCAGCAGCGCGCACTGCATCTCGGTGATGCGGTAGTTGTGGCCGTAGCGGTTGGCGGGTTCGAGCGCGGGCGCGGCCCAGTCGTCGCCGGCCGCCGCCTCCGGGGTCGGCCCCCAGCCGACCTGCTTGAGCGCGAAGACGGCCCGGTACACCTCCGGGTCGCTGGTGATGACGGCGCCGCCCTCGCCGCTGGTCAGGACCTTGCTCTGCTGGAAGGAGAAGCTGCCGGCGTCGCCGAGGGCGCCTGCCCGCTTGCCCCGCCAGATGCCGCCGTGCTGGTGCGCCGCATCCTCCACCACCTTCAGGCCGTGCGTGCGGGCAAGCGCGAGGATCGCATCCATGTCGCACATGCAACCGTAGAGGTGGACGGGGACGATGGCCTTGGTGCGCGGAGTGATGGCGGCCGCGGCGGACTTAGGATCGATGCACAGCGTCTCCGGGTCAATGTCCACCAGCACCACGTCGGCGCCGATGTCGAGCGCGGCCTGGGCGGTGGCCACCCAGGTCAGGCCGGGGACGATCACCTCGTCGCCGGGGACCACGCCCACCGCCTGCAGCGCGCACTGCATCGTCACCGTGCCATTGGCCAGCCCGATGCAATAGCGGGTGCCGCAGAAGGCGGCGTACTCGCGGCAGAACGCCGTCTCGTGCGGCCCCAGCCAGCTCCACTTGCCGCTGCGCACCACTTCCTCCATCCGGCGGACCTCGCGCTCGCCCACCACGGGCCAGGCCGGGACGGGGAGGGTGACGGACTTGGGGCCGCCGTTGACGGCCAGGGACGCAGTCTGCGCAGTCATGGTCTGTCCTTTCCGACCGATGCCGGCGGCGACGGCCGCCAGGCGGTTGAGCCAGGGCGGTTGCGGGATCAGGGGCACCGGCCTCGCGGATCCCGGGGGGGCCGCGGACACCGGCCGGTCGCGCCGCCCGCGGCGCCGACAGGCCGGCACGGCAGACAGGCAACCCACGCCGACTGTCGAGCCGATCCTGCAACAGCCCTGCGGTTGATGGGCGACGGCTTGATAACCTAATGTTGCCTGAACCACCTTGCCGTTGTCCGGCCGGCATCGTTACAGTAGTTCCTAGGTATGCACAGGCAATTGGCGGAAGTCGCCTTTCCTTAACACAAGCGTCCCATGGAATGCCATCGTTCATTCCGGGCACGGGCAGGGGAAATGCAAAATGGGTCATGACGCCAACCGACTTCCTTGCGCTCGGAAGGCCAAGGAAAAAGCGCACCTGTCGAACACCTGTGGGATGGCAGTGCTCAGCTTTCATCCTTCCTCCCTTTCTTTCCGCCAACGTAGGAGGATAATCCCTTGTCCCGCAAACCGTCCCACCGGTGCTTGGCAAGCGCGGTTTTCCCAAGGCTTCCCGGCTTCGGCGCCCGGGCCTTGCGTCAGGGTTCCTCGGAGTCGCCCGGCCGTCCCCTCACGCCGCGGGCGCTGCGGGACGGGTGTACACATCGTTGACAAGCCGGGTGGTTCTTGCGACGATCCGGTCGAGCGAGTCCGGAGCCAGCTTGGCCCAGTAGGTGCAGAGGGGATGGGCCTCGTGGCCGCCGCGGGCGCACGCCTCGCGCGTCGGGATGTACCCCACGTAGTGCGAGGTGAGATGTGCCACGAAGGTGAAAGGCGCGGGCGAAGCCAGCTTGAGCGCGATCTGCCCCTCGACAAAAGGTTCGCCCGGCAGACCGACGATGACCGCCTGGCCAATCCGGAAGACTTGGATTTCGTAGAGGAACCTCGGCAGGCGCCGGCGGCAGTATTCGATGCTCTTGGTGGAGGCGGCCAGGAACCAGTCGGGGTCAACATCGGACGAGCCGTCGGCGCGGCGGCGCGGAACGGGACTCTCTTCGAGGATACGCTCGACCTCGCGCAGGCGGTCGGCGGGGACGTCGCGATAGTCGAGCGCGATGCGTTCCTGGCGGAAATCCACCGTGGCGTCGGGGTCGGGCGAGAGGGTGGCCAGGACTTTCTTCGACAGGTCGGCCAGCGCCTGCCCCATGCGCCGGTGGTCAGGCTTGAAGTCGGGTTCGAAGGGATCCCAGGGGTTGAGGTTGCCGCAGCAGCCGTTGAGCACGAGCGGGGAGAGGCCGGGCGGACAAAGGCCGGCCAGCGCGGCCGACCAGGCGCCAGGCCAGTCGGCCGAAGCCTGCCGATAGGTTTCCGGATTGGCGAAGACGCACACGGGATGGCAGCTGTGGTGGAGCAGGAGATTGAGCGGGGCACCATCGTCGCCATAGACGCAGAGCACACCGACCTCGGGATCGGACGGACCCTCCATGGCCACAAGGTCCACCGGCCCAAGGGGGAGGTTCTTGCGCCCCACCGGCCAGGGCATGGCGACCCCGCCCGTGCGCTGGAGGCCTCGCCGGTTGAAGGCGAAGCGGTCGAGCATGCCGCGGCCGCAGCCCACCCGGGCCGGGCGGCAGGCCGCGCCAGCCTCGCCGATGGCCCGCACCGCGCCCTCGACCGCCAGATCGGTGTAGGCGGACTCGCTGCCGGTCAGGTACTCGGTGTCGGGCGTGATCTCCAGCGGGAAATCCTGGTCGAGCATCATCGGGCCGCAACTGGGCGCCGAATGGATTTGCAGGGGATGGACCATGACCGCATCCGGCAGCAGGCCGAAGCGGCGGGCGGCCTCGCCGCGCACGCGCGCGGTGAACTCCTCGGTCACGATGCAAAGGTCGAGCGCGAGCAGGCAGACTCGCCTGCTGTCGTCTTCGAAGACGGCGGCGCGGGCGAAGAGGGGATCGAGGGCCTTCTCCATGGCCCGGCGGTCGCCCATGCCGCTGCCCGACAGGTGCGTGCCGGCCGGGGGAGTGATGTCAACCTGCGCAAAACCCGCCTTCATGCGAACAGTTCCCTGAGCAGCCCGCCGTTCTGCTCGGCGAAGATCGTCTGAGACCCTGGCACCTGGCGGGCCCGCCCAGCCGGCACCCCGCGGATTGCGCGCCCGCCCTGCACATGGGCGTCACACGGTGCAATATAGCCGGCATCGCACGGTGTGTTGTGGCCGACGGGGGTGTGATAGGCCGGTTGCGTTGGAGGGGTCCGGTGTCGCGGCGGCCGCCGCGGACGCCTGGTGAAGCGCGGCGCCCCGCCTTCGCCGGTCGCTTCCGCCTTCGCATGGCCGCTTCGGCGCGACGAGTCGGCGCGGCAGGCCCGACGTGCCGGCAACCTCCACCTTCCACGCTCGCCCCTCCACCCCCCGCCCCTTGCCGCCGGGCGAGTTCGTCAGCGCTGCCCCCACCGCCCGGTCTCTGGAAAAGGACGGGCCGCGCTGTATAGTTCGGGTTGCCTGTGGTTGCCCGTCCGTGTGGCCGGGGCCTCTGGCCTGACACCGCAAACACGAGGAAGAGCGCACAGTCATGGCAGGAACTTCCATCGACGTTGCGAAACCGCGCCTGCCCCCGGTCTTGGATCCGTCCTTCGAACCGGCGGTGCTGTACAACCGGGCGTTCCGCGCCGAGGTGCGGCGGTGCGGGGCCGGCCGTCGCCTGGCGGTGGCGGTCGAGCGCGAAGGCGGCCAGGTGGCGCGGCGTGACCTCGAGGTGCTCCCCGCGGATCATCCGGCGGCGGCGGCGAACCTGCGCTACGTCGAGCGCCTGGTCAAATTCCTGCTCTGGCAGCGCGGCGGGTTCCGGGTCATGGTCTCAGGTGCCCCGGAGATTGCCGAGGCCCTGCGCCGGCTGTACGCGCCGGGCGGGGCGCGGGCCTTCGACTACACGTTCTGGGGCGAGACGGTCTTCGCGCGCCCGTTCACCGTCGAGACGCGCGCTTCCGCGGAGATGCCGGCCGAGGTTGCCGGGGCGGCGGCGCCGCTGCGCACCGACTGGAAGGGTTGGCGGCTGGGCTTCGACTTGGGGGCCAGCGACCGCAAGATCGCTGTGGTCAAGGACGGTGGCCTGGCCTTGAAACCGGACGGTGAGCCGGTGCTGAGTGC
This sequence comes from Lentisphaerae bacterium ADurb.BinA184, assembly GCA_002068325.1. Taxonomy (GTDB): domain Bacteria; phylum Verrucomicrobiota; class Lentisphaeria; order Oligosphaerales; family MVZH01; genus MVZH01. Next base: position 3,647 of record MVZH01000157.1, on the reverse strand, counting down.
GGAGTTTGAGTGGAACCCCAAGGTCGAGAAGGATCCGCGCTGGCATTACGAGCGCATCATGGAGACCCTGCGGCTCGGCGAGCAGGCGGTCCGGGCGCTCGATCCGGCCGGCCGGGTGACGTCCGCGGGGTCGAGCCGCGCGAGCGTTTCGAGCGTGAGGTGGCGCCGATGTTCGAGCGGATGCGCGAGGCCTGGGGGGGCATCCCGTTGCGCATCGAGAATGACGGCGATGTCACCGCCCTGGCCGGGGCCGTGGCGCTGCGGGACAACGCCGTGCTCGGCCTGGCGATGGGGTCGTCGCTGGCGGCCGGCTATGTCGATCCCGAGGGCCGCATCCAAGGGTGGATGAACGAGCTGGCCTTCGCCCCGCTTGACTACCGGCCCGATGCCGCCGCCGACGAGTGGAGCGGCGACCGCGGCGTCGGCGCCAACTACCTCTCGCAGCAGGCGGTCGGCCGCCTCATCCCGCTGGCCGGCATCGCCATGCCCGAGATTCCCGAGGCCGACCTGCCCCGGCGCCTCGTGCGCGTGCAGGAGCTCATGCGCCAGGGCGACGCGCGGGCCCGCCGCATCTACGAGACCATCGGGCGCTACCTCGGCTACACCGTGGCCCACGCCTTCGACTTCTACCCCGACATCCGCCACGTCGAAATCCTCGGCCGGGTCATGACCGGCGACGGCGGCCGGGTCATCCTCGACGAGGCCCGCCGGGTGCTGGACGCCGAGTTCCCCGAGCTGGCCGAGCGTTTCAGCTTCTACGAACCCAGCGAGCGGGAGAAGCGCCACGGCCAGGCCGCCGCGGCCGCCCACCTGCCCGCCTGAGCCAACCGAAGGGATCGCACGTTGCCATGACGATCGACGACAAGCAGAAGCAGTTCATCCGCGACAAACTCAACCAGGGCCTCTCCCTCGGCGAAGTCCAGAAGTTGCTGCGCAACGAGCTCGGGGTCAACCTGACCTATCTGGACCTGCGCCTGATCGCCGACGAGCTCGATGTGAAGTGGAGCCAGCAGGCGCCCCGCGGCCCGGTGAACGACAAGACGGCAGCCGGCCCGGCGGGGGCGGACAAGGGATTGCAGCCCGGCCCGGCCGCCCCCAAGAAGGTCACCGTGACCGTCAGCCGGGTCAGCCGGCCGGACGCGGCGGTCAGCGGCGACGTCGAGTTCCCCTCGGGCGGCCGCGGGCAGTGGTTGATTGACCACTACGGCCAGCCGTCCCTGCGGCTGCAGGAGGGCGGTGCCAAGCCCACCAAGCGGGAGATGCAGCAGTTCCAGGAGGAGCTCGTCCGCCTGTTGCGCGGCGACGCGGGCGACGCCGGCGATGACCTCGGGTGACCCCGCACGGGCCCGTGGCCGGGGGCTGTTGCATGAGCGGCCCGACAGGGGGCGCGGCCTGCCTGGGCCGTGAAGCCGGTCCGCCCGATAGTGCGACCGCCCTGCCTGGGAACGGGGGTGGTTTGCTTCCACCGAAAGAGGCGGTATAGTACGGGTTCGTTTTCCGCGCCGGTTGAGTCAACTTGAGGACGAGTGGCATGGCTGTCAAGATCAGGCTCCGCAGGGTCGGCAAGTTGAACGCCGCCAGTTTCCGTGTGGTTGTGACTGACATTCGCAGCCCGCGCGACGGGCGTTTCATCGAGTGCATCGGCCACTACAATCCGCACTTGAAGAGCGAGAGCATCGAGGTGGCGCGGGCCGACTACTGGATGAGCAAGGGCGCCAAGCCGTCCCTCACGGTGGCCGCCATCATCAAACGCGCCAAGACCGGCACCCAGATGGCCGGCCGCAAGCCGGCCCCGGCGGCGGCCAAGGCCGAGAAGCCGGCAAAGGCGGAGAAGGCCGAGAAGGCGGAGAAGCCGGCCCCGGCGGGTGAGACAAAGGCGGACTGAGATGGTGCTGAAGCTGATCAAAAGAGCCCTGGGCCTGGACAAGGACAGCCCCTCCGGCGGCGAGGCCGCGACGGCGGTCCCCGCGGCGGCGGCAACGGCGTCTGAGGGCCAGGCCAGTGCGGTCGCCCTCGTCGAGTACGTCGTGCGTGAACTGGTCGAAAGCCCCGACCAGGTCGTGGTCACCGGCGAGGAGCGCGAGAACCAGTACGCGGTCACCATCCGCTGCGCCAAACCCGACATGGGCAAGGTGATCGGCCGCAAGGGCAAGACGATCGCGGCGTTGCGCGCGCTGGCGGCGGGCGCCCGTGACGACGGCCGCAAGGTGACGGTCGACGCGCTTGACTGAGCGGGCATGAGAATCGATGTCGTCACCCTCTTCCCCGGGTTGTTCAGCGGGCCGTTTGACGAATCGATCGTCGGCCGCGCCCGGCGCGAGGGAGTGGTGGCGATCAATCTGGTGAATTTGCGCGGGTTTGCGCACGATGCGCGCGGGACGGTTGACGATGTGCCGTTCGGCGGCGGCGCCGGGATGGTGTTGAAGCCGGAGCCGCTGTTCGAGGCGGTCGAGAGCCTGCACACGGACGGGGCGCGGGTGGTGTTGCTGACCCCTCAGGGGAAGCCGTTCCGGCAGGACGATGCCCGCCGGCTGGCGGCGGCGGACCACCTGATCCTGGTCTGCGGGCATTATGAAGGAGTGGACGAACGGGTGCGGCAGGCGCTGGTTGACGAGGAGTTGTCGATCGGCGACTACATTTTGAGCAACGGGAGCCTGGCGGCGGCCGTGCTCGTGGACGCGATTGTGCGGCTGCTGCCCGGGGCGCTGGGCAGTGCGGAGTCCGCAGATCAGGATTCGTTTGGCGGCGACGGCCGCCTCGAGTACCCGCACTACACCCGGCCGGCCGAGTACCGCGGCCTGCGCGTTCCCGAGGTGCTGGTCTCGGGAGACCATGAGCGGGTGGCGGCCTGGCGCCGGGAGCAGTCCCGCCTGCGCACCGTGGCCCGACGCCCCGACTTGCTGACGACAACGGACGGAGATCCCAGATGAACACGATCGCCAGACTCAGCCGCGAAAACCTCAAGGCCGACCTTCCCACGTTCGGGATCGGTGACACGGTCCGCGCCGACCTCCTCATCGTCGAGGGCGACAAGGAGCGCGTGCAGGCGTTCACCGGGACGGTGATTGCGCGCCGCGGCCAGGGCATCGCCGAGTCCGTGACGTTGCGCCGGACGACCGGCGGCTACGGCGTCGAGCGCGTTGTGCCGCTGCATTCGCCGCGGCTGGCCAAGCTGGCCGTCGTCAAACAGGGCCGCGTGCGGCGCAGCAAGTTGTACTACCTGCGCAACCAGCAGGGCAAGGCGGCCAAGGTCAAGGATCTGCGTTAGCTCCCGGCGGCAGGCTCGGAGCCCGTCCCGGGGATGCCGGAATGGCCGGAGTGGTGGCGTACTGGGGCAAGGCAACCGACCACGCGCCGGGCATCGGGCCGTGGCGGGGGGCCGTCTGCATGGGAGGCTTGTGCAGAACCTCTGCCGCGGATCAGATAGAACGCACCCCGGGGCCGACTGAAGCCGGTGCGCCAACGAGGGTGCGTTGCGCGGGGTACACGGGCTTCAGCCGGCGGCGAGGTTCTGCAGGCGCCTCGTGGTTCTGCAACCCCCGCTGCCCTGCGGCCATGTGCGCCGCCGAGGCCCCACACTCCCCGCCGGACCGCGCCGGGGCCCGGCTTCCACCCCGAACCGTTGCGATGCCAATGAACTGGACCCG
>MVZH01000156.1 GCA_002068325.1 Lentisphaerae bacterium ADurb.BinA184 | reverse complement strand
GGAGGTCGTCCCTCCAGCCCGGCAGACAACAGTCCGTGTCGGCGCCGATGGAGGGCCGGGCTCCGTCCCGGCCACCCATGCCAGGGTTCTGCAAGTGCCTCCTGCGATTGACCGCGTGGCGCGGCGAAGGTTCCGTCACGCCGGCGGCGGGGCATGCCGTGCGGCAAAAAAAAGCGGAATGGGGTACTTGTGAGCCTTGCCGCAGGAGTTACGTTAGGGGTTGTCTGGTGAGGTGTGAAGACGCGTTCGCCACGGAACGTTTTCAGGAGTTGGACGCATGACAAAGCGGGACTTGGCCATCCGCATTTCCAGCAAGATGGGTCTCACGCAGCGTCAGGTGATGGACGTGCTCCAGGCCGCCTTGGATTTGATCACCGGCGAGCTGGCGGCTGGCCGGGGGGTGGAGTTCCGCAATTTTGGCGTGTTCGAGGTCAAGCGTCGCCAGCCGCGCATCGGCCGGAATCCGAAGGCGCCGAAGAACACGGTGGTCATTCCCGAGCGCCTGGTGGTCAAGTTCAAGCCCGGCAAGGTCATGAAAAGCAAGGTGACCGGGACGGGCAGGAAGTCGGCGAAGGCCCGTCGGTAGGCGGCGGCCGGGGTTGCCCGGGGCCGCGTCCCCGGAGTCAACCGTGCACGGAAGTCGGCGGTTCGGACGCCGGCTTCTTTGTTTGTGGCGGCCGGCCGGCGCGGCGGTTCGGCGGCGAGACAGGATGGGGGTGGCGTCATGTCAGGGCAACTTGAACCCCTGCCCGGCACGTCCGACATCTGGGAGCCGGAAGTCTCCCAGTGGGTGCAGCTGGAGCGGGCGGCCCGCGAGGTGTTCGCCCGCTACGGCTACGGGGAGGTACGCACGCCGGTCTTCGAGCGCACCGAAGTCTTCGTCCGCGGCATTGGCGACCAGACGGAGGTGGTTCAGAAGGAGATGTATACGTTCGCGGACCGCGGCGGTCGCAGTCTGACGTTGCGGCCGGAGGGCACGGCCGGGGTGATGCGGGCGCTGGCCAACCAAGGCCTGGGCGACGGGGTGGAGCGGCGGGTCTTCTACATGGGGCCGATGTTCCGCGGCGAGCGTCCGGCCGCCGGTCGCCGCCGGCAGTTCCACCAGATCGGTGTCGAGGCGGTCGGGCGGAGCAGTCCGCTCATGGATGCGGAATGCCTGGCGATGCTGGTCGAGTTTCTGCGGGCCGCCGGCATCCCGGGCCACCGGTTGCTCCTGAACACGCGCGGCACGGCCGAAGACCGGCCGCGGGTCACCGCCGCCATGCGGGCCGCGTTGGAACCCCGCCGCGACGAACTGTGCGAGGACTGCCGGCGGCGGCTCGCCGAGAACGTCTGGCGGATCCTGGACTGCAAGGTGCCGTCCTGCCAGCCGGTCATCGCAACGGCCCCGCCCATCCCGGAGCTCTTGGGCGAGGCGAGCCAGGCGTTCTTCCGCCGGGTGTGCGAGGCCTTGGACAGCCTGAGCGTGGCCTACGTGCGCGAGCCGCGCCTTGTGCGCGGGTTGGACTACTACGAGCACACGGTGTTCGAGGTCACGTGTGAGGTGGCGAGCCTGGGGGCGCAGACGGCGATTGCCGGCGGCGGCCGCTACCGGGTCGCCCTGCCCGGAGGCGGCGACGCGGTGGCCGGCGTCGGGTTTGCCGCCGGGGTCGAACGGTTGCTGCTGGCCAGGGGGTGGGGCGAGCAGCCCGCCGCCGCGCTGGGGCCGGTTGAGGTCTACGTGGCGGGGCTGGGGCCGGCCGGGCTGATGGCCGGGATGCGGCTGGCCGCGGTTCTGCGGCAGGCCGGGTACCGGGTTCTGGCGGAAGTGGAGGAGCGCAGCCTGAAGGCGCAGATGCGCACCGCCAACCGGATCGGGGCGAAGATGGTGCTGATCCAAGGTGAGAGCGAACTGGCGGCCGGCGCCGTGCTGGGCAAGAACATGTCGGACTCCTCGCAGGAGCTGGTGGCGTTGGATGCCGTTCCGGCGTGGCTGGCGGCGAGAGTCGGGCCGCGGGCGCCGGCGGCGGGGGCCGGTCTCCCGGCCGCCGGTTCGCCCGTCTAGGCGAGAGTACGGAGAACACACGCATGAAATGCACGCACCACTGTGGCGCCCTGCGCCGTGCGGCGGCCGGGCAGGCTGTCTGCCTGCGCGGGTGGGTGAACCGCTGCCGGCACCTCGGGGGGCTGGTCTTCGTTGACCTGCGCGACCGCGAGGGCATGACCCAAATCGTCATCAACCCGCAGACCTCACCCACGCTGGACGCGACCGCCCACGAGTTGCGGGACGAGTTCGTGCTGGCGGTGCGCGGCACGGTGCGGCCGCGGCCGGACAACATGGTCAACCGCAGCATGCCGACCGGCGAGATCGAAGTCGAGGCCGCCGAGGTCGAGATCCTGAACCGCGCCCGCCCGATGCCGTTCAACCTCGACGACCCGACCGTCGGCGACGAGATGCATCTGAAGTACCGCTACCTCGACATGCGCCGGCCCCAGCTGCTGGGCAACCTGCGGCTCCGCCATCGCGTCACGAAGATCGTGCGCGACTACTTCGACGAGGAAGGCTTCATCGAGGTCGAGACGCCGATCATCAGCAAGAGCACCCCCGAGGGCGCGCGCGACTTCCTCATCCCCAGCCGCGTGCACCCGGGCAAGTTCTACGCCCTGCCGCAGGCCCCGCAACAGTACAAGCAGATCCTCATGGTGGGGGGGGTCGAGCGCTACTTCCAGATTGCCCGTTGCTTCCGCGACGAGGACCTGCGCGCCGACCGCCAGCTGGAGTTCACGCAGATTGACCTCGAAATGTCCTTTGTGGATGCCGAGGACGTGATGGATGTGGTCGAGAGGCTCCTGGCCCGCCTCATGCGCGAGACCAAGGGCGTGGAGATTGCCGTGCCCTTTCCGCGCATGACCTACGCCGACGCCATGAACCGCTACGGATCGGACAAGCCCGACCTGCGCTTCGGCATGGAGCTGGTGGACCTGAGCGCCGCCCTGCGGGGCACCGCCTTCAAGGTCTTCGCCGGTGTCCTGGCCGCCGGCGGCGTGGTCAAAGCCATCAATGCCAAAGGCCAGGCCGAGGCGCCGAAACGCCGCATTGACGAGTGGACCGAGGCGGTCAAGCTCTTCGGCGCGAAAGGGTTGGCGCCACTGAAGGTTCAGGCCGACGGCAGCCTGGGCGGGCAGGTGGCGAAGTTCCTCAGCCCGGCCGAGGCCACCGCCGTTGTGGCGGCCGCCGGCGCCGCGCCCGGCGACCTGCTGCTGCTGGTCGCCGACCAGACCCGCATTGTCAATCCTGCGCTGGGCCGGCTGCGCCTCGATGTCGCCCAGGCTGCCGGCATGATCCCCGCCGGCGTCTACCGTTTCCTCTGGGTGGTCGAGTTCCCGCTGCTCGAATACGATGAACAGGAGAAGCGCTTCTGTGCGGTCCACCATCCCTTCACCAGCCCGATGGCGGAGGACATGGGCCGGCTGGACAGCGACCCCGGCAGCGTGCGGGCCCAGGCGTACGACGTGGTCCTGAACGGGATGGAACTGGGCGGCGGCAGCATCCGCATCCATGCGACCGGGCTGCAGGCCAGGCTGTTCAGCGTGTTGGGCATCTCCCCCGAGGAGGCGCAGCTGCGGTTCGGCCACCTGTTGGAGGCGCTTGCCCTCGGCGCGCCGCCGCACGGCGGGTTGGCGATCGGCCTGGACCGCCTCGTCATGCTGCTGGCCGGGGCCACCTCGATCCGCGATGTCATCGCCTTCCCGAAGACGACGCGCGGGGCCTGCCTGATGACCGACTCCCCGAGCACGGTTGACCCCCGGCAACTGGCCGACCTGCACATCGCCTGTGTCAGGCCCGCCGGCGAGGACGAGAAGTAGGCGGAGGACGGTGGTGGGTGGACGGCGGAGGGCGGAGGGCGGAGGTGGGCGGACGGCGGACGGCGGACGGCGGAGGGCGGACTTGTCGCCGTCCTCGTTCGCCCGTCTTTGTTCTACCCCTTGCGCCCTGCCATCTGCGCTCTGCGCCTCATGATCTGCGCTTTGCGCTCTGCTATCTGCCATCTGCGCCTCCTGCTCTGCGCCTTGCACTCTGCTATCTGCTATCTGCGATCTGCTATTCCTCCCCGCCGCGGCGTCGGCCTCAGTGCAGAATCCGCCGGTCGGCGAGCGTGTTGACGAGCGCGGCGCCGGCGCACACCATGGCGGCGGCGTCGAACCCCGACCATGACGCCATCAGCACGCCTCCTGCCAGAAACCCTCCGGCCGCCCCCAGCAGGTCGGCGGCATAGACGGCCGCGCCGCCGCCGACGTTCGTGGACAAGGCACAGCCGCGCCGGAAGACCGCGCCTCCGCACAAGCCCGCCCCCGCGTTCAGCACGACCAGCCCGCCCAGCAGCCCGGCATGCCCGACGCCGTACGCCGCCGGCAGGAGCGGGAACACCACGGCCGGCGCCAGGCAGACCAGCGGCAGCAACGCCCGCGCCCCCTGAAACGCCGGCCGTTGCACCCCGGACATCAGCCCCGCCAACGAAGCGGCCACCAGCAGTGCCGCCGCCCAGTAGGCCTGGCCCACCGCCGTCTGGTAGGCGTACAGGCTGTAGGTCAGCGTCAGCGTGATCATCCAGCCTGACCACAGGATCAGCGCCGTTCCCGGCCGGCGGCGGTGTGCGATGCGGCCGACCGCCAGTGCCACCCCTGCCAGTCCCAGCGAGACCCAGCCTGGCATCGGCCGCAGGAGCCGTCCCATCCAGCCGGACGCCCCGGTCACCATCCGTCCCCTGAACCCGAGATAGGCGAAGTACGCCGCCGGCCGTCCTGCGGAGTTCGCAAGGATTGCCTGGCCGGGGCCGGAGGCGGGGGGTGTGGGCATGGGCGGCGTGTAGTCGAGCGTCTCGCGGACACTGTCGGCCAGGGCGGGGGCCAGGCCGATGCGTTCAGCCAGCTTTCCGGGGCCGGCGGGCAGGGGTTGCGGCGAGCCGGCGAGGATGTAGACGCCGAGGTCGGTGCGCCAGCTCCGGCAGTGCGTGAAAACGTCTGCCATGGCGGTTTCGATGCTGGCCAGGCAGCGTTGGTGGTCGGGGTGGATGAAACCGGGGGGGGAGGGGAGCACCACGGCGAGGACGCCGGCCGGGGCGAGTCGCCCGGCCAGGCGGCGGAAGGCTTCGCGGGTCAGGCGGCCATTGTCGTGCAGGGTTCCCGGCTCGGTGGCGAAGACCACCGCCAAGTCGGGGGAGGCCCTGTCCCACGCGGCCGGCGGGAAGGTGCCGGTCCGCAGCCGTTCCGGGAACCCGCCCGGCTGCCATTCGCGGACGAAGGCGGCGAACCACGGGTCGTCCTCCCAGTGCTGGACTTCGGCTCCGCGCCAGCGCCCGGTGGCGGCGGCGGAACCGGCGGAGAGCGCGCCATGCACGGCGACGGTCCGCCATTCGCGTGGCAGCGCGGCCAGGACTCCGGCGGCGACCAGACGGTCCGCGCCGGCTTCGCCCGTTGTACAGGGCAAGCCATTGCGGTAGAGTAGGATATGCTCGCCGCGGCGGAGCGCAGAGAGGGTGCCGAACGGGGTGCTGCGGTGGTCGAGGACGCGGGCTCCGGGGTAGCGGAGCCGTGCCAGGCTGGCCCGTTCGAGGGGATTCAGGACGCCGCTTGCCGCCACCCCCAACGCCACCCCCGCTAGCACTGCCAGGCCGAGGCGCATGGGGATGCGCGGCGGCCGTGCCGACAGCCGCGCCGCGCCGACAGCGACGGCCACCAGGGCCACCAGCGCCGGCACCGGCTGCCCGCCGAGGCGGAAGTACAGTGTCATTGCCAGCCCCGCCGCCAGTCCCCCCCAGGCCTCGTTGGCATACGCCTCCACGGTGGGTGGCGGGCGGCCCGCGGGGGTCGCCGCCCCGACCGCCCACGCGAACAGGGCACCGCCTGCCAGGCACGGCAGGGCCAGCCAGGCGGGGATCAGCGCATAGGCGCGCAACGCGAACTGTTCGTCCGCCGCCCAGCGCCGTACGCCCAGCAGGATCCCGGCGACCAGCAGGGTGTAGAGGATCAAGCCGGCGCGCGGGGAAAGGCGTCGCCGGCGGGCCAGCCGCGGCCCCAGGAGCAGGGCGCCGGCGCCGGTGAGGCCAGTCCACGAGGCCAAGGTGAACGCCAGCGCCATATCGCTGCCGTACAGGGCCATCAGCAGCTCGCGCAACAGCACCGTCTGGCTGGCGATGGTGAGGAATCCGAGGGCGGCGGCGAAGCCGCGCAGGCCGGCGGGGGAAGCCCTGTCGGCGGGCGGTTTGCGCGCGCCGGTGGCCTGCATGCGTCACCTCGCCGGTTGCTTGCCGGCCAGGCACACGGAGACCGCCTCGCGCAGATCCTCGACGTGGAACGGCTTCAGCAGGAACGGCACGCCGTGGCCGCACTCCCGCGCGATCTGCGCCTCGACGTGAGGGTCGCCGCTCATGAACAGGATCCGCTCACAGGCGCGGGGCCGATGGGCGGCGAGGAACTGCCAGAACTCCGCGCCGGTGCCGTCGGGCATGAGGAAATCCACCAGGTACAGGTCGAACTCGCCCTGCAGAACCGCGGCCCGGGCCGCGTCGAAGGAGGCGCGGGTATCGATCTCCAGGCCGAGCCCGGCGAGGGCCTGCCGGGTCATCTGCAGGACGCCCGGCTCGTCGTCCACCACCAGCACCCGGCCGAGCAGCTTGGCGCGGGCGTTGTAGCGGGCCAGCACACGCGTGTCGGTCTCCGCCGTCGCCGTCAGCGCGAGCGGGATGTAGACGGTGAACCCGGTGCCCGCCTCCCCTTGGACAGGACTCTGGACGGTGATCAGGCCGCCGTGTTCCTTGACGATTCCCATCGAGACCGCCAGCCCCAGCCCGGTGCCGTCCTGCGGACCCTTGGTCGTGAAAAACGGATCGAACACCCGTCGCAGGTTTTCCGGCGGGATGCCCGGCCCGTTGTCAACCACCTGCACAATCACGGCCCTCCCCCCCTCGGGAAAGCGGGTGCGGACGGTGATCGCCGGCCCGGGGGTGGCGGCGGCCTCCAAGGCTTGGGCCGCGTTGATCAGGATGTTCATGAAGACCTGCTGTATCTGGTACTCGTCGGCCGTCACCGGCGGCAGGGACGGCGCGAAGTCGCGGATCACGTTGACGTTCCGGGACTTCAACAGGTAGCCGAGCAGCTCCATGCACCGGTTGAGCACGTCGTGCATGCTCACCGGGTTGCGCTGGGGGGTGCGGTGGCGGCCGAAGCTGAGCAGGTTCTCGACGATGTGAGCGGTGCGGTGGGCCTCGCGCTCGATGACCTCGAGGTTGTGGTCGAGGTCGGCGCGGGCGAGGCCGGGGTCGCGGCTCAGCTCGGCGAACCCCAGCACTGCCGCCAAGGGGTTGTTCAGCTCGTGCGCCACGCCGGAGATGATCTGGCCCAGCGAGGCCAGCTTCTCCGACGCGTAGAGCTGGCGTTCGAGGCGCTTGCGTTCGCCGACGTCCCGGAGGACGATGAACTTGCCGCGGTTCTCGCCGTTCGGCGGATGGATCAGGATGCGCACCGCCAGCGTCATCGGCGCCCCCTCCGACGGGCGGAAGACGCGCTCCTCTTCGCGTGCCACCCAGGAATCGAGGGCGTCGGCCCAGTCGGCCTGGGATTCGGGGTGGATGGTGCCCTCGGCCATGGCCTGGCGCAACGGCCGTTCCGGCATCACGCCCAGCCGCTGGCGGGCGGCGCGGTTGGCGTAGAGCACGACGTTGCGGGCGTCGGTGACCAGGAACATGTCGTCCACCTGGTCGAGCAACGCATCGAGTTGCTGGAGGACCGTGGCTTGGCTGTGCAGGCGGCCCAGGTTGCGGGCGATGTCGCCCTGCAGGCGCGAGAGGACATCGGTGAGGGTCTCGATCTCGTTGGCGGGCGGCGGCGGTTGGGCGACGGCCGCTTCCCCCGCCGTCTCGGGGGCAACGGCGAGGGCGCGCTCACGCGCCTGGCGCGAGGAGACCGAGAGGGCGGTGATGCGCCGCGCGTACGAGATCAGCAGCGCCAGCCCGGCGAGCTGGCAGAGGATCAGGAACACGGCCAGCGCGACAACCTGCGCCGTATCGGTGGGCGTGCCCCTCTCGGGAAGCGCCAGCAACAGGCAGACCCGCACCAGCGCCAGGCCGGGGATCAGCGCCAGCAACGCAAACACCGTGAAGACCAGATGCTTGATGCCGACCTGGGACAGGGAGTTGCGGAACCGCTGGATCATTAGATACCCGCCGGTTACGTCATCGGCTGTCCAAACACGCGTGGAGACAGGCAGTCGTACGCACACCGACCCCACACAACGAAGACTATACTGTGGCAGTTGGGATTAAGCAAGCGCCTGCCTTCGCCTCGGGCGCAGTCGGTCGCCACATGGAGGGACGCCCTCCGCCTGCCTGCCGCGCTGCAGTCGGACGACGACGACGGGGCTCGCTTGTCAAGACCGTACCGTCAGAGGCGCCTGCAGAACCCCCGCGGACGACCACGACCTCGTGCGATGGAGGGCGGACCTCCGTGTCCGCCAGGTCATACGTGAAGACTCGGTCTGCCGCGGACGAACCCGGACGACACGGAGGTCGTCCCTCCAGCCCGGCAGACGACGTCCCTATGGGCGCCGATGGAGGGCCGGGCTCTGTCCCGGCCACGTGACGGGAGGTCCTGCAAGAGCCTCGTCACCAAGGTCTCCATCGTTGCCCGCGCAACGGGCTGGATCGGGAGGGCGGCAACCAGGACGGTTGCCCCACCATGGGTGGCCACCCCAGCGGCCAACCGACTGCCCGGCCCGTCCGGCGGCGCGCTTGCGCCCGTCGGGCGGGCGGCTATCTTGCACGGCCGTCCGGCGGGGGCGACCGCCGGCCCTGCGCAACGGGAGACCGGATGTGAAACGTCCATCGTGGGATGAGTACTTCCTCAAGCTGGCGATGCTGGCGTCGGAGCGGGCGACCTGTCCGCGCATGCACTGCGGCTGCGTGCTGGTCAAGGATCGCTTTGTCCTGGCCACCGGGTACAACGGCTCGTTGCCCGGCATGCCGCACTGCGAGGAGGCGGGCTGCCTGGTCGTGGACGGGCACTGCGTCCGCACCAACCACGCCGAGATCAACGCCCTCTGCCAGGCCAGCCGCCACGGCGCCAACCTCGACGGCGCCACGGCCTACGTCACCAACATGCCGTGCACCGCCTGCGCCAAAGCCCTCATCGCCGCCGGGGTGCGGCGCACGGTCATCTTCTCGGACTACCATGACACGCTGGCCGAGCAGTTCTTCCAGGGCAGCGGGGTGGCCCTGTGCCGGATGCCCATGCCTGAGTGCACCATCCACTACGACCTGGCCGGGTTCTCTTCGGCCAGGCCGGCGCACGGTCACGGCTGCGGGTGCGGCGGCGGCAACGGCAACGGCCCGGCGTCGCAGACCTGATCGTACGGCTGGCCGATCCAACTCTGCCAGATGTCACGGCCCGCCGCCGGCGACACGGCGTCCGCCGGACATGGCGCGGCCGACTCGACGACCCCCTCGCGGACCGTGACCCCAATGCGGACCTCGCAACCGCCCGCGCCCACCGTGACGGTACGGTGGAAGGCCGGCGTGTGCCCCAACAGCCAGCCCCGGCTGCGGTGTCTCTCTTCGACGGCCAGGAATCCCGGCTGGCGCCGGCAGGCGTCGGCGCTCAACTCGACCGGGGGAGTGCCGGCGCAGCCGAAGGCATCGAGCAGCGCGTCCGTCACCCGCGCCGATGTCAGCCCCGGCGCCCACTCGGCGAGGTTGGCCACGACGTCCGGCCGCGAGCGCACGGCGTGCGTCTCGAAGGCGGCGGCGTCCGGGTTGAGCACGGCGTCGAGCGCCGCCAAGTCCGTGCTCACCAGCAGGCTGCCGTGATGAAGGGCGGCGGCGGAGGTCACCAGGAACGCCGAGCCGGAGACCTTGCGGCCTTCGATGCGGATGGCATGCCGCCCGTCGAGGGCCGGGGCCAGGCCGAACCCTCGCAGGGCGTCGAGGACCGGCCCGAACGGCGCCTCGCGGGTGTAGTGCGGGCGCGGCACGACGACCGTGTAGTTGAGGTTGCCCAAGTCATGGTAGACGGCGCCGCCGCCCGAGATGCGGCGCGCCAGCCCGACGCCGCGGCGCCGCATCTCGCCGATCCGGCATTCGAGCCACGGGTTCTGGTTGCGGCCGATGACGACGCACGGCCGGTTGCGGTAGACGAAGACAGCCACGGTGGCGGCCGGGTGGCGGCGCACCAGCCATTCCTCGAGGGCGAGGTTGAACCAGGGGTCGGTCTCACGTGAGATGAAGACCTGCCGTGCCAGGCCGGGCCAGGCGACGGCCGGTGTCCCGGAGGCGGTCGCCGGCGGCGTCGGCATGGCCCCCGCGGCGGCTTCGAGGTCG
>MVZH01000155.1 GCA_002068325.1 Lentisphaerae bacterium ADurb.BinA184 | reverse complement strand
CGCCCTGCTCATCGGCGTGGTCGCCGACACCGGCGCCTTCCGCTTCTCCAACACCACCCCCGCCACGCTGCGGCTCGCCGCCGACCTGCGCGACCACGGCGCCGACTACCCCGCCGTCATGGACTCGCTCTTCTTCCAGGAACCCCTCGGACTACTCCGCCTCGGCGCCGCCCTCCTCGAAAGCGCCGAACTCGCCTATGGCGGACGGCTCATCTACGCCGTCCTCAAACCGGAGCTGCTCGAACAGTTCGGCGTCCAACCCTCCGAGACCGAGGATATCATTGACGTGCTGCGCCGCGTCCAGGGCGTCGAGATCGCCTGCCTGATCCAGCCCGAACCTGCGCACACGCGCTTCTCGTTCCGCTCCCGCTCGCCCGCCCTCTCCGTGGCCGACCTCGCCCGCCGCCTCGGGGGCGGAGGCCACCACGCCGCCGCCGGCGCCCGCATCCCCGCCGTCCCCCTGCCCGAGGCCAAGCAGATGCTCCTCGATCTCACCGAGAAGGTCTTCTCCGCATGATTGATCCGCGCGTCCTCGCCGAAAGCGGCATCCTCCTGGTTGACAAGCCGGAGGCCTGGACCAGCCACGACGTCGTCAACTGCGTCCGCCGCCGCTTCCGGATCGACAAGGTCGGCCACTGCGGCACCCTCGACCCCAACGCCACCGGGCTGCTCGTCGTCGTCCTCGGCCGCGCCACCAAGCTCGCCGGACGCCTCAGCGGGCAGGACAAGACCTACTGCGGCAGCATGCGCCTCGGCGTCGAGACCTCGACCCAGGACCGCGAAGGCGAGGTCACCGCCACCCGGGACGTGGTCGGTGTCACGCCCGAGCGGATCGAGGAGGTGGTGTCGCATTTCCGCGGCGACCTGCAGCAGATCCCGCCCATGGTCTCGGCCGTCAAGAAGGACGGGCGTCCGCTCTACAAGCTGGCCCGCAAGGGCATCGAGGTCGAGCGCGAGCCCCGGCCCGTGCATATCTCGGAACTGAGCATCACGGGCATCGAGCTGCCCTTCGTGCACTTCCGCGTCGTCTGCTCGAAGGGGACGTATGTGCGTACCCTCTGCGCCGACATCGGCCGCGAGCTGGGCTGCGGCGCCCACCTGCACGCCCTGCGCCGCCTGGCCAGCGGCCGCTTCAGCCTCGACGGCGCCGTCACGATCGATGCCATCAAGTCCTGGGAGCGCGAGCAGCTCTTCGCCCACATGATCCCGCTGACCCGCGTCCTCCCCTACCTGTAGGCGTCGCCCGCGCGCGGGAGCGTGCGGCGAGGTTGCGGCGGCCGCCGGCCCCTATTTCTTGCGCGAGCCGCCGAAGATGCTGCCGAAGATGCCGCGCAGGATTTGTCGTCCAAGCTGGCCGCCGACCGTGCGCGCCGCCTGCTTGGCCATGCTCTCGACCATGCCCTGGCGTCGCTTGGTGCCCCACAGGATGCCGCCCAGTTTGCCGGGTTCCTTCTCGCGCGGCTTCTCCGCCTCGGGGGCTTCGGCCCGCTTCCCCGTCCGTTTTCCCGTCGGCTCCTTGGGAGCCTCCTCCGAAGCCGCCGCGGCCCGGCGGGTCAGGATTTCGTAGGCGGACTCGCGGTTCACCGTCGAATCGTACTTGCCGCCGATCGGGCTGCGGGCGCGCACCGCCGCGCGTTCCTCCGCGGTGATCGCACCCATGCGGCAGCGCGGCGGACAGATGAGGGCGCGCTCGACCGGCATCGGCACCCCCTTCTCGCGCAGGCACGACACCAACGCCTCGCCCGTACCCAGCTGCGAGATCGTCTCGGCCACGTCGAGCCTCGGGTTCGCGACAAACGTCTCGGCGGCCGTGCGCACCGCCTTCTGGTCGCGCGGGGTGTAGGCGCGCAAGGCGTGCTGGATGCGGTTGCCGAGCTGGCCGAGGATCTCGTCCGGAACGTCGTCCGGGAACTGCGAGCAGAAGTAGACGCCGACTCCCTTCGAGCGGATAATCCGCACCACCTGCTCGACCTTCTGGCGCAGGGCCGGCGGGGCGTCGTCGAACAACAGATGCGCCTCGTCAAAGACAAAGACCAGCTTCGGCTTGTCGAGGTCGCCGACCTCGGGCAGCGTCTCGAACAGCTCGGAGAGTAGCCACAGCAGGAAACTCGAATAGAGCCGGGGCTTGAGGATGAGCTGGTCGGCGGCCAGAATGCTGATCACGCCGCGCCCGTTGAGGTCGGTGCGCATGAGGTCGCCCAGCTCAAGGGCCGGCTCCCCGAACAGCTTCTCCCCGCCCTCGCGTTCCAGAACCAGCAGGGCGCGCTGGATGGCGGCCACGCTCTGCGCGCTGACCAGGCCAAGCTCGCGCGAGATCTCCTTGCTGTTGGCCGCCACAAACGCGATGAGCGCGCGGAGGTCGTCGAGGTCGAGCAGGAGCAGTCCGCGCTCGTCGGCCAGCTTGAACGCGACTTCGAGGGTTCCGGACTGCACGTCGTTCAGTTCGAGGATCCGGGCCAGCAGGGCGGGGCCCATCTCGCTGACCGTGGTCCGCACCGGGTGGCCCGACTGGCCGTACAGATCCCAGAGGATCACCGGACTGCCCTCGTTGACGTAGCCCTCGATCCCGATCTGCGCGACCCGCTGGCTGATCTTCTCGTTGGTGACGCCGGGCTGCGACAGGCCGGCGATGTCCCCCTTCACATCCGCCATGAACACCGGAACCCCCAGCCGCGAGAAGCCCTCCGCCAGCACCAGCAGCGAGACGCTCTTCCCGGTGCCGGTGGCGCCGGCCACCAGCCCGTGCCGGTTGCCATACTTGGCCAGCAGATGAACCGCCTGTTCGCCCTTGCCAACCAGAATCTGACTCATGCGCCAACTCCTCGGTGTAACCTCAGCGGAGACAACGTCCTTTGGAGCCCTCGAACCTTTGTGGTGAGAGCCGCTTGCAGAACCCTGGCACAAGTGGCCGGGACGGAGCCCGGCCCCCCATCGGCGTCGCCACGAACTGTTGTCTGCCGGGCTGGAGGGACGACCTCCGTGTCGTCCGGGTTCCGCCGCGGCAGACCGGGGTTTCGGGTATGACCTGGCGGACACGGAGGTCCGCCCTCCATCGTACGAGGCGGTTGTCGTCCGCGGAGGTTCTGCAGGCGCCTTGTGCGCCCTGCCGGCAGGACTTCGCGACCGACGGAACCGGCCTCCGTGCCAAGCCTTTCATGCTGTGCTCTGGGCAGTGACGCCCGGGCAGACCTCGCGGTAGTTGCAGCCCGCGCACACCCAGGGCTTGCCGCAGGGCGAAAAGCCCTCCTCGCGGGCCAGGTTCGCCTCGACGTCGGCCAGCTTGCCGCGCATCGCCGCCGCACTGGTCAGGACGCGGTCCTTGGCCTCGATCAGCGTCGTCGGCTCGACCGGGTACTCGCTGACCCGGGCGCCCTCGCGCAGGAAGACGCCGGCCACCCGTTGCCGCTCGACGGGCACGTGCCACTTGTCCGCCGCGAACAGCGCGTAGCAGGCCAGCTGGAGCTGCAGCGAGTCCTCGCGTTCCCCGCCCGTCTTCCAATCGAGGATGCGCAACCAGCCGGCGGGGTCGCTGAAGGCGAAGTCAATGACGCACCACACCTTCAGCGTGCCGTCAAGCAGGAAGCTGTCCAGCTGCTCCACCGGCCGCCAGCTCAGGTACGAGGCGGCCAGGATCTCGCGCAGGATGGCGGAGTCCGCAAAGGCGTCGAGGCAGCTGTTGACCCGTTCCTTGATGCGCTCAGTCTCCTCGGCGGGCAGGGTGCGGCCGTTGCCGTAGTACAGCTCGAAAAGGTTGGTCTTCTTGGGCGTCGCCTCCCAGTCGCGGTTGACGGCCTCCAGCCAGCCCGCGCGCAGTTTCTCGCGCGCATGCGCCTTCAGTTCGGCGGCGTTGATCGGGCTGCGCTTCATGGCGTGGCGGCGCAAGGCCTCGGCGATGACCCCGTGCACGACCCCGCCCGCCCACATGGCCAGGGTCTGCATGTTCTTCAAGATGTAGAGCTTGCGGGTGGCCGCCGGGGCGTCCGACTCCCACCCGCCCCACGACCCGTAGTAGGTGTAGTAATAGGCCCGCTCGCAGGACTGGAAGAGATGGTCCCGCGACACCGACCAGCTCAGTTCATTGACCAGTTTTCGGGCCATCCGTGGACATCCGGAAGCGGGCGGTTGGCGGCCGCCTGGCGGCGCCCGCGGAAGAAGCTCTGCAACAGGGCCAGGCAGTCGTCGGCGCACACCCCGCGCGTCACGTTGACCCGGTGCAGCAGCCCGGGACAGTCCAGCAGGTTCATGGCGCCCCCCGCGGCGCCGCCGCGCGGGTCGGCACACCCGAACACCACCCGCCCCAGGCGGCAGTTGACCATGGCCCCGGCGCACATCGGGCAGGGCTCCTTGGTGACGTACAGGGTCACCGCCGTCAGCCGCCAGTCGCCCACCGCGGCCGCCGCCTGGGTCAGGGCGATCATCTCGGCGTGCGCCGTGCCGTCCTTGAGCAGCTCGACCTGGTTCCAGGCACGGGCGATGATCCGGCCGTCGGTGCCGACCGCCACCGCCCCCACCGGCACCTCGCCGGCCTCCGCCGCGCTCTGCGCCAGGCGCAGCGCCGTCCGCATGTAGGTCTCGTCATCGCGTGCGAAGTCCATGCCCGTAACGTAGCCCGCCATCGTGCCCTTGAAAGCCTGTCGTCGCGCGGGATCACCCCGAACCGCACCGGGCTGCGGCCCCGCCCCGGGCCGGTTCAGAGCAGCCCCCTGGCCTGGATGAGGGCAAGGTCGAAGACCTGGCCGGCGCCGTAGACTTCCTTGCCCAGCATGCCGCGCTGGCCCGGCAGCTCGCGGGTGGGCAGCTCCTCGTAGGGAATGGCGTCCGGCGGCTGCCCGTCGAAGTAGGCGAGGTTGTTCCGGAACTGGTGTTCAAGGATCGTGCGCACCGGCAGGGCCGCCGGGGCGTCGCCGGCCTGCCGGGCCTGGGCGATCGCCCACAGCACCTCGACGTTCTCCTTGAACGCCGGGTACAGCAGCCCGCCGCAGGCCTGGAACAGCCCGGTGAGCGGGGGCTGGCGGTACATCATCATGAGGAGCAGGCGGAGGAAGTCGTCGCGCCACTCGCGGTGCTCCGGGTCGGCGGAGTGCCGGTGGAGGGCGTCGGCGGCACTGACCGCGTTGGCCAGGCCGATGGGCTCGTGCACGCATACGCCCGGCGGGAAGCGGCGGGCCACGGACAGCGCGGTTGCGGACTCCGCAAGCAGCTCGTCGGCGCGGCCGGGTTCGAGGCGGGCGGCGTGGGCCAGGCAGAGGGCGAGGATGCCGGCCGCATAGACGTCCATGCCGCCGCCGCACCCCTCGACGTTGGCCATGTCCATGAACAGGGGCAGGACGTAATGGAAATCGGTGGCCAGGGCCCGGTACGTGTCCAGCGTCCGCACCGCCATGGCGGTCAGCTCGCGGTCCCCGGACAGCGCCGCCAGCTGGAACACCTTCTCGAGGACATGCAGCTGGTACCAGGTGTTGCCGATGCGGCGCGGCTTCTGGCCCGGGCGCGGCGGCGGCCAGTGGTCAGGGGTGTCCCCGGCCGCCAGGAAGTCGGAGGCGGGGTGGTAGTTTTCGAACAGCCCGAGGCGGGGGGTGTAGAACAGCTTGGTGAGGCCGACCATGTGCGCGGCCTCGGCGGCGGCGGCGGGATCGCCGTGTGCCTTGGCCCAGCGGGCGAGGCCGAGGGCGATGTCCAGCTGCACAAACGCTTCGAGCCGGGGGGAGGGGACGCCACGGCCGTGGCCGGTGACCACGTAGCTGTTGTAGCCGCGCTGGCCGGTCTGCGCGTTCTGGCACTCCGGCTTTGCGAGGTCCGCAAGCGTCCGGGTGGCGATGGCGCGCCAGTCGGGGGCCGGGCCGGAGGGGGTCGGCAACGGCCACAGCTCGAACGAGGTGTCCATGAGCACGCGCAAGGCCTCCCACGGCGTCGGGACACAGGGGCGCGGCCGTTGCACGGCCTCGACCGTGATGCCGGCCGGGAGCGCGGCGCCGTCGTGGCCGAACAGCCCGAAGACGGTGCGGTCGCCCTCGACACGCACCTCGAAGCGGAGCCGGCGCCAGTCGCAGGGGCCGGTGGCCCAGAGCAGCGTCTCGGTCCGGCCCTTGAAGTCGAAGTAGTAGGCGCCGGGGAAGTCGTTGCCCTGCATGAGGGTGGGGACGATGGTCTTGGTCGGCCCGTCGAGCAGGAGGCTGAACCACTGCGTGGTCTGGGTGTAGTCGAGCCAGCGGTCGGGGCTGAGCATGACCACGCAGGCATTGTCGCGGCGCTCGACGGCGGGGCGGATCCAGTTTTCAGTCGACATGGGGGAGGGGGCTCCGGGAGGGAGGGGGCCGGTCAGGGCGCGGGCGCCGGTGCGCCGGCGGCCGGCGGTTCACGGGTGGGCGTAGAGGGCGGCGCGGGCGTGTCCGGCGTGGCGGGCGGCGCGGGCGTGATCCCGAGTTGGGCCTCGAGGACGGAGAAGAGCTTCTCCGCCGAGGCGATGTTCCCGGACAGCAGGGCGCGTGGCATGAGGATCTTGGGCATGTCGCCGGCGTCGCACACGCCGTAGATGCGGACGGCCTGTGCCACGCCCTGCCACACGGTCTCGGCCGCCAGCGCCCGCTCGAACTCCGCCTTTCCGGCCAGTTCCTCGGCGTAGCGGCGGGCCTCGCCGATGAGGGGGATCTGCTCCGGCTCCAGCAGCCAGCGGTGGAACTCGGCGAACTGTACCGGCGTGGCCTGCCACAGGGCGAGGGCGAACTTGGCGTAGTAGCAGGCAGCTTTGTGGTCGGGTTGGGTGTCGAGGATGGCGGGGTTGCAGGCCGCATCGAGGGGGCTGGGCATGAGGATGATGGTGAGCCGGTCGCCGTAGCGGGCCACGGCCTGCCCGAGGTAGCCGTTGAGGGTGCGGCAGTGGTCGCAGGTGTAGTCGAAGAGCACGGCGATGGTCGCCGCGCCGCGGGCGGGGCCGAGCCTGGGGTACAGGGCGGGATCAAGGCGGATCCTGCCGCCGAGCAGGCTGAGCAGGTTCCCGGCCGCCGGCGGCGGGGCAGCCGGCGCCGTGCCGGCGGTCTGCCCGCGGCCGGGGATCGTGAGGGCGACGAGGGCGGCGAGCGCCAGGACAAGCGTTCGCACGCGGCCCCTCGAAGCCGCCACCAGGCATACGAACACGGGCATGTGCTGCGGACTCCGCAACCGGCTGACGGGGTGGAAGGCGTCACGATAAGGCCGCCCGGTCGGAATGCAACCCGACGGCGGCAAGGGCGGCAACGAAACGGTCGTGGATCGTGGATCGTAGGGCCCCGAAGGGGCCGGGGTATGTAGCCCCCGGTGCAACCGGGGGACCGTCCGGTGTCCTATGCGGAGCGCCCCAAAGCGGGCGCGGGTGGTAAGGACCGTGGGTCGTGGGTCATGGAGCCGGCGGTCTCCGCCGGTGATGCCGGGAATCGGTGACCGGTGATCGGTGACCGGTGACCGGTGACCGGTGACCGGTGACCCGTGATCGGTGATTCCGGCAACGAAGAACGAAGCACGAAGGCACGAGGGCACCGTAGGTCGTGGGTCGCGGAGGCCCCGGCGGGGGCACGCCCTGCCTGGGGGACAGACCCCGCCCTCTGCGGAGTTCGCGAAAACGCGGCGTTTTCGCGAACTGGCAAGGATGGGGTCAGGACGCCTTGACGTCCGGCCTGTTTCCGGGAAACGTTGTGCCGTCTCCCTGGCGCCCGGCTGGCGTCGGTTGCCCGCGCGTCCACTTGAAAGCGGGCGCTTCTGTAAACATAGTTCCGGTTTCGTGCGCGGGCCTGCGTGCCCGTGTCCCGACGGGCGGCGGCGGGCGCGGGCGGGGGTCGCTTTGGCAGGGCGGCTTCGAGTTGGCGTATCGGCCTGGGTTGGGCGGATCACGCGGGAGAGCGGATTGACCGATGCCGAGTGAACTGGAAGTCAAGCTGGGCCACACCTTTGCCAGCCCGGGCCTGTTGCGGCAGGCGCTCACCCATCCGTCCTACGTGGCGGAGTTGAAGGAGGCGCAGTCGCACAACCAGCGCCTCGAGTTCCTGGGCGACGCGGTGTTGCAGATTGCGGTGACGCAGATTCTCTTCCTGTCGCACCCCGATCTCCGCGAGGGCGACCTGTCGAAGATCCGGGCGGCGCTGACCAACGAGAGTGCGCTGGTGGGCTACGCGGAGCAGCTTGGGCTGGGCGAGCACGTCCGTCTGGGGCGGGGCGAGGATCAGTCGGGCGGGCGTGAGCGGCCCTCGGTTTTGGCCGACGCCTGCGAGGCGGTGCTGGGCGCCTTGTACCTTGACGGCGGGCTGGCGGCCGCGGTTGAGCTGGTGACGCTTCTGACCGCGGAGGCCTTGGCCGACCCCGCCCGGCTGCTGGGTGACGAGAATCCCAAGGGGGCCCTGCAGGAGCTGTCGCAGGAACGGCATCAGGTCCCGCCGTGCTACGAAGTGGTGAGCGTCTCCGGCCCCGACCACCTGCCCGAGTTCGAGGTCAGGGTGTTGTTGCTCGGGCGTCTGCTGGCCACGGCGCGGGGGAGCAGCCGGCGGCGTGCCGAGCAGCAGGCGGCGGCCGCCGCGCTGAAGGTGTTGCGCGACGAGGAGGCCGGCCATGGCCTATGAGCTGCTCTACCCGCCGCGCATCCGTTTTGGCTGGGGATGCCTTGACGACTTGGCGGACGCCTGGCGGCTGGCGCCCGGGGCGGCGCGGGTCTTCCTGGTGTGCACGCGGTCATTTGCGGACTCCGCAAACTATGGCCGTCTGGAGGCGCGCTGCCCCGGCGGCCGGCTGGCCGGCTGGCACGTCGGGGTGCCGCCCGACCCTCCCCTGGCGGCGGTGGATGCGATCATCGCGGAGGCGCGTGAGGCCGGGGCGGACGCCGTGGTGGCGGTCGGCGGCGGCAGTGTGATAGATGCCGCCAAGGCGGCCGCGGCGCTCGTCCCGGTGGCGGGGGCCACGGTCAGGCCGTACTTTGACGGCGAGCGGGAGATTGCCGGGCCCGGGCTGCCGCTGATTGCGTTGCCGACGACGGCGGGCACGGGGGCGGAGGTCACCCGCAACGCGGTGCTCACGGATTCCGCGGGGCCGGCCAAGAAGTCCCTGCGGTCGCCGTTCATGGTGCCGCGTGCCGCCTGGGTGGATCCGGAGTTGACTGTCACACTGCCGCCGGCCTTGACGGCGGCGAGTGGCCTGGACGCCTTGACGCAGGCCGTCGAGTCGTCGCTGTCCACGGCGGCGCACGCCGCCAGTCTGGCGCTGGCCGCCGAGGCGGTGCGCCTGCTTCTGGCGGCTCTGCCGGGGGCGTATGCCCAGGGTGGCGACCGTGCGGCCCGCACGGCGGTGGCCGAGGGCAGCCTGCTGTCGGGCATGGCGTTTTCGCAGAGCGGTCTGGGGGCGGTGCATGGCCTGGCCCACCCGATTGGCGCGCGGCTGGGGCTGGCGCACGGCTTCACCTGTGCGGTCCTGCTGCCGCACGTGCTGGCTTTCAACGCCCCGGTTTGCGGGGAGCGGTTGGCGCGGCTGGCGGCGGCCGCCGGCTGCGGCACGGCGGAGGGGTTTGTCGCCGCCGTCGCATCGCTGTGTCGTACGCTTGACATCCCGGCGGACTTCCGCGGTTGTGGACTGACGCCCGAGCACGTCCCCGCGATTGTCGCCGGCTGCCGCAGCGCGAGTATGAAGACCAACCCCCGGCCGATGCCCGACGACGAGGTCAGGCAGCTCCTAGGCAGGCTGGGCGGGTTCTCCCACGGAGGGCACCAGGCATGAGACTGAACTGGCACCGGACGGTACTGCACAGCGTGTTGCTGGCGGCGGTGGTGGCCGCGGCGGACGCCGCGGGACAGGTCACGATCAGCGTGACCGCGGTTCCCGACGTGGTGGACACTCAGGAGGTGTTCGACGTCATCGTTAGCGTTGACACGCCGACGAACCTGGCCCAGGTGGTGGCCAGCATCGGCTTTGACCCGGTGATTGTCGAGCCGGTCGAGGGCAGCTTTGTGTGGAACGGGGCGCGTCTGCTCAACGTTGGCCTGACCCAGCGCGAGGGGCAGTTCCTGCCGGCCGGATCGGGCAACCGGGCGAGGATCTACGTGTCGGGGGTGCTGGAGTTCAAGGATGCGGTCAGCGCGGGTTCGGGCGAGCTGGTGCGCTTCAGGTTGCGCGGGCGCAGCGGCGGGGAATCGGGTCTGACGCCCTCGGGAAGTTGCCGCACGGCCCCCGACTACTTCACGGACGTGCCGGCGCAGGCGGTCGGGGCGGCCGTCACCGTGCTCGGTCCTGGCGCGGTTGTGTTCACGCCGCCCGGCGGGCTGTTCAACGCGCCGCCGGAGGTGACGCTGAGTTCGGCCAATGCCGTCGAGATCCGGTACACGACGGACGGGGCGGCCGAAGTGCTGCAGCTGAACGGCGACGATGTCGTTCGCAACGGATTCCGCGTCTGGCGTCTGAAAAAAATTTCGGCACGGGAGCAACAAAGCGTTGGGCCAACAACGTGATGTGC
>MVZH01000154.1 GCA_002068325.1 Lentisphaerae bacterium ADurb.BinA184 | reverse complement strand
GATGTCCTTGTCGCCGCTGACCATGGCCGCGTCGAACTGCGTGGTGACGGTCGGGTCGGGCCCCGGCTCAAAGGCCACCTGCGGCTGCGGCGACGGGCGGATCTCCTTGTCCAGGACCAGCCCGGGCGGAAGCTCCTCCTGCTGCTTCTCGACCCAGTCGATGGGCGCCGACACCGTCCTGGGCTCGTCGGCCTTGGCGGTAAATACGGCCGGCAGCCCCAGGCGCGGCCACTTCGTCTCCGAGCGCGGGGCCGCCGCCTCGACCGTACGAACCTCGGCCGGCGCCGCCGGAACCTCGGAGACCGTCGTCACGACCGCCGGGACCTCGGCCACGGGCGCCGCCACTTCGACCGCCGCCGGCGCCGTCTCGACAACCGCCGGAGTGTATTCGACAACCGCGGGGGCCGCGACGACACCGCCCTGAAGCTCGGCCAGCGCGGCGCGTTTCCGCTGGACATCGGCCAGCGCCCGCGTCACCGCACCGTCCGCTTCCCGGGCGTCCGCCGCCAGATCCTTCTCCCGCGCCTTGGCGGCCGAGAGGTCGGCCACCGCCTGCTTCCAGCCGCGCTTGTCGCTGACCTTGCCGATGCCGGCGGTCTGCACCCGCACCGCCTCCTGGGCCTTGGCGTAGGCTTCGCGCACCGTCGCCGCCCTGGCTTCGGCCGCCCGCAGCCCGGCCTCGGCCTGCTCCAACGCCTTGCTGGCCTTCGCAACCGCCTTGTCAGCGCCCCCGCCGCCTCCCCCAAACAGAGAAATCGCGCCCGCCTGCAGACCCAGACCCAACACCGCCAGACCGATCAGAAGCATGACACCGACGCTGCGCGAACGCGGATCCATGGTGTGAGCTATCCCCTTCATCTTGCCTCCTTCGACGTTGCTGGTTTGACACATGAAGGCGACGTCTTTCCGTAATCGAGAGCGATCTGAATCGAGGTTCTGTGAATCGGCTTCGTGTCTCGCGGTCGCGTTCCAAGCCCACATCAGACGACAAGGCAGAACAGCCACAGCCCGACCCATGGGCCGTCATCCACCACAACTCACACGCGCGTGTCCCTCTCCTGAGTACTTCAGTCCGTGCGACCCCTTGCGCTGGAAAGGCCTTCTCTCACATCACTCTCCGTCAGCAACTCCTCAAAACCAGATTCTGGAGACTACCTTACCACGTTCGCGGGAGTCTGTCAAGCGCAGCGGGTTTTTTTTATGGTTGTAGTCATCTAAGGATTTTTTCACCCCTCTGCCGGCCCTCCGCCCTCCGCCCTCCGCCCTCCGCCCTCCGCCCTCCGCCGCGCACTGGCCGTCGCAACGTTGTCGCTGTATGGTCTGGCGTGCCTTCAACGAAGGTTCCGCGCCGCCGCCACCGTCGCGCCGTTGCGCGTCCGGCCCCCGCGCGTCAAGCCCTCCAGGTTGGAGAACCCGAATGCATCTGCGACCCTCCCCTCCGGCCAGCGGGCGCCGCGTCTGGACAGCCCGGGCTGCGGCTCTTCTGGCGGTGACAGCCCTCGCCGCCGCCGCCGCCTCCCCCGAGTGGCGGGCCGAGCAGGAACGCATCGCCGACCTGCGCGCGTTGCACGTCGCGGCGCTCCAGAATCTGCACGATGCCCGCGCCCTCGCCCTCTACCTGGCCAGCTGGGGCGGGACGGAGCGCGCCGCCGAGGTCGAGAGCCTGCTCGTCGAGGGCGCCGGCCTCCACGGCTGGCTGCGCGGCGCCGACCACGGCGGCATGGCGCTGCAGGCCCAGACCGACGTCCTCGGCCCCGAGGCCTGCCCGCCGGAACAGCTCGCGCTCCTCCAGCGCGCCCGCCGCACCGTCGCCGCGGCGACGCTGGATTTCGCCGCCCGCAGCGCCGCCCTCAAAACCGCCCTGACGGAGGCGGTGACCGCCGCGGCGCAACTCAAGGCCCAGTGGCGGATCGAGTCGCGCCCCGAGCCCTGGCCGGACGCCGCGCGCGAGGCGGGGCGGCAGCGCGGGCTGCGCTTCGGCTGGGAGCTGGGCGAGGCGTTCTTCGCCCAGCCCCCGGAGGAACAGGACCGCCAGCTGGCCAAGGCCGCGCGCACCGGCACCGCCTTCGCCACCCTCGCCTGGCGCCCGCTCGGCGACTGGGCCGACATCGAGAAGGCCGAGGGCCAGTACGACTTCGGCGCCCTCGACGCCGCCCTCGAGCGCTGCCGCCGCGCCGGCCTCGCCGCCGCCCCCATGCTCTACACCCTCGCCGGCACCCCGCCCGCCTGGCACCTCGAACGCGAAGGCGCCGCCGCCCGCTTCCTCGAACCCGCCCCGCCGCCGAAGAACGCCAAGGACCAACCCGCGGAGAGACTCTCGGGCATCAACCTCTTCCACCCGCCCACCGCCGCCGCCTTCGAGGCATTCCTCGCCGCCTACGCCCGCCACCTGCGCGAGCGCTGGGCGAACACCGTGGAGGCCGCCTACGCCGACGGCGGACTGCGCGAGTTGGAAGCCCCCGACGACCGCTCCGCCGCCATGCAGGCCTGGTGGCGGCAGTGGAGTCAAACCGACACCCCTTGGCGGGCGCCGGAGGAGCTGCGCGCCGCCGAGCCGCCCGACTGGCCGGCCGTCGTCCGCGCCGAGCAGTGCCGCGAGGCCTGGCTTGCGGAGTCCGCAAACCGCGTGGCCGCCGCCCTCCGCCGCGGCTGGCCGGAGCTGGCCGTCCAGTTCCAGACATCGAGCGATGACTTCCACCGCCTCTTCGTCCCCGTCACCGGGCGGTCGCGGAACCTGCCCGCGCTCTGCCGCCTCGGCGACAACCCGTCCACCGCCACCGACAGCCCCGCCAGCTTCGCCCTGCTGCGCTCGTTCGCGGGCGGGCGGTGGCTGTGGAGCCAGGAACTGCACGACGGCTGCGGCACCTGCGGCGGCGCCGCCATCGCCCAAGCCCCGTTCTACGACAGCACCCACATCGTCAAGGGCAGCTTCAACCGCGAGCTGCGCGCCGCCTTCCCCCAGTCCTGGTTCCGCTACCCGGACGGCCAGCACGGCGGCTTCGGCCTGTCATCGTTCGTCGCCACCCCGCGCCGCTGCCAGGAGATGGCCAGCCTCATCCTCAATACAGAGTGGACTCCGGCCCCGGTCGCCATTCTCTGGAGCCAGGACAGCCTCCGCCTCGACCGCAACATGGCCGCCTTCAAGAGCGCCATCGCCTGGGGACACCTGCTGGCCCGAACCTTCTTCCGCTACGACTACGTGACCGAGGCCACGCTGGCCGGGCGCCTCCCCGCCGCCACGGTCCTCATCCTCCCCGATACGCCCTGCCTGTCCGCCGAGGCCGCCGCCGCGATCCGCGCCTGGGTCGAGAAGGGCGGCGTGCTCCTAGGCTTCGGCGCCCCCGCCACGCGTGACGAGGCCGGACGCCCCCTGCCGGCCCCCGCCCTCGCCGACGTCTTCGGCGCCGCCGTCGAGCGCCTGCGCGTCCCCGGCCCCGTCACCCCCGACCGCCTCGAGACCACGCACCCCGAAGGCTCCTACCAGTTCGGCAACCTGCCGCCGCGGCCGTACAAGTTCGAGGAGACCCTCACCGCCGTCCTGCGGCCCGCCACCGCCACCCCGCGCGCCTGGTTTGCGGGGTCCGCAAAGGACGTCGCCATCTGCGAGAACCGCTTCGGCGCGGGACGGGCCCTGCTGTGCGGCTTCCCGCTCGGGTTCGAATACTGGGAGTCGGCGCCCTACGAGCTGGCCTTCGGCTTCTCCCACGCCCGGCATCTCAACTACAATATGGAACAGAAGCGCTACGAGGCGTGGGTGACGCGCGAGCTCGAGGCGGCCGGCGTCACGCGCGAGGTCGTGCTGCCGGTCGGGCGGTTCCTGCGGGCGCAGCGCGGCGACGACCCGGACTGGTACCATGTCTACCGCGACGCGCCGTCCTACACCGAGTACATGTTCGAGGAGGAGAAGCCGGTGCGCACGGTCTACGCCTTCCCGCGCCGCCGCGACGGCATTGACAACCTCTACCTCGGCCTCAGCCAGAGTGAAGCGAATTTCATGTGGGAGACGGCGCATTTCCACAGCACGCTCGCCGCCTCGCGGGTCACCGCCGCCGTGGCCCTGCCGGCGCCGGCCGAGGGGCAGGCCCTGGCCCCGGTGGTCTGGGATGTCCGCCTCAAGGTCCCCGTCCCCGCCACCGTGCGCGACGGCCGCGCCACGTTCGAGACCTGGCTGCCGGTGGCCCAGTCGGCCGCCTTCGCGGTCGCCCCCGCCGGCGCCATCCGGCTCTTCGGCGACGACACGCCCGCCGGCGAACCCGTCGCCGTCGTCGCCGCCCGCGTCGCCGCCAGCCGTGAGGGCGAGGGCCTGCGCGAGAACGAGGTCCTTGACCCCGCCGCCATCGCGGCCTGGCTGGCCGGGTTGCCGCGCGACCGCGAGATCGTCATCGGCTGCGGCGATGTGCGCCTGCGCGCCGTCGCCGAGGCGGCCCGGGCCTGGCTCGAGAAGGACGTCGGCCTGCGGGCCACGATCACCTCGGCCCAGCCGCGGGCCAGCTGCCGGCACGACTACATGGACGGCTTCGGTTGGCCGCAATACGGCGCCGACCCGGTGCGCCCCGACCTGGTCGTCGGCAACGCCCAGGAGAACGGCCTGATGTGGCGGTTCCTGACCTGCCACGGCTGGTGCGGCTGGCTGCCGCTGGAGGTCAACCGCGACTTCCCCGGCCCCGGCCGCAGCGTCGTCATGCTCTCGTGCCCGGTGCGCACGCAGGCCAACGGCAAGCCCGGCGGACAGCGCGAGGCGCAGCAGCTGGTCATCGGCGCCAGCTTCCCCGCCGAGGCGGCCCACGGACTGGCCGCCCTGCAGACCGCCCTGGGCAGCCTGCCCCGCTGAAAGGATGAGGCGCTTGCAGAACCCCAGCGGACAACAGCTGCCTCGTGCGATGGAGAGCGGACCTCCACGTCCGCCAGGTCAGCCCCGAAGACCCGGCCTGCTGTAACGGAACCTGGACGACACGGAGGTCGTCCCTCCAGCCCGACAGACAGAAGTCCTTATCGAAGCCGGTGGAGGCCGGGATTCCGTTCCGGCCACTCATACCAAGGTTCTGCAAGCGGCTCAGGATGGCCCCCATGCAGAGTTCGCTCATGCGAGAGACCGCCCGGCATCATGCGCCGGCGGCATCAGCCCCGAACGCCGCCGCGCGCGGCCCGGCCCGTTTCACGCTCATCGAGCTGCTGGTCGTGGTCGCCATCATCGCCATCCTGGCGGCGTTGCTGCTGCCGGCGCTCCGGAGCGCCCGCGAACGCGCCCGCATCATCGAGTGCCAGAACCGCATGCGGAACTTCACGACCTTCAGTTTCCTCTATGCCGACGACTTCCAGGACTGGTGGCCGGGCTGGGACCAGAGTTGCTTCAGCCCGTTCGAGGCCCTCAACCGCACCGGGTACGCCTCGCCGGGACTCTGGGTCTGCCCCTCGCGGCGCACGGTCAGGAACCGCAGCTACAGCGCCAACGCCTACATCTGCTACCGCGGCTGGAGGCTGGTGACGCAGGTCGAGCAGCCGTCCGACACCCTCTACGAAGTCGAGGAGGACGAGACCAGCATCGACAACGAGCACTTCGCCGTGCGCACCGCAGCCGGCGGGCTCGAGTGGTGGAACATCATCGCCAACCGCCACCTGCACGGCGCCAACATGAGCTTCTGCGACGGGCACGTCGAGTACTGGAAGTGGCGGGACCGGCGCACCGGCATCTTCATCGTCTACAACCTGCTTGAGCCGGACAACCCCGACCTCGACCGCATCAACCGCGCGCAGTGCCCGCCCTTTGTGCCCTGAGGCCCGCGCCGGGCGCCCCTACCCCCTCAGCGCCGCCCGCCGCCGGGCGACAGCGGCCGGGCGTCTCACTCGACCTCGAACACGAGCCACGTCACGTCGTCGGTGACGGGCAGGGTCAGGGTGGTGGCGTCGGCCTGGCGTTCCGTCACCACGGCCTGGCCGGTCGTCTGGTCGGAGGGGTGGCTCGTGGCGGCGTCGCCCTTGAGCTTGCGGGCGACGCGCAGGGTCATCGTCGTGGGTTCGAATTTCGCGGCGAGGTTGGGGGTGACGACGTAGCAGGCGACCGCGAACGACGTCTCGGTGATTTGGAAGGGGAGGATGGCGACCGCGTCGCTGGCCATGAGCGGCCCGCCCTTTTCGCTCCGGGGGATCAGCTCGGTGTCCTTGGCCAGGGCGTAGCGGAATTTCAAGCCGGTCAGTGTGGCGAGTTTTCTGGCGCCGCGCAGGGGTTCGGCGAAGGCGTGCAGGGCTTTCAGGGGCCGCGACTGCTCCCAGCGGAAGGCTTCGGGCTGTTTACCGAAGTCGGGGATGAGGGCGTGGGACAGCTCGTCGTTGGCTCCCTCGTAGGCGCTGTGCAGGAGCACGAAGCGGGCGCCCTGGTTGAGCCAGAAGGCGCAGATGCGCGTGAGGCCGCGGCTTTTCAGCTCCCAGCCGTCCAGCCCGGGGGCCATCGCCCGCGTCTTGCGGCCCTGCGCGTCGGCGGTTTCCACGGTGGCGCCGGGGATGTCGGAGGGCACGACGCCGAGCGAGGTGATGGCGACCGGAACCGCGCCGGCCTTGAGCCGGGCGATCAGGTTGTCGTGCCGGCTGAAGTCCGCCAGGTAGCTCTCGGGCCTGGCCAACACCATCTCCGGCACCCGCCCCTCGGCGAACACGAGCGGCTCGCGGGCCGGCCACTCGTCGGTGGGGCTGACGGTGACGCGCTTGCGGCTGCCGTCGGGATTGGTGACCTCGACCGTCTCGCCGAGCCAGCCCTTGCCGACCGTCCCGCCCCAGCTGCTGTAGATCGAGATGGCGCGGCCGGCCTGGCCGGGGATGAGCTCGCGGTCGTCCATGCGGTCGAAGTGGTGATGGCACTGGCTGTTGTAGAGCACCGGTTCACGGTAGCCCTCGGCGCGGGCGCGCTCGACCAGGGCCTTGTCGAACTCGTAGAGCAATCCGCCGGGTTGCAGGCTCTCGAGCGTCAGGCCGGGGAACGGCGGCAACGCGGGGAAGCCCCACCACAGGTTCTGGCCCATTTCGAGGTCGTAGCTCGCCTCCTCGGTGAAGCCGGCGGCGCGGGCGGCGTTCAGGATGGCGAGCATCCCGAGGTAGGTCTTCTCCAGATAGAGCTTGTAGGCCTCGCTGCCGGGCGGCCCCCAGGCCATGAGTTCCTTCTTCCAGGTGTTCCTGACCCAAGCCTGGCCGGCGTCGTCGGTGCCCATGATCGGGATGTGCACGAAGACGACGCAGGGCCGGATGCCGGCGGCCTTGCAGCCCTTGAACTCGCCTTCGAGGTTGGCGAGTTCGGACGCGCTCGGCCCGGTCCAGTCCTTATGGATATACATGGTATGGTGGGGGGCGAGGCGGAGGCGCTTCACCCCGGCGGCCGCCATCTGCCCCATGACGTGGGGGTTGGCGGCGATGTGTTTGTAATACACGCCCAACCCTTCGAGCGCCTCCAGCGCCGAGGCGGTCCGCGGGTTGGAGCGCCACGGCACGCGGTACAGCGAGGCCTGCCCCTGGGGAAGCGGCGCGAGCTGGCCGGGCTTCTCGTAGTCCTGGAGGGCGGGCGCCGCCGGCGCCGCCTGGGCGGCCGCATCGCCCGGCCGCGCCATGGCCATCCCCATCACAACGGGCAACGCGATCCTCAGAAACCTCATGGCCGGTCTCCTTTGTCGTCAGAGGGCTGGGCGGGCGGTTCGATCCGTTGCACCGGGCACAACAGGAATGGCGCCCCGCGAAGGGCGCAGGTCAGGCATGGCGGCCGGGCTCCGGGCCCGACAGGAGAGAGTACACCGGCGGACGGCACCGGCCACGCACCCTCCACAAGGCGCAACTCCTGACGCGTGTGACGCCGGCCCGTGTCAAGCCCCCGCGGCCGGTCAATCCCCACGCCGCCCGGCACTCCTGTCCTGCATCACGAGTCTCCCGGCGTCCGGCGTTTGACTCGGCCTCTTTGACGCGCTATGCTGTAAACTCCATGTATTTTTCCTCGTTGGGGCGCGCGGCCGGTCCAAGCCTGTGACGGAGAGCGGCATGAGCCAGAACATGAGCCAGGACGTGCGGGGCATCTGCAAGACCTACGGCAACGACGCCACCCGCATGATGGACATCGTGCGGGCGGTGCAGGCCCGGTGCGGCTGCGTGCCCGGCAAGGCCCTTGACGCCATCGCCAAGGCGGTCGGCACCGAGCGCGTCGAAGTCGAAAGCGTGGTCTCGTTCTACGCCTTCCTCTCGGAACAGCCCAAGGGCCGCATCGTCATCCGCCTGTGCGACGACGTGATTGACCGCCTCTCGGGCCTCGACCGGGTTGCCCAGGCCTTCCGCGACGAACTCGACATCGATTTCGGCCAGACCACCGCGGACGGCGCCGTCACCCTCGAATTCGCCCCCTGCATCGGGCTGTCGGACCAGGCCCCGGCCGCCCTCATCAACGACGTCCCCGTGACCTCGCTGTCCAGCGACAAGGCGCGGGCGGTCTGCCGCGAGCTGAAGCAGACCGGCGACCCGCGCCGGCTCGTGCACCGCCTGGGGGACGGCAACAACGCGCATCCGCTCGTGCGGTCCATGGTCAACAACAACATCCGGCGGCGCGGCGAGGTGATCTTCGCCGACGTCGCCGGCGGCTACACCGGGCTGCGCAAGTCCCTCTCGATGAGCCCGGCCGAGGTCATCCGGGAGATCAAGGCGGCGCGTCTGCGCGGCCGCGGCGGGGCCGGCTTCCCGACGGGGATGAAGTGGGACTTCACGCGGGCCGCCGCGGGCGGTCAGAAGGTGATCGCCTGCAACGCCGACGAAGGGGAGCCGGGCACCTTCAAGGACCGCGCCATCCTCACCGAGCGGCCGGACCTGCTGTTCGAGGGCATGACGATCGCCGGCTACGCCATCGGCGCCGACTTCGGGCTGCTCTACCTGCGCGCCGAGTACGCCTACCTGGCGGCCTTCCTTGAAGACGTCCTGGCCCGGCGGCGCGCCGCCAACCTGCTCGGCCAGGACATCTGCGGCAAGGCGGGTTTCCGCTTCGACATCCGCATCCAGCTCGGCGCCGGCGCCTACGTGTGCGGCGAGGAGACCGCCCTGCTCAGCTCGGCCGAGGGCTGGCGCGGCGACCCCAAGACGCGGCCCCCCTTCCCGGCCGAGAAGGGCTACCTCGGGCGGCCCACCGCGGTGAACAACGTCGAAACCTTCTGCTGCGCGGTGCGCATCATCGAGAACGGCGCAGCCTGGTTCGCCGGCATCGGCACCAAGGGCAGCCCCGGGACCAAGCTGCTCAGCGTCTGCGGCGACTGCGAACGGCCCGGCGTCTACGAGGTCCCGTTCGGCCTGACGGTCCAGCAGCTCCTCGAAGAGGTCGTCGCCGAGAACTGCGGCGCGGTGCAGGTCGGCGGCCCCTCGGGGCAGATGATCGGCCCGGAGCAGTTCGGCCGCGCGATTGACTACGACGACCTGGCCACCGGCGGCTCGGTGATGGTCTTCTCCAAGGACCGCGACGTGCTCGAAATCGCCGCCTGCTTCATGCAGTTCTTCATCCACGAGAGCTGCGGCTACTGCACACCGTGCCGGGCCGGCAACGTCCTGCTCAAGGAGCGCCTCGATCGGGTGCTGGCCGGGGCGGCCACGCCCGACGACCTGGCCTACCTGCAGGAGCTGGGGCAGACAGTCAAGACCGCCAGCCGCTGCGGCCTCGGCCAGACCAGCGCCAACCCGGTCCTGAGCACGCTGAAGAACTTCCGCGCCGCCTACGAGAGGCGGGTGAAGCCCAACCCGGACGGGCGGCTGCGCAGCTTCGACGTCCGCGCCGCGCTGGCCCGGGGCGAGCGCATCGCCGGGCGTGCCTCCGCCCTCTACGCGGCCCCGCACAACTGAGGAGCCTGCCATGAGCGACACCCTCACGTTCACGATTGATGGCGTCGAAGTCACGGCCCGCCCCGGCCAGACGATCATGGAGGCGGCCGACGCGGCCGGCATCTACATCCCGCGGCTGTGCAAGATGAAGGGCCTGAAAGCCATCGGCTCGTGCCGCGTCTGCATCGTGAAGATCGAGAAGATGCCGAAGCTGCAGACGGCGTGCTCGACGCTGTGCGCCGACGGCATGGTGGTGGACACGTGCTCGCCCGAGGTGGTCGAGGCGCGCGCCGGCGTGTTCGAGTTCCTGCTCATCAACCACCCGCTCGACTGCCCGGTCTGCGACAAGGGCGGCGAGTGCCCGCTCCAGGACTACTCCTACGCCTTCGGCCCCGACGCGAGCCGCATGGACTTCCCGCGCCGCACCTTCGACGGCGAGGGGGTTCGGGCCGACGTCGACTTCGGCCCCACGCTGCTCATCAACCGCAACCGCTGCATCCTCTGCTCGCGCTGCGTCCGGTTCATGCGCGACATCGACGGCGACGCACAGATCGGCGTCGAGGACCGCGGGTACGGCAGCCACATCGTGACGTTCCAGGACAAGGGGGTGCACTCGATCCTCAGCGGGAACCTGATGGACGTCTGCCCGGTCGGCGCGCTGCTGGCGCGCGACTACCGGTTCAAGTCGCGCCCCTGGGACAACCCGGTCGCGGTGGACACCATCTGCACGCTGTGTGCGAAGGGGTGCAGCATCACCGCGTGGCTGAAGGCCAAGCCGGAGTGGGCGAAGGGGCCGCGGCTGGCACGCGTCACCCCGCGCCACAACCCGCAGGTGAACGACTACTGGATGTGCGACATCGGCCGGTTCGAGTACCACTTCGCCGAGTCGGACGACCGGCTGCGGAAGCCGCTCCGTCGAACCGAAGCTGGCCTGCTGCAGCCCGAGGGATGGAAGGAGGTCCTGGTCAAGCTGCGCGAGGCCGTCGAGGCGGCGGACGCGCCCGGGGAGCGGCGGAC
>MVZH01000153.1 GCA_002068325.1 Lentisphaerae bacterium ADurb.BinA184 | reverse complement strand
GGCGACGGAAGGGGTGCCGCCATGATCGCCATCGATATCCGCGCGGGCTTCCTCATCTACCTCTGCCTCGCCCTGGGGGCGGCGGCCGCCCTCGGCGCCCGCCACTGGTGGCAGACGTGGGGCGAACCGTGGAACATCTCCGAGGAGAATGTCTGCCGCTGCTCCGGCTGCCTGTGCACATTCCTCGTTCGCCGGCGGGCCCGCTCGGCGGTCTGCCCGCGATGCGGCCAGACCTACCCCAACTACCGGAAGCAGGCCTGACCCATGCGGATCATCGGCGGATTCGCGCGCGCCGTCCGTCTCGATGCGCCCCCCGGATCCGGGGTGCGGCCGACCACGGACCGGGTGAGGGAGTCCGTGTTCGGCGTGCTGGGCGACCTGCGCGGCCGTGCCGTCATTGACCTTTTCGCGGGCAGCGGCGCGCTCGGGCTGGAAGCCCTCAGCCGGGGGGCCGACCCGGTCGTGATGGTCGAGAACTGCCCCGCCCACGTCCGGGTCCTGCGCGCCAACCTGGCACGGTTGCAGGACGCGCTGCCGCCAGGGCACCAGCCGGAGGCGGTGGTCCTGCAGTGCGACGTGTTGCGGATTCCGCAGGCGATCCCGGAACGCGCCGGCGCCTTTGATGTGATCCTGGCCGACCCACCCTATCATCCGCGCACGGGCGGGACCGGGCCGCGCGAGTTGCTCCTCGACACGGCCTTGGCCGCGTGGGCGGGCGAGGCGTTGCTGGTGCTCCAGCACGCCACCCGCGATCCCCTGCCGCTGGCGCCCCTGAGCGCCTGGCGCGCCCTCCGCCAGCAACGCTACGGCATCACCACCCTCACCTACTGCCGCTGCCGCGTCTCCGCCGGGCCCTGACGCGGTGCAACGACGATGTCGCGTCGAGGACGCCGCTTCGTTGCCGGAATCACCGGCGGAGACCGCCGGCTCCACGGATCAAGCGCCATCGGTGATCGGTCATCCTTCCCCGGGACCGCCGGCGTCCCGCCGGCATCGGCATCCTCCCCCGGGACCGCCGGCGTCCCGCCGGCATCGGCATCCTCCCCCGGGACCGCCGGCTGCACAACCCACGACCCACGCCCCACGTCCTCACCCGCCGTAGCCATACTCCGCCGCCGCCGCAGTCCCCAGCTCGCGGACGACGAGCTCGCCCAAGTCCAGGACAGGGCCCGACACCACGCCCGGGGCGCTCTCCCGCCCAAGACGAAGGCTCTCCTCGGCCGCCTGCAACACCAGCGTGGTGTGGAACCCCAATGCGGCGGGGGTGAGCAGGCTCTCCCTCACCGCCGCCGGCAACTCGCCACGGCGCGACGCCAGGATCTTCTGGTACAGCCGCCCGGGGCTGGAGATGCCGTAGCCGGTCACCGTCCCGTCACGCTCGAAGTTGCGGAACAACGGGTTGACCTCGAAGATGCCGTCGGGATGCAGCTCGTGCAGTCCGGGCGCGTCAATCCCGATGTCGAGCATTCCGTCGGTGCAGATGAGGCGGCTGGACTGCACGGTGGCGGCGTGGGCCGTGTTGGGCAGATGCCAGCCGGCGATGATGTGCGCCACCGCCCCATTGGCCAGGCAGATCTCGGTGTCAACCAGGTCGTACCCGGCCACCGGGATCGGGGTCAGCGACGGCAGTTTCTGCCGGAAGCCGACGGCCCGGGCCGAGACCGGGCGCAGGGCCACGATCTTCAGCAGCGCGTCGCACATGTGCACCGTGAGGAACGAGACCGGGGTGTTCTTCTCGGCGAAGCCTGGCGAGGCGAAGAACGGCGGCCGGTGGTTGGGATCGACCACCAGCAGCTTGTCGAGCATGTACCAGACCGTGCTCTGGAGCTGTCCATAGCGGCCCGACTGGTAGCGCGCCTCGGCCTCCTTGATGCGCGGATCCTCGCGCTTGTGGAAATCCACACCGAGCAGGCGGCCGGCGGTGCGGGCGGCGCGGATCATGGCGTGCGCGTCCTTGACGGTGGCGGCCGTGGGCTTGGGGACGACCACGTCCAGCCCGGCTTCCAGCGCGGCCACGGCGGGCGCCGCGTGCAGGTGATCGGGTGTGTTGACCTGCGCGACGTCGAGGGCGACCCGCCCCAGCATCTCCCGGTAGTCCTCGAAACGGCGTTCCGGCGGGATGCCAAAGGTGTCACAGAACCAGCCCAGTGCAGGCGCATTGGTGTCCGCCACGGCCACGACGTCGAGCAGGTGGCTGAAGTCGCTGTGGTAGTAGAGATGCTGGTAGATCTCGCGCACCACCGACCCGACGCCGATGACCCCGATCCGCAGTCTGTCCACGGTCCATCTCCTTGCCGTCAACCACTGCCACCCCATGGAGGCCCGAAAAGCCCGGTCCAGTCATCAGAGGCGCTTGCAGGATTCCCCCGGGCGACGACGGCCTCGCGCGATGGAAGGCGGACCTCCGTGTCCGCCAAGTCATACCCGAAGACCCGGTCCGCCGCGGACATACCCGGACGGCACGGAGGTCGTCCCTCCAGCCCGGCAGACAGCAATCCTTCACTCACACGATGGCGACGATCTTGGAGCCTTGGAGACTTTTTGGCCTTTGAGGTGAACTGTCCCGGCTAGTCCTCGACGAGGTACAAGGCGAGGAACTCGACGAATTGCCGCAGTTCATCGAGCCTGAGCTGTTCGCCGTCGGCGTGGGCGTGCGCCAGCGAGCCGGGGCCGACCGTCAGCACCGGCATGCCGGGGTACTCGGTCGCGAAGAGGCGGGCATCGCACGACACGTTCCAGCCCACCGGCGGTTCGTCGGCCGGCAGGCCGCAGGCCCGCGCCGCGCGCCGGGCGCGCCGCATGGCGGCCGAGTCCGGATCGCCGTCGAAGGCCGCATTGTGCAGCTTGTCGAATGTGACGCTGACGGCGCGTCGGGGCGGCGGGCGGCGTCCGCATCGGGTTGCGAAGTTCGCAACCCCGCGCCACGCCGCCGCCCGCAGGCGGTCCATGATGTTTTCGATGGTGTGTGTCGGCACAAAGCCCTGGCCGCCTTCGAGCACGAGTCCAACGGGCGCCGCGCCGGGCAGGCCCAGGGCCAGCCGCCCGCCGGCCGCCGCATCGAGCCGTGCCCGCGAACGGCACACCGCCCGGATCATGGCCGCGGCCTTGGTGATGGCACCGTCGTTTTCGAGGATCGAACCCATGTGTCCGGTGGCGCCGTGGACGGTCAGCCGGCAGCCGCCCGGCGTGGCGACGAGCTCGTAGTGGCGCTCGACCTTGGGCCGTCCGGTGGCGGGGTCGGGGACGCGGGTCTTGTCGCCGTACAGCCCGATGTACTCGGCAAGGCCGCTGTCAAGGACGTCTCGGAGGAGCGGTTCGACGGCCGGCGTCAGGCCGCCGGGCAGGATGAACTCGACCTCCACCCGGCCGCAGATGCGGCTGGGGTGTTCGCCGAAGGGGCCGAGGATGCCGTGGCAGGTCTGCACCGGACGCTGCGGGAAGAGCGCGTGGCGGCTCTCGGCCCGGATCGCACGCCCCTCGTTCTCAAGCGCTTCGACCACGTGGGCGGCGGTCTCCACGGGCGGCAGCCCCAGATCGCTCAGCCCGACCCGATACCAGACGGCGCCGCGGTTGGCGGGGTGGATGCGCAGTCCCGTGCACTCGGCAACCAGGATGCTGTCGTAGCGGGCCTTCAGGTCGCGGTCAAGCGCCAGCGCCAGCGACCCGTTGCCGCCGGTCTCCTCCTCGATGGGAAACATGGCGGTGACAGGACGGGCGGGCGGCACCCCGAGGCGGGCCAGTGCCTGCAAGGCCGCGACGATCGCGACGACGCCGCCCTTGTCGTCGCAGGCCCCGCGGCCGTAGACGATGCCGCCCTCCAGGCGCGGGGGGACGTACGGGGCAATCACATCCACATGCGCGTTGAGAGCCACGCCGCCGTCCGTCCGCCCGGCGACCGGCCAGGTGCAGACCAGGTTGCAGCGGTGGCGGTAGGCCTGACGCGGGGTCAGCCCGCGCGGCCGCCCAGCCGTCTTGGTAAAGTGCAGTTGGGAATAGGCCGGATGCGCGGCGATGCCCGGGGCCACCGGCCGGCGCTCGATCAGAAGCTCCGGCATCCCGTCGCGGCGGAGCGCGCCCTCGATGAGGTCGAACACCGCACGCTCCCGTTGCGCCATGACCCGCACGTCGGGATTCGGCCCCGTGTCAATCCGGCAGAGGGCGAGCAGGGACTCCGCCAGCTCCGCCACGAAGGCGTCGCTCCGCGTCAGGGCAAACAACCTGGACTGAAAGGGGCTTGACATGACCGGACCTGATCTGCTCATGAACCGCCAGGACGCCAAGGCGCCAAGTATCTGAGGCGCCTACAGATGCTCTGCATGAGTGGCCGGGACGGAGCCCGGCCTCCATCGGCCCCGACGAGCAGCCCGGTCTGCCGCACTGGAGGGACGACCTCCGTGTCGTCCAGTGGGTTCTGCAAGCGCCTCATTCTCAGCATCAATGGACTTTGCGTCTTGGCAACTTGGCGGTGAAAACGGCGGGGCGATCTTGAGGCAGCCCCCGCCCCAGCCGACCGGCGCGAACATCAGCAGCCCGCGCTGGAAACATTTCTCGTTGATCTGCAGCGCCACCCCGGCATCGGGTTCACGCGTCCCCGGCCGGACCACCAGCAGGCCGCCGACCAGCCCCCGGCACAGCGCCTTGCCGAAGTGCCGCGGATGCTTCCGCCGAATGCGTTCGAGCCCGGCGGCCAGCACCGCCCCTTCGCGGGCCGCGTGCTCAACCAGGCACTCGCCCTCGATGATCCGCAGGTTGGCCAAGGCGGCGGCGACCGGGAGTGGGCTGGCGGAGTGGGTGCTGGTCATGGACCCGGGCGGATAGAGGTCCATGACGTCGGCGCGCCCGATGACCGCGGCCAGCGGCAGGCTCGACGAGATTCCCTTGCCGCAGCACACCAAGTCAGGCGTCAGGTCGTAATGCTGATACGCGAACATCCGTCCGGTGCGGCCGAAGCCGGACTGGACTTCGTCCATGACCAGCAGGGCGTCGTGGCGCCGGCACCAGCGCCCGAGCTCGCGGGCGTACTCCGCCGGCAGGAAATTGGGACCGATGCCCTGGTAGGACTCAACCACAACGCCGGCCACGCTCTCAGCCGCCACACCCTGCCGCCGCAGGCTCTCCTCGAACAGCCCAAACCCCGTGTCCTCGACGCGGAAGCCGTCGGGGAACGGCACCTGCACAAAGCCGGGCGGCAGCTCGACGATCCATTCCTTCAGCGCCGGCATCCCCCCCATCATCTGCGCCCCCAGCGTGCGCCCGTGGAACGCCCCCTCGAAGGACACAATCACATGCTTGCCGCGGCCGTGCCGGCGCACGCCGTAGGTGCGGGCCAGCTTGGCGGCGTTCTCCGTCGCCTCGCTGCCGGTGGTCACAAGAAAGACCTTGTACGAGGGGTCGGGCGCCAGGGCGGCGAGGCGTTCGCACAGCTCGGCCCGCCCCTCGTGTGCAAATACGTACGTGGCCAGCAAGGGCCGATCGAGCATCGCCCGGAGGGCGGCACGGATCTCCCGGCGTCCGTGCCCAGCGTTGGTGATCAGCACCCCGCTCGACCAGTCCAGCCACATGTTCCCCCAGCGGTCGCAGACGTGCAGGCCCTCGGCCCGATCCCACACCACCGGCGGCTGGCCCTGCATGCTGACCGGCTCGTGGGCCGCCAACTTCGCGAAGACGGCGAGCGACTCCGGGACCGGCAGCCGCGTGACGATGCGGCGGTGCGCGGTCTCCACCCGAGGCACCTCGACGGGTTCAAGCTGGTACTTGTGGTCCATGCAAGCCGAATCCTCACTTGGGCCGCCGCCCTGCCTGTGCGCCATGCCTGCGCCGCACGCCGGCGGGCCGGGGTTCTGCGGACGCCTCGGGTGACAACGGCCTGTGCTACGCCGGTTCCAGCAACACCACCCGGCCGGTGAAGCCCCGGATCTGGCCGCAGGGGCGGCATTCCGCGCGGTAGGTTCGGTCAGCCAGCTGGATTGTCGCCGGGGCGGCCCCGTTGCCCAGCGCCGCCGTCAAGGCCTCCAGCCGCGCGCGGCCGTCAGTGCCGGTGAACAGCTCGCGGGCCGCGGAGTTGCTGACGATGAGGCTGCCGTTGCCGTCCAGCAGCAACGCGGGGACGCGGAACGCCTCGACCAAGGCCAGCGAGTAGCGCCGCTCGGCCTTGATCTGGTGCCGGCCGTCCTCGTGGATGGCCTCGTAGTTCTCGATCAGGCGGTTGGCGGAGTCGGCCAGGCTGTTGAGG
This sequence comes from Lentisphaerae bacterium ADurb.BinA184, assembly GCA_002068325.1. GTDB lineage: Bacteria > Verrucomicrobiota > Lentisphaeria > Oligosphaerales > MVZH01 > MVZH01. Next base: position 4,641 of record MVZH01000153.1, on the reverse strand, counting down.
GCGCCCTCGCGTTCCGGGGGCAGGCGCAGCTCGATCTCCCCGAAGGTCACACGGTCAATGGTGCGCGACTGGCGCTGCAGCGGCCGGATGATCAGCGAGACCACCTGCTGACTGAAGAGGATCGTGCTAATCAGGCCGACGAGGGTGATGCCGCCCATGGCGAAAAACCACCGGCGCGCCTCGACCGCCGCGTCTTCACGGGTCTGGCGGACGGCCTCCTGGTTGAGGGTGATGAAGCTGCCGACAGCGGCCTTCAGCCGGTGCGAGTCCAGGCTGAGGCGGTCGCGGTACAAGGCCCGGCACTCGGCCGTCTCCCCCTGTTCGAACCGTTCCCGGAAGTCACGCGCCGTGGCCTGGTAGGCGGCCCACGCCTGCTCGATGGCGACGACGGCGCGGCGCGAGTCGTCGTCGCGGGACGTGCCCCGCAACCGTCCGATCCCCTGCGCCACCTCACTGGCGGGGTCGGGGAAAGGCAGGCCCGGCGCGGCCTCGCCGTCGCCGACCACGAAGGCCACAATCTGACGCTCCGTGTTGTCAAGGACGGCGGCCATCTGCTGGGCCGACAGCAGGCCCTCGAACCGGTCGCGCAGGATGACGTCAATGGAACGGCGGACGCGGAAGAAGCCGGCGATCGCCCCCAGCCCCATGAGCAGCACGATGGCGAACATCACCGGCGACCAGGTTCGCAGTCCCAAATGCGCACGCATAGCCGAAGTCCTCAGGCCAGGCCGCTGAGCCGCTTGACATCTTCCTCGTTCCCGATCACGACCAGGCTGTCGTCCTCCTGGAAGACCACCGTGGGTTCGAGGTTGAGGATGAGCTGGCGTTTCCGGCCCGGGGCGGCCTCGCCGGTGTCGGAGGTTCCAATCACGCTGCGCGCCTCGCCCCGCCCCCGTTGCAGCCCGACCACGGTGACCCCGTAGCGCTGGCGGATGTTCAGCCCGGCCGGGGTGTTGCCGACGAAGCTTGGCGGGATGGGGATTTCGGCCACGAAGACATCGTCGGCCAGGCGGAGCACCTCGCGGATGCCGGGGGTGGCGATCTGGTTGGCGATGCGGGTGCCCATCTCGCGCTCGGGGTTCAGCACCTCGGTGGCGCCGACCTGGCGGAGGATGCGGGCGTGCAGGGGGTCGGCAGCGCGGGCGATGATGCGGGGCACGTCGAGCTGGTGGAGCAGGGCGGTGGTCAGGATGCTGTCCTGCATGTGCTGGGCGCCGATGGCGCAGACGGCGGTGTCCATGGTGTCAATCTTCATCTCGCGCAGGGCGGCCTCGTCGGTGGTGTCGAGGACGACGGCCTGGTCAACGGCGTCCTTGATGTCCTCGACGGCCTCGGGGTCAACATCCACGGCCAGCACCGTGTGCCCGCGGCGGGCCAGGACGGTGGCGATCTCGCGGCCGAACAGCCCCAGCCCGATCACGACAGTCTTCGGTTTCATAGGCGCTCACCCGATCATGATATTCTCGGCCGGGTAGTCCACCCGTGACTTGGCGGCCGGGCGAACCATCATCAGCAGGGCCAGCGGGCCCACCCGGCCGATGAACATCAATAGGATAATGCCGATTTTGCCAAAGGCACTCAGCTGCGCCGTGCAGCCCAGCGACATCCCGACCGTGCCGAAGGCCGACACCGCCTCGAAGCACAGCGCCTCGGCTCCCAGCGACGGCTGGGTGACCAGCAGGAACGTGCCTACGGCCAGGACCAGGAACGCGGCGATGGTCACCAAGGCAACCGCGTTCAGCACCGTGCCGGGGGCGAACCTCCGCCCGGCGAACACCGGATCGCCGCCGCGGATGACGGCCCGCACCACGACCAGCAGGACGACCAGCGTGGTGACCTTGATGCCGCCGCCGGTCGAGCCGGGGGCGACGCCGATGAACATCAGGATCATGAGGATCAGGTGGCTGGGGGCGCTCAGCGCGGCCAGCGGCACGGAGTTGAAGCCGGCCGTGCGCGCCGACACCGACTGGAACCAGGCGTGCAGCACGGACTGGCCCGGCGTCATCATGGCCCAGGCGCGCGGCCGCTCGATCGCCCACAACAGGACCGTGCCGAGGACGCACAGGGCGAGCGAGGTCAGAACGACGAGGCGCACGTGGGAGCCGCCCAGCCCTTGCTGCCGGCCGAAACGGAAGAGCGCAAACAACACCCCGAACCCCAGCCCGCCGAGGATGATCAGCAGGGAGATGGCGATCAGGATGCCCGGCGTGCCGGCCATGCCTTCCAGGTTGCGGCCTTCGAGGCCGAAGCCGGCATTGCAGAAGGCGCTCACACTGTGGAAGACGGCGTAGTAGAGGCTGCGCCTCCAAGGCAGGCCGTGGCTGTGGAAGAGCGGGGCCAGCACGGACGCCCCGATGAGTTCGACGACAAAGGTGAAGGCGACGATGAACTGCACCAGCCGCAGGGCGGTGCGGCTGCGCCCCTCGCCGATCATCTCGCGCACGGCAAACTCCCCGCGCAGACCGACGTTGCGCCCGAGCAGTAGCGCCAGGAAGGTCGAGAGGGTCATGATGCCCAGGCCGCCGACCTGGATCATCGTCAGGATGAGGATCTGGCCGAAGAGGGTGAAGTCCCGCCCGGTGTCGAGCACGGTCAGTCCGGTGACGCAGGTGGCGCTGGCGGCCGTGAAGAAGGCATCAATGAACGGCAGCCCCCCGGCCAGCCGGCTGGCCCGCGGCAGGGTCAGGAGAATGGTTCCGAGGAAAATGGCGCTGGCGAAGGTGGCGACGAGCAGGTTGGCCGGCCGGTCGGTGAGGTAGTACCAGAGGTTGTGCCCGCCGGCGCGGTCAAAGCCGGCGCGGGCGGCGACCAGAATCTGCCGCACGGCCAGGGTCGGGAGCACAAGCCGGTCCCCCCCCGTCAGGGAACAGAGGGCGGCGGCGGCCAGCAGCAGCCAGGGCAGGTACGGGCCGTGGCGCCGGCCGGGCAGGTAGTGCGTGACCTCGAAGAGCAGGCTCAGCCCGAGGGCGATGACGATGACCCCCCAGGCGGACAGGCTGGCGAGCGTGGTGCTGGCCAGGCCGTACCCGTCAATGAGAAGGATGGCGAACAGCATGCAGACCGTGGCGAACAAGGTCAGGACGGCGAACTCGTCGCCGGCCGCCTCGACGGCGCCGCGCGAGCCCGCCGCGGGACGATCGTCAACGGCATCGCGGGGCGCGCGCAAGAGCCGGCTGGCGGAGAACAGGCAGAAGAGCACGCCGGGCAGTCCGAGCTTCCACACCGAGGCAAAGGCCAGCATGTGTAAGGGCAGCATGGTCAGCGAGGCAATGGCCCCCAGGACCATCGCCGCCCGGCCGACCGGACGCCGCAGGATGACGCTGGCCGCCGTCAACGCCAGCAGGCCGTAGCCCGCGAGGAAGCCGGCGACCAGGTGTGACACCTTGCCCGGCGGGCCCAGCAGCCCGTCGGGGTCGGTCATCACCGCGGCCAGCAACAGGTGGGAAGGCAGGCCGATGGCCAGCAGTCCGAGCCGCCATGCCTTGTTGCGTGCATCGCTCACGTGCAACCTGTCCACCCCTTCAGCCGCCGGTCGCGGAAAGGGATCGGTTCCCGAGGCGTCCCATCCCACCCGCGCCCGCCTTGGGGCGCTCGGAATGGGGTGACCGCGCAGTCCCCCGGTTGCGCCGGGGGCTACATACCTCGGCCCTTCCGGGGCCTCCGCGACCTACGGGTGTTTCGTGCCTTCGTGCTTTGTTCCCGGCATCACGCCCCACGACCCACAGTGTCCCGGTTCAACGCTCCCAGTTGCGCACTCCGCATTCCGCCTTCCGCGTTCCGCATTCAGGTCCGTCCTCGCCCGGCCCCGTCTCACGCCACACGGCTCAGCACCAGGCCGGTCACGAAATCCGCGGCCGCCCACAGGTAGCGGAACAGGCCGCTCATCATCAAGACGAGCAGGACGATAAAGCCGAACTGCTGTGCCTTCTGGTGGGAGACCCTGCGCAGAGCGGGGATCAGCCACGAGAAGACCTCCCAACCGTCGAGGGGGGGAAGCGGCAACAGGTTGAAAAGGAACAGCAGCACATTGACGTTCAGTCCGATGCCCGCGATGAACGCCAGCGGCGCCATCCGCCCGCCGGCCACCCAGACCAGTCCGGCGAAGGCCGCGGCCAGCACAAGGTTGGCGGCCGGCCCCGCCAGGGACACCCGCCCGTGGCTGCCGCGCCCCCGCAGGCGCATCGGGTTGACCGGCACCGCCCCCCAGGCCACACCGACCAGGGCCAGGAAGACCAGTGACACCGGCCCCATCACCCGCAACGGATTCAGCGTCAGATACCCCTGCTGGACCGCCGTGGGATCGCCCTCGCGCCAAGCCATCCAGGCATGACAGTACTCGTGCACGCAGATCGAAAAGACCAGCAGCACGACCATCGCCACATAGACGTCAGGCTGCTTCCACAGAAGCTCGATGAACATACCCACCGCCGCGCACGTCGCTTTTCAAACGCACACCATACCGCCGGGCGACCGTAAATGCCAGCCGCGGAACAACCGGCGGGGGCAAGACCTGCCGACTGTGGTGGCCGGGTCTGCGCGTCCGCCAAGCCGCATCGGAGGGCCAGGGAGGCGCTTGCAGAACCCCCGCAGACGACAGCTGCCTCGTGCGGTGGAGGGCGGACCTCCGTGTCCGCCAGGTCA
>MVZH01000152.1 GCA_002068325.1 Lentisphaerae bacterium ADurb.BinA184 | reverse complement strand
GGGATGGCCGGCTCGGGCAGGATGGTGAGGTACTGGCTCTCGCTCTGCGTGTCCGTGCCGTTGCCGTTGGTGACGGTCAGCGACACGTCATACACGCCGGGGGTCGCGTACGTCACCGTGGGGGAGACGGCATTGCTGGTGGCCGGGGTGCCGCCCGGGAAGGTCCACGCGTAGGTGGCGGCATTGGCCGAGCCGTTCACGAAGGTCAGCGGCCGGTTGGCGAACCAGGTGCGGCGCGGGGCGTTGAACTGCGCGATGGGGGTGTCAACCAGCCGCACGTTGTCCACGAGCATCCAGGCCCACTGGCCGACGGTCGGGCCCTCGACTTGGAGGAACAGGCTTACGTCCTGCCCGGCGTAGGGGCGCAGGTTCACCAGCCATTGCCGCCAGGCCGTGTCGCGGGCCGGGCCGTCGAAGACCGTGGCCAGCACCTCCTCGCCGTAGGGCTGGCGAACCTGGCAGGTGAACTGGTCGAAGTCCCCGGCCGTTGCCGTGGTCTCGCGGCGGCAGTCGAAGGCCAGGGCGGCGCCGCCGGCCGGAACCGAGAGCTTGATGAGGACGGAGTTCAACGTGTAGCCGACTGCCGCCGTCGGCCCGATATGCAGGCTCTGCGCCCCGTGAGTGGCGGCGGCGGTGGACAGGCTGACGTAGTCCCCCTCGGCGAACCAGTTCGGGGGCAGGGCCGCGCCCTCGAACGACTGGGTGTACGGCGGGGCCAGGTAGATGTCGCCCTCGGGCTGGATGCCGAGGAAGGCGCGCTGCTCGGCGGTGAAGTTGTCCGAGCCGGGGGTCAGCGCGGTCAGCGCGTAGTAGCCGTCGTACAATCCGTCCCAGCCCCAGTTGAAGTGGTAGAGCCGCGGCGAGCTGCTGTCATAGCCGTCGCAGAGGAAGGCGTGTCCGGGGCCGTCGTAGACCATGGGCCGGCCGGCGTCCAGCTCGTCGGTGAGGAGCTGGTCCCACTCCGCCCGGCTGTGGTCGGCCCGGGCGACTTCCCGGATGCCCGGGTGGTAGCGGAAATGGCCTCTGAGGGCGGCCATCCCGTCCACGGTGCTGGACTGCGAGATGCCGGTGCCGTAATCCATCTCGACACTGACGCCGGCGTGAAACATGAGCTGGGCGACGGCGGGGGTGTAGGCGGTCAGCGAACCGGCCGGCATGGCGTCCCAATCGTAGGTTGTGGCGCCGAAGGAGGCGGCGAGTGTGCCGTAGGTTGGATGGACGTAGGTGTGGCTTCCGAAGCCGGTGGCCGGATGCCGGTGGTAGCGCATGATCTGGGCCATGGCCGTGGCGACGCATCCGGTCAGGCAGTGGCCGTCGGGGCCCGCCGCGTCGGCCGGGCAGTGGGTGTTGTAGTAGCGGTCCTGCCCCCAGGTGGTCTGGATGAGGGGGCCGACCGTGGGGGGTGTCGCCGGCAGGCCCGTGCCGCGGCCGCCCTCCGGTGCGAGCGCCGTTTGGAAGGCCTCGACGGCCTGCCCGTAGCGTGCCCACAGCGTGGCCACCTCCGGGTGGGCCTCGCGTGCCGGGCCGGCGGTGCGCACGGCCGCGTCGAGGGCGGCGATCCAGGCGTGGCAGTTCTCTGGCAGGGGGGCGCGGCCCCAGTCGCCCGCGGTCGAGTAGGCGAGGACGGGCAGCGCCCGATCGTCGGCGGCCACGACCACCCAGCCGCCGTCGCGCCGGTTGAACACGGCGAGGCCCTGCCCGGCCGCCTCGCCGACGGCGGTCACATCCTCCTCGTCCACTGCCTGCCCGTGTTTCTCGGCGAGCCAGTTGGCCGCCACGCGGCGGGTCACGGTCGTGTCCACCGGCGTGGCCAGGCACAGCATCGGGGCCAGGAGGGCCGCCAGCCCGGCGAGCAGGGGCGCGTGGCGAGGCACGGCAACCGGGGCGCAGGAAAGGGTCTTCATGAGGGTACGGTAACGTCTGGTCACGGAAAAACCAAGCCTGCTTGGTCATCGCGCGTGACAGGGGGCCTCGACTGGGGGGGGGTGGAGGGACGGGCTCCGTGCCGGCCGGGTCATGTCCGGTGGATGGCGTCATTGGGTTTGACTTGGCGGACACGGAGGTCCGCCCTCCATGGGCACGCAACCTGGCAGACCTGGATGGACGGGCTCCGTGCCGGCCGGGTTGCACCGTCTCCGGCCGCCGTTCCTCGAATCGCGGCCGCCCAACCCGCCTGAAGGCCGCTATAGTACCGGCCGGCCGCCGTGGGGCACGCGACCTGCCGCGGAGGTTCGAGACCCAGGCCCATTCCCCAGGAGCCGCCTCATCCCATGCCGTGCACCCCCCGTGACATCATCCGGCAGAACATCGAGTTCGCAGGCACCGGGCGCATCGGCTTCAACTTCACGGGCGAAGGCCGGCTGAACGACTTTGCCTTCTGCGGCATCGAGCATGGCTTCCACGAAGACGTCTGCGTCGAGGGCGACGTCGAGTACCGCACGGACCTGTGGGGCAACGTCTGGCACCGCCTCGTGCACATGTCGGCGGGCGGCGAAGTCTTCCGGCCCGTCCTCGAAGACTGGGACGCCCTCGATAGCCTGCGGCTGCCCGACCTCGACAACCCCGCCTACTACGCCGGCGCCCGCGCCCTCGCCGCCTCGGACACCGACCGCTTCCGCGTCTGCTTCCTGCCCGGCTGGCCCTTTGCCATCTGCCGCTACATGCGCAAGATGGATGTCTACTTCGTGGACCTGATTGCCGAGCGCGGGCGCATCAATGTCCTGCACGACCGCGTCACCGCGCTGCTCGAACGGGTCATTGACCGCTGCGGCGAAGCCGGCCTCGACGGGATCATGTTCTGCGAAGACCTCGGCATCCAGGACCGCACCCTGATGAGCCCGGCGATGTGGCGCGACATCTTCCGCCCGCTCTACGAACGGCTCACCGCCCGCGCCCACCGCCACGGGCTGAAGGTCATCCAGCACTCGTGCGGCTTCAACTGGGCCCTGGTGGACGACCTCTGCGAGGCCGGCATAGACTGCCTGCAATTCGACCAGCCGGCCATCTACGACCTCGACGGCCTCGCCGCCAAGCTGCGCCGGCACCGCGTCGGACTCTTCTCGCCGTGCGACATCCAGAAGATCCTGCCGACCGGCGACCGGGCGCTGATCGAGCGCGAGACGCGCCGCCTGGTCGAGACCTTCCGCGGCGGCTTCATCGCCAAGAACTACCCCGATCTGCACGGCATCGGCGTCGCCCCCGAGTGGGACGGCTGGGCCTATGAGGCGTTCCTGGCGGCAGGGCAGGCCGTGCCGGGCGTCGGCCGCCGGTGATCTGGACGCCGGGCCGTTCATTGCGGACAGTGGCAGACGGGCGTGGCGCGTATATGGTGGGGCGTGGGCGCGACGCCCGCCGGATGGCCGTCGAGGCCGAGTCAGTTGAAAGGGTTCACGCATGCCGGTCAAGCAGTCGTTCTGTCTGCCGATCCTCGGGGGGAAGCTGAAGGCGGCCGACGCCGTTGCGCTCTGCGCGGACATCGGTTTCGCGGCGGTCGAAGTGTGGGGGCGCGACAGCGATTTCGCGGCCATTGTGAAGGCGGCGCACCGGCGCGGCCTCGTCGTGGCCAGCATGATCGGGCACATGGGGTTGGGCGACGGCCTGAACAAGCGCTCGAACCATGCCCGCATCGAGGCGGAGCTGCGGGAGTCCATTGACATCGCCGCCGGCTCCGGCATCCCCGGCGTGATCTGCTTCAGCGGCAACCGGCAGCCGTACCAGAGCGAGGCGGACGCCATCGAGGCGACGGCCGAGGGGCTGCGCCGCGCCGCCGGCTACGCCGAGGCCAAGGGCGTCAACCTGAACATCGAGCTGTTGAACTCGAAGGTTGACCACCCCGGCTACCAGTGCGATCACACGGCGTGGGGCGTGGCGGTGTGCGAACGGGTCAACAGCCCGCGGGTCAAGTTGCTGTTCGACATCTACCACATGCAGATCATGGAAGGCGACGTGATCCGTACGGTCCGCGAGAACATCCGCTGGATCGGGCATTTCCACACCGCCGGCAACCCCGGCCGCAACGACCTCGACGACGCGCAGGAGCTGAACTACACGGGCATCTGCCGGGCGATTGCGGCGACCGGGTACTCGCTGTACGTCGGCCACGAGTTCTCGCCGAAGGGGGACGTCGCCGAGGCGCTGCGCGAAGCGTTCCGCGTCTGCAACATCGGGTGAAAGGAGTCCAGTCCATGGCAGGCAAGGGCGGAGAGAAGCTGGCGATTGACGGCGGCCCGAAGGCGTTCGCGGGGCGGACGGGGGTGGGCCAGCCCAAGGTCGGCGTCGAGGATTTCCTGGCGATCGCCGAGCGGTTCCAGTTCTCGCCGCCGGCTCTCGAACGGCTGCGGGCCGCGGTGAGCGATGCGGACCTGCCCGCCGGCGGGCCGCACCTGGGGCGCTACTACGGTTCGGCTTCGCCGTCCAAGGGTGAGCAGTTCGAGGGGCTGGCGCGCGAGGTCTTCCAAGTGAAGCATGCCTTCCCGTGCAGCTCGGGGACCGGGGCGTTGCACGCCGCCTTTGTCGCCGCCGGGGTGGGGCCGGGCACGGAGGTGATCTGCCCGGCGCTGGGCTTTGCCGCCACCGCCATGGCTGTCGTCTTGGCCGGCGGCGTGCCGGTGTTCTGCGACGTGGATGAATCGCTGCACCTCGATCCGGCGAAACTCGAAGGCTGCGTGACGCCGCGCACGGTCGCCATCGCCCCGACCCACCACTGGGGCGGGGTGACGGACATGGCGCCGGTCCTGGCGCTGGCCCGTCGGCGCGGGCTGAAGGTTGTCGAGGACTGCGCGCAGGCGCCTGGGGCGACCTACCGCGGGCGGCCGGTCGGTTCGATCGGCGACCTCGGCTGCTTCAGCATCTCCTGCTACAAGATCATCGGCGGTGGCGAGGGCGGGATGGTGGTCTCTAACGACGCGGGGCTGTTCGAGCGGGCCTGCCAGCTGGCCGAGGGCGGCGGGTTGTGGCGCAACCCGCGTTTCGCCCCGCCGCGCCACCCCGGCGAGCTGTTCGTCGGCACCAACTACCGGCTGTCGGAGCTGGAGTCCGCCATCAATGTCGTGCAGCTCCGCAAACTCGAAGGCGTGGTCAGCCGCCACCGCCAGGTGAGCCGGCGCATCTGCGGGCAGCTTGCGGACTTCGCAGAGGTCACGCCGCAGAAACTCAACGACCGCGAGGGCGTCATCGGCTACATGCTGCGTTTCTTCCCGGCCACCTGCGAGCTGAGCGCCTGCATCGTCAAGGCGCTGCAGGCCGAAGGCATCGGCGCCGGCACCCGCGGCTCTGCGCACGACCCCGACTGGCACATGGCCCGCGACATGTTCCCGATCGTGCTGAAACCGGGTTCGACGGCCGGCGGCTCGGTGTGGGACGACCCCCGGTACCGGCAGCGCGGCGGCCAGGTCAGCTATGCGCCCGAGCAGTGGCCGGTGGCGGTGGACCTGTTCGGCCGTGAGGTCTCGATTGGCTTCGACCAGTGGTGGAACGACGACGACTGCGACCGGGTGGCCGCCGGCATCAACAAGGTGCTCTCCGCCTACTGCACGAAACGGGCCGCGAAGGGGAACTGGTAGGCACCCTATGAAGCGTGAAGCATCTTCCTCCGTTGCCCTCGCCCCGGATCTCAACCCGCTGGATGCCTTCGCGGTGGTCGGGCGGCACCTGTTCCTCCGCGAGGGGGGGCGGCACACGGCCGGTGAACTGCTCGAAGACATGGACTTCTGCGGCGTCGCCGAGGCCCTCGTGGTTGACAGCCTGGCGCGCGAGAACCATCCCGGGGAGGGCAACGCCCGCGTGCTCGACGTGGTTGCCGGACAGCCGCGCCTGCACCCCGCCTGGGTGGCGCTGCCGCCGGGAACCCGCGACGAACAGCCCGGCCCTGTCGAGTTCCTCGCCGACATGCGCCGCCACCGCGTCGGCGCGCTCTACCTGCTCCCCGCACAGTACCGCTACAACCTGAGCGACTGGTGTTTGGACGCGCTGCTCGAACCCCTTGCCGCGGCCCGCGTGCCGGTGGTGATCTGTTACGACGAGATCGCGCGGGGGGCGCCGCGGCAGGACTTGACCGACTGGCCGGCGGTGGTGGCGCTCTGCCGGCGCTGGCCGACGTTGCCGGTGATCGCCAGCGAGTGGCGCATCCGGCGCAGCCAGCGGCTGATCTACCGCGCGCTCGACGCCTGCCCCAACCTCCACATCGAGCTGAGCGGGTACTACCTCTACCGCGGCATCGAGTACATCACCGGGCGATGGGGCGCCGACCGCCTGATCTTCGGCTCGAACTGGCCGACCTTCGGGCACGGGCAGACCCTGGCCACCCTGGCCCGCGCCGAAATCAGCCTGGCGGACAAGCGCCACATCGCCGGCGACAACCTGCGCCGGCTGATGCACTGGTGCGAACCCGTGCATCCGCAGGTGCAGCTGTCGGCGCCCGCCGATCCCTACGTCGCCATCGGCCGCGGCGCCCCGGTGGCGGCGAAGCTTCGCTTCACCGACTGCCACGGTCACCTGGGCGGCAAGGCCTGTCACTACCACATCCCGGACGGCGACCTCGACGCCACGGTGCGCGAACTCGAACGCCAGGGCGTCGAACAGATCTGCGTCTTCAGTTTCGCCGGCGTGTTCAGCGACGAGCGCCACGGCAACGACCTTGTCGCCGAGGCGGTGCGGCGCTACCCCGAGCGCTTCGTCGGGTTCACACTCCTCAACCCCCACCGCGGCTGCGCCGAGATGGTGCGCGAGCTCGAACGCGGCGCGGCCATGGGCCTGCGCGGCATCAAGCTGATCCCGCACTACCAGAACTACCCCGAGCAGGGAGCGGACATTGACGTCGCCTGCCGGTGGGCCCACGAACACCGCCAGATCATCCTCAACCACTACTGGGGCCCGGCCGCCCACCTCGCCCGCCTCACGCGCGACTACCCCAACGCCTGCTACATCGCCGGCCACACCACCACCGAGTACGCCGAGCTCATGCGCGAACGCGACAACCTCTACATCTGCTCCTGCCCGCTGTGGGACGGGCCGCGCGGCTGCGAAAATGTCGTCGCCACCATCGGCGCCAACCGCCTCCTGTTCGGCAGCGACCTGCAGGACCTGCCCATCGCCTGGGGCCTGGGGCCAATCCTGTTCGCCCATCTGCCGGCTGACGAGAAACGCCTCATCCTCGGCGGCAACCTGCGCCGAGTCCTCGAAACCTATAGCCGGTAGGCAACGGCGGAGGCCCGCGGCCTCCCATGGCGAGGCAAGACCCTTGTACCCCGACCCGGCGATGGACCGGCGCGCTGGGCGCCACGTCCTGCGCCCGGACGACCGATCAAACGGAGGCCCCGCAATGGACGCTTTCGACACCCTGCCCGACGGCACGCCCTTCCCGTTCTGGGACGACCGGACCGCCTACCGCCAGGTCTACCACGTCGCCCAGGGGCATCCGCGCGCCGCTGACGACAATCCTGGCACCGAGGCGGCGCCGTTCGCCAGCATCGGCCGCGCCGCCCAGCTTCTCCAGCCGGGCGAGAAGGTGGTGGTGCATGCCGGCGTCTATCGCGAGTGCGTGCGGCCGGCGCGCGGCGGCACGGCCACCGACGGCATGATCGCCTACGAGGCGGCGCCGGGCGAGCCGGTCGTCGTCACCGGCGCCGAGGCATGGACACCGGCGGCGCGCCCGAGCGCGGGCTGGGCCATGACCCCGCCGGCCAACGGCGCCACGGTGTGGATGGCCGACCTGCCCGAGGCGCTCTTCCGCGCCTACAACCCCTTCCTCGTGCGCAACGCCTACGAATACATGACCCACTACGCGCAACTGCAGGATCCCGCCTGGCTGACGCGGGCGATGATGCGGCGCGGCATGATCTTCTGCAACGGACGGCGGCTGGCGCAGGTCTTCCGCGCCCGCGAGCTGTCCGGCCGCGACGGCGCCTTCTGGGTCGAGGAGTCCGGCCTGCGGGTGCATTTCCGGCTGCCCGGCGACGCCGCGCCGGAGACGCCGCTTGAAGTCTCGGCGCGGGAGCAGACGTTCGCGCCGTCCGAGACCGGGCTGGGGTACATCCGGGTCAGCGGCTTCACGTTCACGCACGCCGCCGGGCCGCTGCCGGTTCCGCAGCGCGGCAGCCTGAGCACCTCGCGCGGCCACCACTGGATCATCGAAGACTGCCGCGTCGAGTGGGCCAACGGCGTCGGCATTGACATCGGCATCCAGAGCTGGGATTCGGCGGCCGGCGGCGAGAGCGGCCACCACATCGTGCGCCGCAACCGCGTCAGCCACTGCGGCATCTGCGGCCTGGCCGGCGCCCTCGGGGTCACTCACACGCTGGTCGAGGACAACGTCTTCGAGCACATCGGCTGGCACAACTTGGAGCGGATGTACGAGTGCGGCGGCATCAAGTTCCACCTGGCGCGGCACTGCCTGTTGCGGCGCAACGTGTTCCGTCATCTCGAACACGCTGGGGGCGTGTGGCTGGATGTCGACAACATCAACTGCCGCATCGCCGGCAACGTGTTTGCGGACCTCGCAACCGTGGTCGGGGCCATCTACTCGGAGATGAACTACGAGCGCAACCGGGTTGACCACAACTTGATGTGGGATGTCCGCCGCCCCGCCGGCGAGTCGGCCGACTTCATCGAGTCCGGATCGGGCCTGCGCGCCGACTGCAACGACACCTTGGTCGCCGACCACAATGTCTTTGGCCGGCTGGACAGTTTCGCCATCCTCTTCAGCCTCATCCAGTCCGACCGCCGCAGCAGCGGCCGCACCGGGCTGTGCCGCGCCAACTCCGCCCGGCACAACCTGCTCGTCCACACCCCGCGGCGCCTCCATCTCGGCCGCCGCGAGGAGAACGCGAGCGACTGGAACCTGTTCGACAGCCGCGACGACAACTGCTCATTTCACATCGCCCACCCGGCGCCGGGCAACTACCAGAAACTGGCGAGCTGGCAGCAGTACTTCGGGCTGGACGAGCATTCGGCCCAGGCGCGGATCACGGCGGCGTTCGACCCGGACACGCTTGTGTTCACCTGGCGGATCGAGGGCGAACTGCCCGCCGGCTTCCCGCCGCCCGGCCCGCTCGATCTGGAGCAGTGGTCAAAGAGCCTTGGCGCGGGCGAGGGGCGCCAGGTCTTCCCGGTGAAGGCGGCAGGGACGGCCGCGGGAGCCGGCCGGTGAACCCGGACGCCCCCTACGACCTGAACCGCTTTCTCGATGCCCAGGGCCGGGACTACGAAACGGCCCTGCGTGAGCTTCAGAGCGGACGGAAGCAGTCACACTGGATCTGGTACATCTTCCCGCAGGTGGCCGGACTCGGGAGGAGCATGATGTCGCGGCGGTACGCCATCCGATCGGCAGGCGAGGCCAAAGCCTACCTCGACCACCCGATCCTTGGGCCCCGCCTGCGGCAGTGTGAGGCGGCCCTCCTGGCGCACGCCGACAAGCCGATCGAAGACATCATGGGATACCCCGATGACTTGAAGGCCCGATCCTCCATGACCCTGTTCGCGGCCGTCTCGTCCGCGGGCAGCGTCTTCCACAGAGTCCTCGACCACTTCTACTCCGGGCGGCAGGACGAGGCGACGGTGGCCTTCCTCAAGGGCAACCCGTAGATTCGGCGCGCCGGTGTTTGACGGTCTGGAAATCGTGCAGAATGGGGCTACGGTTTGCCACCATGAATGCTGTCCATTCGGTCGTGAGATTGCTTGGGGTCTGGACGGTTGCGGCGCTGGTGTCGGGCGGGCTGGCGCCGTGGGTGCGCGGCCAGGATTCCGGCGGCGTCGGCGTCGATTTCAGCAACCGTGAGCAGGTTGAGGCGGCGCGCAAGGACGCGGTGGTGCGGGCGTTGCGCTGGCTCAAGGACCACCAGTCCCCCGACGGCTCGTGGGCACCGCAGCACAAGGACGCCATGACTGGGCTGTGCCTGCTGGCGTTTCTGGCCCATGGCGAGACCCCCGACTCGGCCGAGTTTGGCGAGACCATCCAGACGGGGTCCCAGTGGCTGGCCAACTACATGGTCGGCCGCAGCGCAGTCGAGAACGAGGGGCGCGGCTACGGCCACGGCATCGCCGCCTACGCCCTCTGCGAGGCCCTTGCCCTGACCAAGCTGCCGATGTACAAGTTCGCCGTGGACAATGCGTTGAACATCATCGTGCAGGGGCAGCAGCGGGGGGGCGGGTTCGACTACAACTTCGCCAAGGGCGAGCGCTGGGACCTGTCCGTCAGCGCCTGGCAGTTTCAGGCGTTGCGGGCCGGGCAGGCTGGCGGTTCTAGCGTGCCCGGCCTTGCGGAGGCCGCCCGCAAGGGGGTCGAGTTCATCAAGAAGACCACCTACGCCAACGGGCGATTCGGCTACTGTTCGCCCGGCTCGGGAAGCTGGGCCATGACCGGGGCGGGGACGGCCTGCCTGCAAATCTTCGGGGAGGGGGCCAGCGAGGAGGCGCAGACGGCGTTGAAGGGCATCCGCGAAGGCTACAAGCCGGAGTGGAACGATGTGGCCGAGTACGCGACGCACACGCATCCCAGCTACGAGTGGTACTACATGAGCCAGGTGCTGTGCAACAGCGGGGCCGAGGGCGTCGAAGAGTGGTACAAGCTGTTTGCGCCGATCCTGATCCGCAGCCAGCGGACCGACGGGCACTGGTACTGTCCGGGAGCGCAGACCACTGTGTGGGCCTGGGACTCGTACTTCAGCACCGCCATGAACTGCCTCAGCCTCGACCGGCCCTCCCGCATCCTGGCCACCTACCGGGCGGCCGACGAGACACCCAAGGCTGAGACGCCGGCGCCGCAAGCCCCCTAGGCACAATACCCTTCACGTGTGGCCGGAGATCACGGTGAAGACTGGGGGAAAGACACATCAGGCCGATCAGGCGGATCAGGCGGATCAGGCGGATCAGGCGGATCAGGCGGATCAG
>MVZH01000151.1 GCA_002068325.1 Lentisphaerae bacterium ADurb.BinA184 | reverse complement strand
GGACCGGCCTCCCCGCCTGACGGCCAACTCTCCGGGAGGAGCCGTTCCGCAACTGTGGCGCGGTCGCCAAGCCCTTGGTCCGCCGCCGCCGCAGGGCGCGAAGGATCCCCCGCGGGCACACACAGCACCCACGCGACGATGGCCAAGGCCACGCTGAAAAAGGTAGGCACGCCGACAAACCCCTGCATGCCGGGAAGGGGGGGGCGAAAGGCACACGCGCACAGCCGACCCGGCGACGCACAATATGGCAGAACGGCAGGGTGAATGCAAGCGGCAGGCCGGACGTGACGACGGTTCCCGCCCTCGTCCGAGGACTCCCGCGCAGCTGGCCCGCGCGACGCCTGCCGCATGCGGCGGCCGCACGCACGCGCCCCGGGCAGGTGCCCGTCGCACTCCCCGGCGGCAAGCCGCCCACGGGCCGTCCTGCGGGCGCACTTGACAACGGGGTGGCAAGCCGGTATGTTATCTTCGTGATTTGGTCGGAGAGTCCATGCACTACGACGCGGTTCAGCATCGACTTAGCAGCCTGCACTCGCTGTCGGCCCCGCCGGGCCGCGGTTGCGAGGTGCGACGCGTCTGACGTGACCAGACCCCCCAGCGCCTGCAGCCGGAGAAGCGAGCTGCAGGTGCTTTCTTTTTTTGAGGGGGATCCTTCGCAAGACAATCCCGGAACCCGGACGTTCCAAGCGCAGAAAGCCAGCCACCGATGAGCACATACTCGCAACCCCAGAGCATCGCGGTCCCCCGACGACAGTGGCCGGACCATCATCTCCGCCAGGCGCCGGCATGGTGCGCCGTCGATTTGCGCGACGGCAACCAGGCTCTGCCCAACCCCATGACCCCGGCCCAGAAGCGACGCTACTTCGCCCTGCTGACCGAGATCGGCTTCAAGGAGATCGAGATCGGCTTCCCGTCCGCCTCGGCCGACGACTTCCAGTTCACCCGCGACCTGATCGAGCAGAACCTGATCCCCGATGACGTGACGATCTCGGTCCTGACCCAGGCCCGCAAGCATCTGATCACCCGCACCTTCGAGTCGCTGAAAGGGGTCAAACGCGCCATCCTGCACGTCTATACCGCGACCAGCGACCTGCACATGAAGTACGTCTTCGGCAAGACGGCCGCCGAAACCCGCCAGATGGCGCTGGACGCGGTCCGCCTGATCAAGTCCGAAGCCGCCAAGCTGACCGGCAGCCAGATCCGGCTGGAGTTCTCGCCGGAGGAGTTCACCGACACGGACATGGACTATGCCTTGGACATCTGCGACGCCGTGGTCGAGGCCTGGGATCCGCCCGCCGGCGAACGCGTGATCCTGAACTTGCCGGCCACCGTCGAGCGCCGTCCGCCCAACGAGTACGCCGACCTGATCGAGACCTTCATCGGGCGGCAGCGGCAGCGCGCGCGCAGCACCATCTCGCTGCACGCCCACAACGACATGGGATGCGCCGTGGCCGCCACCATGATGGCGCTGATGGCCGGCGCCGACCGCGTCGAAGGGACCCTGCTGGGCCACGGCGAGCGCAGCGGCAACGTTGACCTGCTGACCCTGGCGCTGAACCTGCAGTACATGGGTATCGAGACCGGTCTGCGCTTCACCCACATCGAGGCCCTCCGCGACGAGCTGATTGGGCTGACCTCGATGCCGGTCAGCCCGCGTCACCCGTACGCCGGCGAACTCGTCTTCACCGCCTTCTCCGGCTCCCACCAGGACGCCATCCACAAGGGGCTGACCCGGCGTCAGGAGAGCGCCAGCCAGTTCGGCGGCTGGAAAATCCCCTACCTGCACATTGATCCGGCCGACCTCGGGCGCAGCTACGAGCGCTTCATCCGCATCAACAGCCAGTCCGGAAAGGGCGGCATTGCGCACGTGCTGGAGGCCGACTACGGCGTCAAGCTGCCGCGATCCCTGCTGCTGGACTTCAGCGTGCGGGTGCAGGAGTTCGCGGACGCCGCGGCCCGCGAGGTGACGTCGGCCGAAGTGTGGAAATTGTTCCGCGAAACCTACTTCCGGCCTGAGGGTCGGTTGCGGCTGGTGAACTACTGGCCGCGCCCGAATGCGGCCGACCCCAAGCGCATCGAGGGCGAGGCGCACGTCGAGTGTGGCGGCAAGCCCTACGTCCTGCACGCGACCGGGGACGGGCCGATCTCAGCCTTCGTCCATGCCGTCCTGCAGCTGCCCCTCGGCGGCTTCTCGCTGGAGGAGTACGAGGAAGGCGCGATTGGCCGGTCTGCCGAGGCGGAGGCCATGACCTTTGTCCGCCTCGTGGACGCCAAGGGCACCCCCGCCTACGGCATCGGCTTCGGCACCAATATTGACCAGGCGGCGGTGCAGGCCATCGTGTCAGCACTGAACGGGCTTCCGGGCGCCGCCTGAGCGGGACTGCGTCGTGGCCGGGCGGCATGGCGCCGACGCCGCCGGGAGGCTGAGCGTGAGCACGGATGCGACGGCCGCCGCCGCGGCGGCTTCGGAGGACGACAGGCTGGCTGAACGGGTGGCGCAGGATCCCTGCGTCTGCCGGTTCATCAGTCACCTGCGGGCCGAGCGCCAGGCGTCCGCGCACACCATCGCCGCCTACCACGCCGACCTCACGCAGTTCGTGCAGCTGGTGTGGGGGGCGGCCGGCGACACCGGCGGCCTCGACTGGCGGCGGCTCGAACTGGGCGCGGGCCGGCGTTTCGCCGTCGTCCTGCAGAGCCGCGGCCTGGCGCGCACGTCAATCCAGCGGAAGCTCTCCAGCCTGCGCAGCTTCGCCCGGTTCCTGGTGCGGGAGAACGTCCTCCCGGCAAACCCCTTTGCCGGGCTGGCCGGCGGCAAGGCCCCGCGGCGCCTGCCCCGCGTGCTGTCCATCGAGGAAGTCGGCCGCCTGCTGGCCGCGCCGGACGAATGGCGCCGCCGCCGCCCGGCCCCGGGTGAAGGTGACGGCGACGGCGACGGCGACGGGAAGGCGGCCTTTGTGGCGGCCCGCGACGCCGCGATCCTCGAAGTCCTCTACAGCGGCGGCCTGCGCATCAGCGAGGCCGTCGGCCTTGACGGCGGGGCGCTCGACCTGCTCTCGGGCACGTTCGTGGTGCGCGGCAAGGGCAGGAAGGAGCGGCTCTGCGTCCTGGGGCAACCGGCCATCACCTCGCTGAACGCGTACTTCGAACAGCGGGCGCGTCTCGGGCTGGGCGGCCGTCGGGAGGCGGGGCCGCTGTTCGTCAACCACAGCGGCCAACGGCTCACGGCCCGCTCCGTGCAGCGGAGTTTCAAGCAGTACCTGGCCGTGGCCAGGCTGCCGTCGGACTGCACGCCGCACAAGCTGCGGCACTCCTTTGCCACCCATCTCCTGGACGCGGGGGCGGACCTGCGCAGCGTCCAGGAGATGCTTGGCCACGCCAGCCTTTCGACGACGCAGATCTACACGCACGTCAGCGCGGAGCGCCTGCGCGAGGCGTACGCGAAGGCTCACCCGCGGGCTTGAGGGGTGGCGGCCCGAGGACTGGAGGGGTGTCCCGGCCGCCGGCGGTGGCCAGGCGGCGGTCAATCTCGGCCAGCGCCTCGGGGCGCGCGTCCCGGATCGCCGCCCGCCTGGCGGCATGCAGATGCGCCTGCGCCAGGCTGCCCTCACCGCGTTCGATGAGCATGGTGGCCAGGCGCAGTCGGTTGTCGACTCCGGGGTATGCCTGCACGCTCCTCTGCAGGCTGGCCAGGGCGAGGTGGCCGAGGCCGAGGTCCTTCTGCACCTGGGCCAGTGTCTCGAGGCAGTCTGCCCGCACGGCGGCGGGTGCCCCGTCGAGCCGCGTCGTCGCCTTGCGGGCGTAGTCGAGGGCTTGGGCGCGATCCCCCCCCGTGGCCAGGAGGAAACGGGCGCGGGCATCCCAGGCGCGCGGTTCCTGCGGGTACTTCGCGCAGAGGGAGCGCAGGACTTCCTCGGCGCGCGCAAAGTCGCCGCAGTGCGTGCTGTGTTCGACGACCAGCACGGCGGCGGGGACTTCCGCTGCGGTGTCGGCCCCCGTCTTCAGCAGCCGTTCGAGGGCGGCCAGCGTCTCCCGGTCGCCGGGCGCCGGGGCAAGGGCGCGCAGGAGGCTCTCGAGGGTCTCATCGTCTACGCCGGGGGGGTGCACCAACGGAAGGACGGTTTCGGGGAGTTGCGGGATGCGCACCGCCCCGCGCAACGTCTCCAGCGCCGCCCGGCGGTCGCGACGGCCAGCCCGGGGCAGTTGGCGCAGACACTCGCGGAGGGAATCCGACGCGGCCGGGCCGCCGGTCTCCATCAGAAGTGCGGTCCGCAGGGCGAGCAACGGTGCCGACGCGGCGACGATCTCGGGATGCCGGGCGAGTTCATCGAGGGCGGCGGCGCGGTCGCCCCGGTTCCGGCGCAGGGCGCCCAGCCGCAGGATCGTGGCCGCGGTCGGACTCTCGGCGTTGACGGTTTCGAGGAGACGCTCGGCACCCTCGGTGTCTCCCTTGCCTTCGCGCTCGGCGGCTTGGAGGCTGCGGAGGGCGGGCAGGTCGCGCCACAGTGGACCGTAACACTCCAACAGGGCCGCGAGTTCGCTCCGGCGTGCGGTCTGCGCGAAGCAGTCGCCCAGGGCGGCGACGGCCTCGATGTCGAGGGGGTGATCGTAGACCAGCTCGGCCAAGAGGGCGAGGGCCAAGTCCGAGTCCCCCTGGGTGCGGGCGAGGTCGGCGCGCAGGCGCTTGGCGAGCGGATGTCCCGGCGTGTGCGTCAGGGCCGCATCCAGGAGTCTGGCGGCGATGCCGTCGGCGTCGTCCGGGGCAAGGCCGAGAAGGAACTCGGCGGCTCGGCAGAAGGGGTCGGGATCGGTCTGGTCGAGGCGCAGGACGATGGTGTTGGCGGCCTGGCGGACGGTGGCTTCGTCGCGTTGGCGGACGGCCAGGCGGATTTCGAGGTCGGGGAGTCGCGGATGCGCGGGGTCGCGGCGGCGGAGTTCGGCGATGGCTTCCGTGGCCGCAGTCACATTGTCGGCTTCCAGCTGCAGCTCCGCAAGATGTGCGGCGGGGTCTGGGCCGGGGTCGGCGGCACAGAGTTCCTCGAACGTGGTGACGGCGTCCGCGGGGCGGCCCTGTTCGGTTTGCAGGGCGGCCAGTTCGGCCAGGGCCTGGAGGCGTTCGGCCTCCCCGCCCACGGCCCGGTAGGCGGCGACGGCCGCGTCATCCTGACGGAGTTCGCGCAGCGTGCGCGCCAGTTCGAGGCATTCCTCGGCAGGCAGGCCTGCGCGCGCCTCACTCAGCATGTCTTCCACCGCAGCCGCCAGGGACGCCGCTTCGCCCTCCGCGGCCAGGATGCGCAGGCGCATCAGTCGGGCCTGCCAGTGCGCGGCATCCTTTTCGAGAACGCGGTCCACGATCCGCCGGGCGGCGGCGGCATTGCCGGTCCTGAGATGGACGCGGGCGACGGCGACGCGGTCGTCGGCGACCACGCCGGTGCCCAGCTGCGCGCGCAGTTCGAGGATCTCTTCAAGGGTGGCGGCCGCCTCGCCATCCCGCGCCAGGCGCTCGGCGACGTCGAGATGGCGCAAGGCCTCTGCGTAGTCCTGCTCCTCGATGCTGAGCTGGGCCATGTGAAGATGGCCGTCGGCGCTTGGCTTCAACTTGACCGCGCTGTCGAGGGCATCGCGGGCTAGGGCCAGATCCTTCAGGGCGAGATGGGCGACCCCGAGGGTGTCGAGGAAGTGGTGGCGGGAGGCTTCCTTCGCGGCTGGCCGCAGGAGGGCGCGTTTGGCGAGGTCGACGGCTTCGGCCGGGCGGGCGGCGTCGGTCGCCAGCAGGTAGGCGAGGTTGTTGAGCACAGTCGCGTCGTCGGGCTGCTCGGCGAGCACTTCGCGGAAGAGGGCCTCCGCCCGGGGCGCGTCCCCGTCCGCCCAGCACGCCATGGCCAGTCCCTGGCGGACATCGCGGCGCAGCGGGCTGTCCGCCGGCAGTGCGGCGAGCAGGTCGGTGAGCGCGGCGGCCGCCGGCCCGTGCAGGCCCTTGCGGGTCATGGCGGCGGCCAGCAGAAGCCGTCGCGAGGGTTCGGCGTTGGCGGCGCGGAGGGTGTCGTTCAGGCGGAGGACGGCGGCGGCCGGGAGTTCCTCGGCGAGGGCGCGGACCAGCTCGGCGTCCGAGACCCCGCTGTCGGCCCGCGGGGGGACGGCCACGGCGCGTTCGATGGCGGCGAGCGCGGCTTCGTGGTGACCGCCGGCATCGAGGGCGCGGAAGAGCAACATGAGCAGTCCGGCATGGGCCTCGGCCTCGGGCGGGAGGGGGTCGAGGAGGTGTCGCACGAGATCCGCCCTTCCGCTGCTGAGGAGGAGCCGGCAGAGGGTGAAGAGGTCGCCCACGGACGCATCGCGGGCGTAGGCGCGCAGGATCTCGGCGATGGCGTTGCCGGGGTGTCCTTCGGCCTCGCGCAGGGCGGATTTGACGCGGTGCCACTCGCCCCTGCGGCTGGCGTCGGTCAAAGGCAGGCTGAGCATCCGGTCGGCCTCGGTGAAGTGCCGGGTCTTGACCAGCAGCCGGCACTGCCAGAGCCGGTACAGGTCACTGGCGGTGTAGGTCTGTTGCAGGATGCGCAGTTCGTCCTCGGCCTCGGCGAACCGTCCGGCCCGTTCATGGAGTGCGGCCAGCATCTCGCGCGGCCGGGCGAGCTGGGGCTGGAGCCTGACCAGGCGTGCGAGATCGGTCTCGGCCTGGCGCTGGGCCTCGGCGTCGGGCAGGTTGAAGAAGGCCTCGGCGCGGTCGAAATACGGGCGGGGGTCGCCGTTGGCCAGGCGGAGGGCGCGGTCATAGTCGCGGAGAGCGAGGTCGCGGCGGCCGAGGGCGGCGGCGGTGCGCGCGTGCAGGAGGACGGCGTCGAGGGACTCGCCCTGCTCGCGCAGGACGGTCTCGACGAAGGCCCAGGCCTCGGCGGGCTGCCCGGCCGCGATCCAGGCGGCCACCGCGCGGCGGGCGTTTGCGAAGTCCGCAGTCTCCTGCCACAGCTGACGGTAGAGGATGACGGCATCGGCCCAGCGCCGCCTCTGCCAGTGGCATTCGGCCAGGGCGGAGGCGGCGGCATGGCCGACGGCGGGTTCGCCCCGGCGGGCGGACTCGAAACACCAGGCCGCGCGGTCGAGGTCGCCGAGGCGTTGCAGGTGGAGGCCGAGCGTGAGGGCATCGCCGGGGCCGAGGGTTTCGCCGGCCTCCTGGATGGCCTCTTCGATGAAGGCGATGGCGGCCTCGGTTCCGGCGGTTGCGGCGAGGAATTCGGCGCGGGCCACGGCGTTCTCGCCCCATTCACGGCCGGGCCAGAGGCGTTCGAGGATGGGCCGGGCCTCGTCGGCGCGGCCGCGCTGCAGCAGCAGCCGGGCCAGGGCCCGCTGGTTGGCCTCATTGCCGGGGGACAGGACCGCCAGGCGGCGGCGGATCTCGATCACCTCGCCGGGGTCGGCCCAGGCCGCGCGGTAGTCGAGGTAGGACTCGACCATGGGCGGGGTCGCCCCCCAGTGCACGGCCTGTCCGAGCGCCTTGAGGGCGGCGTCGCGGGCGCCGCGCCGGTCGAGCAGGGAGTACAGGAGCCAGTGGCCGGCGGGGTCGTCGGGGCGGCTTTGCGTCGCCTGCTCGGACACGGCGACGGCCCGGTCGAGTTCGCCGGTTTCGGCCAAGGCCCGCGCCAGCGCCTGCAAGGAGGTGGAGTCGTAGGGATGCTGCTTGAGTCCGGCCTCGAGTGGGGGCACGGCGGCGAAGGCGCGGTTGCGCTGGAGTTCGAGCTGGCCGCGCCAGAGGAGCACGAGGTAGGGGACCACGGCGCGCGACGCCAGGCTGTTGAGGAGCGTGTCGGCGGCGGCGTAGTCGCGGCGGTCGAGGAGCCGTTTCAGGCGGAGGGCGACGAGGCGTTCGTCGTCGGGGAACGCGGCCTCGGCGCGTTCGAGGGCGGCGAGGGCGTCGTTTTCACGTTCCTGGTCGAAGTAGAAACGGCAGAGGCGGAGGGCTTGGGTGGCGGGGTCTCCCTCGATGGCGATGGCGGCCAGGGCGAGGGCCTCGGGGGTGAGCCGGTCTTGCGCCAGGGCGCGGGTCAGCTCGGTCACGGGTTCGGCGGCGGCCTCCATCGAGTTCTTGGCGGCGCGCTCGAGGGCGAAGAGGAGTTCGCGGTCGCGGCCGACGGCCTGGGAGAGGGCGGCGAATTCGAGTCGGGTCGCGAGGTCGTCCGGCCGGCGGTCGAGGTAGGGGGCGAGGCGGGCATAGGCGCCGTCGCGGTCCCCGCGGGCATTCTGGACGCGCACGGCTTCGAGGAGGGCGGCCTCGTCGCCCGATTCGGCCAGGGGTTCGAGGGCTGTCTTGGCCTGGTCGAGTGCCTGGGCGGCGAGGGCGGGGTTTAGGCTGGTGGCCGCGACGGCGCGCAGGATGCGGGCGCCGGTTGTGCGGGCGCGGGTGTCGGCCGGCATGGCTCGCAGGAGCTGGTCGGCGAGGGCGGCGGCTTCGCGCCAGCGTCGCAGGCGGGCGAGGTTGAGTCCGAGCCGTTCCGAGGCGATCAGTTGCTGGTCGCGGGTCAGGCCGGGGTGTCGCAAGGCCCGGGTGAGGCGTTCGGCCGCGGCGCCGGACTCGCCCAGGTCATCGAGGCACAGTCCGCTGTAGAGGAGGGCCTGCGCGAGGGCGGGGTCGGTTTCCGGCGGCAGGCTGATGCACAGCGGCGCCGCCGCGGCGGGCCGCCGTTGCAGGAGCCGTTCGCGGGCGCGGAGGCGCTCGGCCTGTCCGCCGGCGATGCGGGCGCGCGCGGCCATGAGGTCGCGCTGATCGAGCAGGCCTCCGACCTCGGCCACGAGGTCAGAGGGATCCTTCCGGGCGAGGGCGGCCCGCTCGGCATCGTCGAGGAGAACCCCGGCCAGCCCTTCGACGGACATGAGTTTCACGAGGAAGCCTTCGCGGGTGGCGAGGGCGGACGGCGGCGGGTCGTCCCAGGCGGCGATCTCGCGGTAGAGCCGCACGGCGTCGTCGCGGTACCCGTGGGCCCAGCGTTGTCCGGCCAGGAGGAACGTGCAGACCACGTCGTGCGGGTGGCGTTCGAGGTGTGCGGTGAGGAGTGCGGCGGCCTGGAGGCTGAGGCGTGGCGTGAGGGCGGCGAACGGGCCGTCCGCGTCGGGGCCGTCCGCGGCCAGCAGGGCGCGGGCCAGGCGGCGGACCTGCGGCTCGTCGGCCTCCGGCAGCGCGGTCTTCAGCCCGGCCAGGCGGGCCTCCACCTGTTCGAGATCCGCGGACTCGGGGTTGAGCCGGCCGTCTTCGAGCAGGATGACCAGCTGCGTGATGCGTGCGGTGATGGAATCCGGCTGGCGTGAGAGGGGCGCCCGCACCACCGCGTAGGCCGACTGCCGGAGCTGGTCGGCCCCGTCGGTCATCCCGGTGCGCTTCATCTGCCCGGCCAGGAGCAGCTCGGTGCGCGCCAGCGCCTCGATCAGCTCCCAGTCGTCCGGGGCGGCGGCGATGGCCTTGGCCAGGTCGTCACGGGCGCGGGCCAGCTCCTCCTGCGTCCGGTCGCGGGTCGGGGCGAGCGCGGCGCGCGCGATGCCCCGGTACTTGAGGATCAAGGGCTGGTTTCCCAGCGCCTTGTTGGCGGCCTCCGCGGTGTCCAGGAGCGCCTCCCACGTCGCGGGGAACCCCAAGAGGGCGGCGAAGCGGTGATGGTAGTCGAGCAGCTCGGCCGCCACGCCGGGGGCGGCGGGATCGAGTTTGAACGCCTCGCGCATCAGGACCAGGGAGCGGTCGGACTTCTGGAAGGCCTCGTCGAGGGAGGCGCTACGGGTGCGCTGCAAGGCCCGGTTCAGCTTGGTCATCAGCTCGGCCTGGCGGTGGCGGTCGCGCGGCCCGGTGCCCAGGTCCTGCCGGCCGCGGATACGCATCAGCGCGCGGCTGACCACCCGCCCCAGCCCCTTGGTCATACGGGCGTTCTGGCGTTCCGCCTTCTGGGCCGCCACCGCGTAGACCCTGACCGCGGCCTCGTACTTGCCGGCGGCGGCCAGCTCGTCGCCGCGGCGCTCGTAGTGGGCGACCGACTGCCGGCTGAGCCACAACACCGTGGCCGTGGCCGCCAGCCCCAGCGGGATCAGCAGGATCGCCAGCAGGATCAGTTTGCGGCGTCTTCTCATGGAACCTCACCCGCGGGCCGGGCCACCGGCGAGGCGCCGACTGGCCGCACACGGCTCACGCCACGTCCGTCTGTCAGGGGTGGCCATGCCGGCGCGGCCGCCGTGCGGTCGGCGGGCCTGGCGTACTTCCCGACGGTCGCTGGGGGCGATCCGTGACAGCCGGACTGTAGCTTGCCCGCGTCCGAAATCCAGCCTGGCGGGAGTGCCGGATCCCGCGGGGGCGACGCGACGCCGCGCCCCGACCCGCCCGGCGCCGACCCCTCGCCGACCAGCGCCTCCGGCTCAGCGAAGCCTGGCCCTCAGGCTGGCCCGACTTCCGCGGTTTGCGGGGCGGATGGGCGGGATTCGGGCCGTCCCCCACGACACGGTCAGAGAGGGCGGGGACGGAAAAGCCGTTGCCACTGCCCAACGCCGTTGGCCTGCGCCCGCCCCCCCCGATTCGGGCTCACTGCCATGTTGCCGCGGACGTGAGGCTGGCCGCGCCATCTGAGTCGCCGCACGTGCCGGAAGGTCCCCAAAAACCCACATCGCTGGCGCTCGCCGTTGCCCTCGCGGTTGCCGAACCGTCCGCCGAACGGTCGGGCGCCGTGACAGTCGAAGCTCAATCGAGGGGGGCGGTGGGAATCTTCCTGCTGGCTGGCCAGCGGCCTGCCGGGGTTGAGTCTCTCCGCAGGCTGCCAATCACACTGCCGGGTGTCGCCGGTTGCGGGGCGTGGAACCCTATCTGTACAGTCCCTCGAGCAGCTCGACCGAGCGCTCGGTGATCATTCCGAGTGCCTCGGGGGCGAGCTTCGATCCGGCGGACGGCGTCGTCTCGTAGCCGCCCCGCCGGATGGCCTCGGGGGTC
>MVZH01000150.1 GCA_002068325.1 Lentisphaerae bacterium ADurb.BinA184 | reverse complement strand
CTCCCCGCGCAGGCGCCTGGCCAGGTTGTGGACGTTGACCAGGGTTCCCGCCATGGGCATCCACCCCACGGCGCTCCTCCCGTCCGGCAGCCAGAAGGGGATGTTGTAATGCGATGGCGTCCCGCAGAGGGCTGTGCTGTTCAGGTTGGCCTTGACGTTGTGCACGGCACTGTCGGTGCAGGGGGCGTTGCCCAGGCCGTGGAGATGGTCCATGATGAGCCGCTCCACGTCGCCCTTCTCCTGAACCCTCGCGTAGCATGAACCCCTGTACTGATACCACTGTTCCTTGAGAAGGCGCAGAAGGACATTCCCGCTGGGGTCGGTGTGACTTGCCGCAAAGCCCGTGGCGATCTTCGCATAGTCAACAGGCGGCCGTCCCCCCTTGGCCCCGTTCTGTGCGCTCGTCTCCGCGCGCCTGTCCACCTTGGCCAGGCAGCCGATTTTCCCGGGATCACGGTTCTTCATGGCGTCGGTGAGCTTGTGCTCCAGATCCTTCTCGTCCCACGGCGGTTTGCAGTTCCTGTTCCATCCCTGCAGCAGCGTCCGGGCCTTGTCGAGGGGCAGGTTGAAGTCCTGGACCAGGATCATGGCCGCGCGGTATGTGGCGTCATGCCCGTTCTCGCCGGACACGGCAGGCGGCACCTTCGCGAGATACCTGCGGGCCCGCCCCACGACGGTATCGTCGCAGGCCTGTCCGTCAGGCCCTGCGGCCGGCGTACCGGGGGCAGGCTTGAGCGGGTGTGCCACGCTGTCCAGTTCGTCATCCCTGAACGCGGCATGGAGGTCGGAGACCGGCGGCAGGTCTCCGAAGAGCTGGGCCATGCGCCATGCGCGCCCCTGCTGGGCGGCATCCTCGCCTTTGATGTTCAGCGTCCCCGGAACCCGCATGATCCGGCTCGGGTTGGCAACCTTGACGTCAACCTTGCACGCCAGCCCGTGGGCGCCTGAGTGGTGGGCGCTGAGGTACTGCAGGATCTTGCGCCTGCGTTCCTTCCGCCCGTCCGTCATCGGGGCATCGGGCAGGCGGACGATCACGTAGAAGCCGTTGCCGGACGTCATCACGCCGGACTCCACGCCTCTGCTCCTCAGATCTGCCTGCACGTGGAGTGCCGCGTAGCCTGCAGCCTTAAACTCCAGGTTCGTGGCGGACACACCTTCGGGACGGTCAGGATCAACGTCCACGATCAGCAGGCGCTCAGTCTTGATGTCGGCGTCCGCCGTTGTCTTCAGGTCCTTGCACTCCTTGTCCGCAAGGCCCTGCCTGACGGCCTTGCAGCCACCCCGCAGGACGTTGGCGCCGCGAGCCATGAAAGCCAGAGGGACCGGGTTGATGGTGGTGTAGACATGTGCCTTGCCGAACAGCCGCGCACACGCATCGAGGAACTTGTCCGGGTCATCGAAGTAGCCGCTGACCGTCCCCCCTTCGGGGAGAAGGCCGCGCAGTTCGACGCACTGGCCAGGGGCAAAGATCATGTTCCACCACGTCAGCGCCTCGCCCCGGTCGAAGGCTCGGGGGGCAAGGCCGGCCACTGTCCCGGATGCCGTCGTCTGGCTTGCCGGCGCCTGGACGACGGTCACCTGCGGGGCTGGGGATGGGGGCGGGCCTGGGGGCGGGATCAGTGTCTTGGCAAGGGCATCACCCTTTGCCTCGGGATGGCAGTCAACCACGACGGGCTGAGGGGCCGGGCACAACTCTTCAGGGGCGTTCTCAAGGTCAATATTTTTGTCGTCGTGAGGGCATGTCTGGCTTGCAATCTGAGTAGATCGAATTATCTTATACATTGAATATCTCCTCTAGTAGGCCCGTTGGGTTTCGCAGACTCAGCGGGCCAACTGTTCTTGGTTTCAGTCAACAATTGCGACGCCGGTTGGCATTGCCGGTTCGAAGTCGGCCCCGCACTGCAGCAGGCGGTCGACCGAGTCTTCCGTGTAGCGGACGGCGCGACCGAACCGGACGACCTGGAGGTCGCCCTGCTGGCGCAGTTTCCTGACGGTCGTACGGCAGAGGCCGGTGCGCTCCATCACTTCCGTCTCACGAAGCACCTTGCGTGACTGGGGGTTGGCGGGTTGGGTGGTTTTGGCATTCATTTTTTGGACTCCTTATTTTGTTGTCCAGTGTCGCGTTTGCTCGTAACGGCTCATGCCGAATAAAATGGAAACAAGCAAACGCTAGTACATAATATGGCTATGCAAATGGTTCTTGCAAGAGGTTGGAAGACTTTTTTTTATTATTATTAAATCGCAAAAAAGGAAAAATAGGACGGGGAAAATTCAGGAAGATGTGCGCGCCCACGCGCGCATGAGGCGTGTGCATTACCAGGCCGCGTCGGCAGGTCCGTCCTGGCGAGCGGGGGGCTTGGTCAGGAGTGCCCGAGGGCTTCATCCCGGCACAGATGAGCCTGTTCGCACCCGTATGACGCGTATGTGGGCCGGGCGCGTCGGGATGGCTGACCGGCAGGGGGGGACGGGGGGACGGCAGACGCCCGCGTTCTTCTGGAGCCGGCAAGGCGGGACAGAGCTTCACTCAGCAGGCGTATGACGCGTATGTCGGCTCCGCTTCAGGCGGCGAGGCTGGAGTGGCAAGGGCCTCCCGGACACTGCGGGGTTCGGGGGCCACTCAGCCTGGGCGGAACCGGGTTTGGGGTCGGAAGGAGGCAGGCGATGCGGAGCAGCGGGGGCAGTCAAGCGTCCAAGCCGCGGGCGACCAGTCGTCTTCCACGTCGGGAAATGTGCCGAAAACGCTGGGCGATAATCGGCGATAATTCTGCGGAATCAGGGTGCGGAAGGGTGATGCAGGGAGGTGCAGCTTAGAGGGAAAATGGTGGCAAGGGTCGGATTTGAACCGACGACACAAGGATTTTCAGTCCTCTGCTCTACCAACTGAGCTACCCCGCCACCGTGTCCTGCGCGGGAATGGCGTACCTGCAGGGACTTGAACCCCGAACCTTCTGGTCCGTAGCCAGATGCTCTATCCAATTGAGCTACAGGTACGTCTGTGAAAGAGCGTGCATCAACCGGGACAGCAGGGGAATATACCTGCGGACTGCGCCGCCGCAAGCGGGCCGGCCGGGAAAAGTGCGATGGCCTGTCCGGGAAGCGGGGACTGCTGCCAAAGGGCGGGGCGCTCAGGCGCGGCAGGCGGCGGGACGACGGCGGCGGTAGAGCAACGCCGCGCCGGCGCCGACCAGCAGAAGAGTGGTCGGCTCGGGCACAACGCCGGGGACTCCCCACACCTCGCCGAAGCGTCCGCGGCCCGAGGTGCCCGTGTCCGGGTTCATCGGTCCCTGCAGCGTGAAGGAGCTCAGCCGCAGGTCGGCCGGGAACTTGAAGAACTGGAAGCGGTCGGTGTTGCCGCCCTGGTCCCAGATCACGTTCCCGCCGGGCGCATCGAGCAGTTGCCAGCCGTGCCAGGCGAACATGGCGGTGTCGTCGATCGGGTTGAGGTTGAACGCCAGCCCGCTGAGGGCCTGGGGGTCGTCAAAGCTGAACGTGATGTAGGCGTCGGGCACGGGCGACGCGATCGCGGTGGCGGCGACGTTCTTGGTGTCGTCATGGGTATAGCTGAGAGGCATGCCGGTCTGCCAGGTGACATTGCTGGCGGCCGTGTCGAGCTTGATCAGAGGGGTTTCATCGTCGCCGGCGATCGGGGTTTCGAGGGCAAAGAATCCGGGCAGGCGCCGGGTGTTGGCGTTGCCCCCGGCCACCCATTCGATCTTGAGGGCGGTGGCGTCGGTGATCGGGTTGAGGGGGTTGTAGAACAGCGGCGCAAAGTTGTCGCCGTCGTTCAGGGTCACCTGTTCGGCGAGGGTGAAGTCGGTCTGGCTGGTGCCGGGGTTCCAGACGCCCTTGTAGAGGTTGAACGTCATGTCGGTGTTGCCGATGTTGGCGCCGCAGCGCACGAGCTGGCTGATGGTGCGCGTCGGGTTGGCCGAGGTGTGCCAGTCATAGGTGTAGCTGAACTCGTCGGCGGTCATGTTGTAAGTCCAGGCGCCCCAACTGTTCGTGCCGTTGTTCACGCTCCAGCCGCCGATGTTGACCCCGGTGACGACCTCGCCGCCCAGGCCGAGAACATCGGTGTAGCCGGCGAGATTGGCCCGTGCCGTCAGCACCGCCGCGCAGAGAGCCACCGTCACCAGGGCCGTCACCGTCACTGTCGAGCGCTTCGTCATCATGGTCGTCGTCTCCTCACTTTGCTTTAGGGCCACGCACTGAGGCACGGGTTGCCTCATACTGTGTTGGTTGCACCATACGTCCGCGCGATCGGGGGTTGGAGAGGGGCTATACGGAGTGCCCACGTGGCGCCGTGGCCACTTGGGGGCGCTTCTGGCCTGTCAATATACCTCGTCCCGCCCATCAGCCCAAGTCAGGTCGCTACACGCCTGCGGGCCAGGTTTCAGCCTGGCGCGGACATGGAAACGGGGGACTGGGTCGGGGCGATCCGGGCCCACCGCGAGCGGCCGTGCCGCGAGAATGTGGCTTTCCTCGCCGGGCAACGTCGCACGCGCATCGAGCGGATCAAGAACGCGGAACGGCTGAGCGACGGGGAGAAGGCGAATGGGTGAGCTTCACAAGCGTCCCATGGAATGCCATCGTCCATTCGGGACACGGGCACGGGCACGGGCACGGGCAAGGGAGATGCAGATTGGGTCACAAGGCCAACCGACCACCTTTCGCTCGGAAGGCCAAGGGAAGAACGCACCTGTCGAGCACCTGTGGGATGGCAGTGAATCGTTCCATGATGGGGTGGGCAGGGCCGATCACTACCGGCGGAGTCCGCCGGCTCCAGTGCGTCCTTTCCAGATCATTTCGGGACAATCAGTCCGGCCCGCCTGTCTCCGCCGGCCGGATCCGGATCATGCGGAAATCGTGCGGCGGCACGCTCAGGGCGATGCGGCCGTCGCGCACGCCGCCGGGCAACAGGCGGTACTCGTAGCCGGTCGTCAGCCGGGCTTCGTTGACCGGGACGACCTCGGCGACCTCGACCGCGGCGTCCGCCATCCCCAGCGCGGCGAGATTGACCGCGGCACCGCCGGCGTAGGGTTCTTTCCCAAGGTTGGCGGCAAACAGGAGCATGGACTGGCCGCGGCGATAGTAGCTGATCTTGACGTCGTCGCGCGCGGCGGTCACCTCGCCCTGCTCGAAGAACCGGTGGAACGTTGTCTCGGGCGCGCTCATCCCAAAGTCCTGTTTGGCCTTGTAGAACCAGCCCAGTTCCGGCCCGATGGGGATGATGTCGAGCAGGCCGAGCAGCGCGTACTGCGCGCGCATGGCCGGCAGGTACTCGGGCCTGCTGTAGAATTTGATGTAGTTGAGGAAGATGGGGATGAAGCCGAACTTCTGCGCCGGCCCGAGTGACATCAGCCACGGTCCGCCGCGCGCCCCGGGACCGCCGGTGCGTTCGAGGAACTCGGCGCCCCACACATCGATCCAGTCCGGCCCGTCCGGCTTGTCGAACATGTAGGCCTCGCCCTCGCTGTTGATGTCCACGAAGGCGAAGGCGTGCGGGATGATCATGCCGTACGTCGGGGTCCACACCAGCGGCCGTTTGCCGTGGTCGAGGAGCAGTTGGCGGACGCGCCTGAGCTGTTCGCGCATGCCCAGGGTGTTGTGGCCGAAGGCGTGGGTGCCGTCGGCGCGCCGCCAGCCCGAGCCGGTCAGCAGGCTGGCGTGCACGGTCTGGGTATTGGCCTCGTCGATGTAGATCGCGTCGAGGCTGCCGCTGTCCAGCCAAGTGTTCAGATTCCAGGCCCAGAAGTCGCGGACTCCGCGGGTCGGCATCGCCGTCCAGCCGTCGTTTGCGGACTCCGCACCGAGGAGGTTGTTGAACCAGTCCCAGCCGCCGTCGGGCTGCTGGTTCTCCGGGAATGTCGGCAGTGTGACGTGCTGGTTGACGAAGGGGGAGAGTTTGACCTTGAAGGTTCTGGCGCGGGCGGCGGCGAAGGCCTCGAGGTCGTTCGGCCGCAGGAGGAAGACGTTGGGGCGGGCGGGGTCGAACCGGCTGTCGCTCCACAGCCACCACAACGCCAGGTCGCTGGCGATGTCGGCCAGCGGCGCGTAGTGGATGTAGGCGCTGCGCCAGTCGGCGGGCAGGGGTTTGACCGGCGTCGCGTCATAGCCGAACGTCACGGTGATCGGTTCGCGCAGTTCGACGGGCTGGTTGGCGAGGTGGCAGACGAGGCGCACGGTGCCGTCGGGTTCGCGCACGATCTCCTGCACCGGCCGGGACTCGTCCACCTGCCAACCGGCGAGGTTGTCGGCGAACCACTCCAGCCCGGTGTCGTGGTCGGAGAACAGGGTGAAGAAGAGGAACGAGGTCCTGGCGGCCCGCTGCCTGAGGTTGTCGTGGACGACGCCGGGCGCCTCGGGGATCCAGGCCTTGTAGGAGTACCACCAGTAGCCTTGGTCGGTGGCGGTGTTGAGGAAGAGCGCGCGGTCTTCCGGCATTGCCGTGTTGAGGCGGATGGCGTCCAGCACGACCGGCCGGGTCGGGTCGCGCGGCGCCAGGGTCAGGGTGATCAGGATCATGCCGTCGTATTCGAGCCGCCCACGCACGGAGACGGCCACATCGCCAGCCTCGGCGGAGCCGCGCCAGGCGGCGGCGTGCGGCCGCACGGCGGAGATCTCGACGCGTGCGTCGGTCAGCGCCAGGCTCTGCCCCGCCCGCATCACGTCAAGGGTCACCGGGGCGGCAAGCCACTGACGGTTCTGCGACACGATCTGCACCGGCAGCCCGAAACCGCCGCCGAGCCGGTACTCGCGGCCCCACACTTTGAGCGTGGTCCCGTCCGCTTCGACTGGCGTCCACGGCGGTTGCACGGTGTTCGTGAGCCCCAGCGAGTTGCCCAGCCATGGGGTCTCGGGAAGCTCCCACGGGGGCGATGCCGCAGAAGCCTGCGGGACGTCCTGTGCGTCCAGCAGGGCCGCCACGACCTGATAGGAACCCGCGGGCATGGCGGGCAGCGCGACCAGCGTCTCCGCAAAGCCGTCGTCGGCGACCGGCATGGATGTCGTTGCGGACTCCGCAGAATCCCGGAGGACAGAGAGTCGTGCCGTGACAGCCGTTCCGGCGAGGGCGTTGCCGGCGTCGACTGCGACATAGGCCTTGCGTTCGCCGGGCGCCCACTGCGCGGCGACGGACGGGCCGTGCGGCGCACGGGCGGCCAGCGGCAGATCGTCCTCGCTCGCGGCGTCCTCGGCGACCTCGGCGGGCGTCATGGCGAAGTCGTAGGCGGCGATCTCGTGCACCGGGGCCGCGTCGAGAATCTCCTGGGAGTAATTGCTCAGCAGGCGGACCGGCGGAGTGAGCCGCGACGGGAACGGCGAGGCGGCGATGCGTTCGGCGAGGAGGCGGCCGTTGAGGTAGAGGGCGTGCCGGACGCCGGCCCAGGTCCACGCCACGTGCAGGCTCTTGTCCGGCTCAATCTCGGCCTTTGCGGTGACGCTGTCGAGGGCATTGCCGTCGGGGGCGTAGCGCAGCGTCACGGCGACGGTGCATATCAAGGGTGGCGCGGCCGGAACGGGATCGCCGTCCTTCGGTTTCGGGTGTGCCGCGGTCACCCGCATCGAAACGTGCGGCGGCCCCGGGTAGATTTCGACCACCGCCGGGTACCCGCCAAACGGCCCGCGCGGGGTCAGGCGCACGGCCACCGAACCGCGCCGCGGGTTGAGCGCAACCTCTTTGGGCAGAGCCAGGTGCGGCCGCAGCCGGACGAAGCGGGCATCCTCGGACTTCTCCGGCAGCCGCGGCGTCGCGAAGAACAGGCACTCATCGGCGCGGCCTGTCACGGCCACGGCGACGCACGTCACCATCCAGCACAACGCTCTGTGGCATCGTCCCATGCACCCTCCGTTCGTTGAAGTCCGGGCTGCGCGTCCAGTCCTGGCGACCAAGTCTGCGTACCTGTCGCCCTGCCCCGGCCGTGCGGGAAACCTCAGTACGCGTCGTGCGCCTTGTACCAGAATGGGTCGCCGTCGTACATGGTGCCCTGTTCCACGCTCGGCGCCCAGGCGTAGGTGCCCCAGCCGTCCGCGGGCCGGCGGAGGAACGTCACGCTGTCGTCGAAATACACCGTCATGATGCCGTCGTTGCGGTGCGGGATCAGGGTTCCCGGCCCGGGGCCGGTCTTGCGGTAGCAGGCGACAAGGGCGCGCCAGACGCTGTACGGTGCCCACCAGTACTTGGCCTCGCCGTAGTCGGTGATTTTGTGACAGTAGGGGTTGGCGCTGTCGAAGGCCGAGTACGGCACGGCGAAGCTGTAGCCGATCTGGCGCCAGCGCCAGTAGCTGGTGCCCCACGCCTCGTAGGTCTGCCCCGGGCAGTCGAGGATGGGGGCCCGCGCGTCGGTGGCGGGGCGCGGTTGGAGATAGCCGCCGATGGTGAGCAGGGCGAGCCGGCAGGGCTTGCCGTCGCTGCCGTACAAGTCGAGCCCCGAGGTGCCGTAGGAGAACGGCAGCCGGTCGCTGTTGTCCTGGGCGTAGGAGATGAGCGCCACCCCGATCTGGTGCAGGTTGCTGCTGCAGGCCGTTCGCCGGGCCTGCTCACGCGCCCCCTGCAACGCCGGCAGCAGCAACGCCGCCAGCACGGCGATGATCGCCACCACCACCAGAAGCTCGATGAGCGTGAAGGCTCTCCTGGCCACGCGCCTTCTCCATTCAACCGGATCATT
Organism: Lentisphaerae bacterium ADurb.BinA184; assembly: GCA_002068325.1. Lineage (GTDB taxonomy): Bacteria > Verrucomicrobiota > Lentisphaeria > Oligosphaerales > MVZH01 > MVZH01. The sequence goes on along the minus strand of MVZH01000150.1, from coordinate 2,358 downwards.
CACCACAAAGGCTCGAAGGCTCGAAGGTTGTTGCCGGTGTGACCGTTGCGCGGCGCCCGCGGTCGTGGTCAGGTTCCGGTCCGTGTTCCCGCCGGCGGAGGCCTTGCCCGTACTGTAGACGCGGCTGACCGGAGTGTCCACTCTGTCCGGGTTGCGCACCCGGCCTTCGGGTCGCATTCCCCGGGCGGGACGGCTATGTTGACGTGCTGTCATGGCGGCCGCGGAACCTTGCGTGCCCTGGCGGCTGGCCGGTCAGGAGGCGACGATGACGACGGTGTTTGCGCGCGACAAGGGGCGTCTGGTCTGGCGAAGCCACGGACAGACGGTTGTGCTCGAAGCCTGCGGCCGGGACGGGGTGCGGGTGCGGGCAACCTGCAATGCCGCCCTGGCCGAGCTGCCGGGCGCACTGGTGCGGCGGCCGCCGCCGCGGCCGCGCATCGAGATCGGCGAGCACGAGGCGACGCTGGTCAACGGCCGGCTCAAGGTCACGATGGACGATACCCCCGGCCGCCTCCGTTTCCTGCGCGCCGACACCGGCGCCGTCCTGCTCGAAGAGACCTACGCCCACCCGACCTCGCCGACGCTCAGCTACCGGCCGCGGCTGTTCACGCACGTCGGCGGCGATCTCTACCGCATCGAGGCCCGTTTCGAGGCGTACGACGGCGAACGGCTCTTCGGCCTCGGGCAGCACCGCCACGGCCGCCTCGACCTCAAGGGCACGGTCACCGAACTGATCCAACGCAACGGCGAGGTGACGATTCCCTTCCTGGTTTCCAGCCGCGGGTACGGCTTTCTCTGGAACAACCCCGCCATCGGCCACGTCGAGCTGGCCGCCAACCGCACCCGCTGGGTGGTCGAGCAGAGCCGGCAGATTGACTATGTGGTGAGCGCCGGCGACGGCTTCGGCGATCTTCTCGCCCGCTACGCCGACCTCACCGGCCACGCCCCCATGCTCCCGGAGTGGGCAGCCGGATTCTGGCAGTGCAAGCTGCGCTACCTCACCCAGAAGGAACTGCTCGGCGTCGCCCGTGAATACCACCGCCGCAGGCTGCCGCTCTCGGTCATTGTCGTTGACTTCTTCCACTGGACGCGCCAGGGCGAGTGGCGGTGGGACGAGCGGCGCTGGCCGGATCCGGCGGCGATGGTGCGGGAGCTGGCGGCGATGGGCGTGCGGCTGATGGTCTCGATCTGGCCGAGCGTGAACCCGAAGTGCGATGGTTTCGAGGAGATGCGGCGGCGCGGCCTGCTGATCGGCACCCACCGCGGGGCCAACCTGCTGATGCCGTTCATCGACACCCGCGACGAGGGCACGGTCAACATCTGCTACTACGACGCCACCCACCCCGAAGCCCGCGCCATGCTGTGGGAGAAAGTCAAGGCGAGCTACTACGACAACGGGGTCAAGGTCTTCTGGCTGGACGCCTGCGAGCCGGAGATCGAGCCGCTGCAGTTCGAGAACCTGCGCCTGCACGCCGGCGAGGCCATGGAGGTCGCCTGCGCCTATCCGTTCTTCCATCAGCAGGCCTTCCACGACGGCCTGCGCGCGGCCGGCGAGACGGAGATCGTGACGCTGTGCCGCTCGGCGTGGGCCGGCAGCCAGCGCCTGGCGGCCGCCGTGTGGTCCGGCGACGTGCCCTCGACGTGGGAGATGTTCCGCATCCAGATCTGCGCCGGGCTGAACATGATGATGAGCGGGATCCCGTGGTGGACCACCGACATCGGCGGCTTCTACGGCGCCGACGGCCGTGACCCCAAGTTCCACGAACTGCTCGTGCGCTGGTTCCAGTACGGCGCCTTCTGCCCGCTGTTCCGTCTGCACGGGGTGCGGGATCCGCAGATCGAAGGCGAGGTCTCGGGCGGCCCCAACGAGGTGTGGTCGTTCGGAGAGCCGGTCTACCGGATTCTCCGCGAGTACCTCCTGCTGCGCGAACGCCTCCGGCCCTACATCATGAAACAGATGGCGCGGGCCGCGCGCGCCGGCACCCCGCCCATGCGGCCGCTGTTCTTCGATTTCGCCGGGGACGTCGCCGCCTATGACGTGCGCGACGCCTTCCTCTTCGGCCCCGACCTCCTCGTCGCCCCGGTGGTCGAACCCGGCGCCCGCGCCCGCCGCGTCTACCTGCCGCAGGGCGCCGCCTGGACCGATGCCTGGGACGGCGAAGCGTACGACGGCGGCCAGTGGATCGAGGCCGAGGCGCCGCTCGACCGCCTGCCGCTCTTCCTCCGCGACCGCGCCCGCCTGCCGATCCGCGGGAACGGCGCATGACCCCGCGTGAGAACACCCTGCGCGCCTGGCGCTTCGAGGCCCCGGAGTGGATCCCGGCCTGCGTCAGCATCCCGCCGCAGTCATGGCTCGAA
>MVZH01000149.1 GCA_002068325.1 Lentisphaerae bacterium ADurb.BinA184 | reverse complement strand
CCCGCCGTTGATCACGGTCGGGTCGGCGCCGGACTGTCTGAGGATGTGGCCGGCCATGCCGGTGACGGTGGTCTTGCCGCTGGTGCCGCCGACGGCCACGGCGGGGCCGCGGGCGAACACGGCGCCGAGCAGGTCGGCGCGTTTGAGAATGGGCAGGCCGAGGCGGGCGGCCGCCGCCACGTCGGGCACCTCCGGTTCGACGGCCGAGGAGACGACCAGCGCGCCGGTGTCCGGCGTAATCCCCGAGCCGTCCTGCGGGAAGAACTCCACCCCGAGGCGCCGCAGCGCCGTCGCCGCCTCGCCGCCTTGGCCGGAATCGAGGGCGCGGTCGGAACCGCGCACCCGGTGACCGCGCCGCGCCAGCAGGGCGGCCAACGGGCTCATCCCACTGCCGATGATGCCGCAGAAGAACAGGTTCGGGGGAATCGCGTGGGTGCCCATGGCGGTGCAATGTACCGGTCGCGGCGGGTGCTGGCAAGCGGGGCCGTGCGGCCTTGGCGCAGACGGATGGCCTGTGGGGGGGCCAATGGAGGGACGGCCCCCGTGCCGTCCACGTCGCACCCGGCGGACCTGGCCTGCCGACATGACCCGGCGGACACGGAGGTCCGCCCTCCAGCCAAACCCGTCACCCGGGCCCACTCACAGAAGACGAGGCTGTGCCTCGATCTTCCCGCCCGGCCGGGATTGCCAGGTCGGCGGGGGCCGCCCGCCCCAAGGGAGAGGTCTGGACTATTTCGGGACAATTGGTAGATTACCTCTTCCATTCACCGTGGGGCACACCGCGGGTTGCCACGGCGGGAGGCGGGGCGGCGTGGCCCCCGGGTCAAACGGATGCAGCCGACATGAGCATTTTCTCTGAAGAACTGCGGGCCTTGATTGCCCGGCACGAGGAGGCCCTGCGCAAGCCGGGCACGATCCTCTTTTCCCAGAGCCGCTACGAGATTGACCGTGTGCTGGGCGAGGGCGGCATGGGCATCACGTTGCTCGCCTACGAGGTCAGTGCCGCCAACCTCAAGCGGCCGGTCGTCCTGAAATTCGTCAAGGACAGCCTCAACCCGGCGCGGCTGGACAGCTTCCTCAACGAAGTCCAGCTCAGCACGCTGTTCAACCACCCGAACCTGCTCCCGATCTACCGGCTGGAGTCGGAAGTGGTGAAGATCGAGTCGCGCAAACTGCGCTCGCTGCACCGGCGCGACTACGAACACACGGTCTACTTCGCGGTCATGCAGTACATTGACGGGTGGAACCTGCGCAAGATCGTTGATCGGTTGCGCAGCCTGAACCTGCTCCTGCACTTCGACGTCAGCATGTACCTGATCGCGCGCATCGCCCGCGGGTTGCACTACGTGCACAGCTACCGCGCCGAGAACGGCGAACACCTCGGGCTGGTGCACCGCGACGTCTCGCCGGAGAACATCCTCATCGACCGCTTCGGGCGGGTCAAGGTCGCCGACTTCGGCATCGCCACCACCTGGAAAAGCCTCAAGGCCGAGGCCGCCCTCAACCCCGGCAAGATCCTCTACTCGTCGCCGGAACAGCTGGCCGGCGCCCAGCTTGACCACCGTTCGGACATCTACAACATCGGCCTGCTGATGTTCTTCCTGTTCACCGACAACGACCGCTTCGGCCCGGAGTGGGGGCTGCCCCAGGCGCAGGAGCGCATCCGCACCAAGATGAAGAAATCAGCCGCCTCCGACCTGCAGGGCATCGATCCCCGCCTGGCGCGGATGTGCGAGTCCTGCCTGCAGGAGGATCCCGACTACCGCTACCAGTCCTGTGAGGACTTGGCCACCGACATTGACATCTACTTCAAGGAGACCGGCCGCATCGTCACCAACGAAACCGTCGAGGAGATCCTCGAGGAGTTGTTCAAGGACCGGCCCACCTTCACCTCGCGCCGCTTCGTCGCCCTGACCGGGTCGCCGCACCTCGAGCAGCCCGAGTACCATCCCAACAGCCAGGCCGAGCCGCAGACCGTTGTCGGCCCCCTGCCCACGGTCCGCCTCGACGAGACGTGAGCGCCGCAGCCTTCCGGGGCTCTGGGGCGATTGTGGTGAGACCAGCCGGCCGCGCCTCGTTTGCCGCACCGGCGGCACGGATTGGGGGGAGTCGCCGCGGCCACGGCCGGGCACAACACCATCCGGCCCGCCGGACGCCGCGCGGGCGTCATGCCACCGGCGCTACGGGGTGGTGGACGGGGGGTCGAGGCGGGGGCTGAGCCGGCGCATCTTCTCGATCCAGGCCTTGGCCGCATCCGTCTCGGCCCCAGTCAGTTCGAAGATGAAGCGTGTGCCGGGCGGGGCGGTGCGGATGAGCCAGGCGGTGTCGTCGTCAGACAGCCAGGCCAGCACGTGGACCGGGGCGTGGGGGCCGCTGAAGTGTTCGAGAATGGGGGCGACGCCGTGGCGGGCCGGGACGCGGTTGAACGCGTAGAAGCCCGGAATCCTCTTGAACAGCTCGAACTGGTGTTCGGCGTCGGCGCAACAGTGCATGCCCAAGCCGCCGAAGTGCCGCGAAAGCTCGAGCAGCTCCGGCAGCGCAAACTCCTCGAAAAGCGCCGGGCTCATGGCTCCGCATTCGTCGTTGGACAGCCAGGGCGCCAGCTCCGGCGGCGCCCAGGTGCCCGGGCAGTGGCCGGGGTGCAGCGCGGGGAACTCGCGGCGAAGCTCGCCCAGGAACCGTCTGAGGAGGCTGGCGCACTTGGCGGCCAGGCGGTGGACGGCGTCGCGCTCGCCGTCGGTCAGCATGGCGGTCAGGAGGCCGGCCTTTTCCCAGATCAGGCAGGCGGTGTCGAAGCCGCTCTGGACATCGGGCGGGCCGAGGGGGACGTCCTTTCCGAGTTCGTCCTGCATGAGGCGGGCGAGTTCGAACACCCGGCACAGTCCCGGGCACCTCCAGAGGTCGGGTTCCGCCAGGCGGTCGGCCTCGGCGGCGGTCGAGACGCGGGGCAGGGCGAAGGGGTTGTTGTCGGGAGGGCAGTGGACCTGGCAGCCGAAGGCCGCGGCGTACAACTGCGTGCCGGTCATCAGGGGGACGTAGGGCACGCCGTCGTGCGGCACCTCTTCGAGCAGCCTCACGCGGCGACGGTAGTTCTCGGCCAGCACCGGAACCCACTCGCGAAGCGGGCGGCGCGACGTTGTGTAGTCGCCCGCCTCGATGGTCTGCAGGCCGGCTTGCACCGGCGAGACCGAGAAGCCGTGCCCGCGGAACGGGCCGCCACGGTAGATGTTGCTCAGGAAGGCCCGGTTGGCGGCGACGCGATCCATGCCGTCCTTTCTCTAGGCGGTCGGCGGACGCCGGCCTTTCACCGGGGCCTTGCGCCCGTCCGTGTCAACGTTGACGAAGGCGACCCGGGTGAAGAAGACGCTGGTCGGCTCGGGCACGCCGGGAGACTGCGCCCGGACCTCGACCGCGTAGCGCACGGAGGTCGTCCCCACATGCTCGCGGCGGACGTCGAACTCGAGGATGGCCCCGTTGACGACCTGTTGGCGGAACTCGACCTCCGCCATGCCGCGGGTCACGAAGCGGCAGCGCGGGAACTCGCGGCTGGCCGCCAGCCAGGCGAATTCGTCCACCCAGCGCAGGAGCTGGCCGCCAAACAGGTAGCCGAAATGGTTCAGGTGCTCGGGCCGCACCAGCGTGTAGGTATGCATGCGGATCCCTGAGAGCCGGGGCGGGCCGGGCGCGGCTCAGATGTACTCGTTGAGGATGTTTTCGAGGAATTCCTGCCGCCCGCTCTGCAGTTCCGGTTCGCCGTGCTTGAGGGTGTAGGCTTCGAGTGCGGCGAAGCGGGCCTTGCCCTTTTCGATCTTGGCGCCCAGGTCGCTGTCCCAGCCCGCATAGCGTTCGCGGACCGCGGCGGCCAGGCGTCCGTCCTTGAGCATGGCGGCGGCCCCCTTCAGGCCGCGGGCGAAGGCGTCCATGGCGCCGATGTGGGCGTGGAAGAGGTCTTCGTGGGCGATGGACTGCCGGCGCACGTGCGCGTCGAAGTTCAGGCCGCCGGTGGTGAAGCCGCCGGCCCTCAGGATCGTATACATGGCCAGGGTGGTGTCGTAGAGGTCGAGCGGGAACTGGTCGGTGTCCCAGCCCAGCAGTGCGTCGCCGCGGTTGGCGTCCACCGAGCCGAGCAGGCCGTTGGCGGCGGCGTATTCGAGCTCGTGGTGGAAGGTATGCCCGGCCAGGGTGGCGTGGTTGGCCTCGATGTTGAGCTTGAAGTGCTTCATCAGGCCGTACTTCTGGAGGAAGGCGTGGCAGGCGCCGGCGTCGGAGTCGTACTGGTGCTTGGTCGGCTCTTTCGGCTTGGGTTCGATGTAGAAGGCACCCTCGAAGCCGAGCGTCTTTTTGTAGTCCACGGCGAGGTTGAGGAAGCGCCCGAGGTGGTCCAGCTCCCGGCCCATGTCGGTGTTCAGCAGCGTCTCATAGCCCTCGCGCCCTCCCCAGAACACGTAGCCGGCGCCGCCCAGGCGGTGCGTCACCTCCATCGCCTTCTTGACTTGGCTGGCGGCATAGGCGAAGACGGCCGGCGACGGATTGGTTGCCGCCCCCGACATGAAGCGGCGGTGCGAGAACATGTTGCTCGTGCCCCACAGCAGCTTGACCCCGGTGTCGGCCTGCAGCTTCTCCGCCAGGTCAACCATGGCGTCCAGGCGGCGGTTGGTCTCGGCCAGGGTGTCAGCCTCCGGTGCGATATCGCGGTCGTGGAAACACCAGTAGCCGACTCCCAGCTTGGTGAAGAACTCGAAGGCCGCCCGCATGGTGTGCTCCGCCACCTTCATCGGCGCCTCCCCGGTGTTGTACGACCGCTGGATGGTGCCGCCGCCGAACTGATCCCCGCCCAGCCCCTTGAAGCTGTGCCAGTAGCAGACCGCGAAACGGAAATGCTCGGCCATGGTCTTGCCCCGGATCTTCTGCCGGGGGTCGTAGTGCTTGAAGGCCAGCGGATTGCGGCTGTCGGGGCCTTCGTAGCGGATGGCTCGGACGGGGAAGTACTGGGCCATGGTGTCAAGTCCTCTGTTGTCCGGGGTGGGGAAACGTCCCGGTGTATGCCTGCCGGCGCCGTACCATAGCCTGCGCCGGCCGCACGGCCAGCTACCCGGCGGCGGGTCAGGATGGAAAGGTGGAAGGCAACCCCCGGGATAACCCGGGGATCAGTGCCTCGGGGTCAGTCCTAATAATTGCCTTTATCGTTGCGGGCGGAAGGGGTTCCCAGGCGTCGTCCCCGCCGGGCCGCTTGCGTGTCGGCGGTGCCTCGTGGGCTTGCCTTTGGTTCTCCCGCCGCCTATGGTAGGCGCTGGGCAGGCGGGACGTCTCGCCGCGAGCGGCGATGTGGGTTCGGCACGAAGAAGGAGCATGACGGTGAACGGCGGTTCCTGGTTGGTGCCCGAGGCGGCGACGGCTGCGCCGGGCGTGTACCTGGCGGTTGCCGCCGTGGCCGTGCTGCTGACGGGGTTCAGCAAGGGCGGGTTCGGGGGCGGACTCGGCGTGCTGGCGACTCCGCTGCTGATGCAGGTGTTGCCTGCCAACGTGGCGCTGGCCATGATGCTGCCGGTCCTGATCGTGTGCGACCTCTTCACCCTGCGCCACTTCCCGCGCGAGTGGGATCCCCCTGCCTTCTGGCGCATCGCGGGCGGCTCAGCCGCGGGTATCCTGCTGGGCACGGCGCTGCTGGTGTGGTTCGGACGGCCGGACGTGAACGGCGAGCGTTGTCTCAAGCTGGTGGTCGGCGGGGTTTCCGTCCTCTTCTGCCTGCTCAAGGCTTGGTCGGCCTGGCGCGCGTACCGCCGCGGGCCCTCGACGGCGGCAACGGCCTCCCGGCCGGGCTGGGTTGCGGGTTCACTGACGGGCGTGGCGTGCGGGGTGAGCACAATGCTGGCCCATGCCGCCGGCCAGATCGTGAGCATGTATTTCCTCTCGCATCGGCTGGACCGCCGTGTGTTCGTGGGGACCACGGCGCGATACTACCTGACCTTCAACGCGCTGAAAATCCCGTTCTTCTTCCTGGCCGGCGCGTTGAGCGAACGGTCTTACATCACGTTCGAGACGTTGCGTTGGAACGTCTGGATGATTCCGTTGTGCGCGGCCGGCGTCGGCGCGGGCGCCTGGCTGAACCGGCGCATGAGCGGGGCGGTGTTCACGATGGCGGTCTACGTGTTGCTCTTCCTGACCGGCGTGCGGATGCTGGCCACGGCGTGGTGATCCCGTTGGGGGGCAGTCCTAGTAATTGCCTTTAGCGGGGTGGGGCCTTGGCGCGAGTGTGGGTCAGGCGGCGGCCGGGGCAGCCTCCGTTTCCCGCCGGGTCTTTGGATGAGTATCGCTTCTCGCTCGCGCCGGGGCCGCGTCTCCGTCACCCCGCACCGCTCGCAAGCGCGGGGTTCGCCGGTGTGCTTTCCGCGCGCTTGACAGAGCAGGGGGGTGGGGTACATTAGGCGTATCATCGGGTTGTCCCAGAGACGACAGTCCGGTGGGCAGACAACCATGTGCAGACCACTGACACTCCTCGTTCTTGTAGCCGGCCCGGCGGCGGCAGCCGTCGGGTTGCGGGCCGGGCCCTGCCGTCCGCGCTAGGGTCTGTCAGAGTCTGTAATCCGAGGCGCCATCGTCGGGCAACGTGAGGATGGCGCCTCTTTCTGTCCCCAGGGCGGGGGGGGGGAGGCGTCGGGGGCCTGAGCCTCTTCTCCGGTATTGCCGAAGACGCTGACCGTTGGACAAGGGAGTTCGAGACATGAAGAAACCGGCACGATCCGCACAGATCTCGCGGGCGGCGCGTTCCGCCCGCCAGCCGATGAAGGGCGCCGACATTGTCGTGAGATGCCTCGAGGCGCAGGGCGTCGAGGTGATCTTTGCCTACCCCGGCGGCGCCTCGCTGGAACTGCACCAGGCGCTGCGCAACTCCAAGATCCGCGTCATCCTGCCGCGTCATGAGCAGGGCGGGGCGTTTGCCGCCGGCGGAATGGCCCGCGTCACCGGCAAGACCGGCGTGTGCATGGCCACCAGCGGCCCCGGCGCCACCAACCTGGTGACCGGCATTGCCGATGCCTACATGGACTCCGTGCCCCTGGTCTGCATCACCGGTCAGGTGGCGCAACGCTTCATCGGCAAGAACGCCTTCCAGGAGACGGACATCATCGGCATCACCCGGCCGATCTGCAAGCACAGCTACCTGGTGCTGGATCCGGCCGAGCTGCCGGACGTGTTCGCCGAGGCATTCTACCTGGCCAACAGCGGCCGCCCCGGCCCGGTGATCATTGACATCCCCAAGGACGTCCAGCAACAGCTCTGCGTGCCGCGCATGCCCGGTGCCGTGCACATGCGCACCTATGCGTTGAAGACCGACCCGCTGTCCGAGGAGGTCGAGGCGATCCGGGCGGCGATCCGCCGGGCCGAGCGGCCGTGCCTGTACGTCGGCGGGGGCATCATCACCGGCAACGCCCACGCCGAGTTGCGGCGCTTCGCCGAGGAGTGGAACATCCCCGTGGTGACCACGCTGCTGGGCATCGGCGCCTTCCCGGAGACGCATCCGCTCTCGCTGAAGTGGCTGGGCATGCACGGCACCTACTACGGCAACTACGCCGCCAACGAGTGCGACCTCTTGCTGTGCTTCGGCGCGCGCTTTGACGACCGGGTCACCGGCGACCCCGCCACCTTCGCCGCCGGCGCCACCATCGTGCACGCCGATATTGATCCTTCGGAGATCAACAAGAACAAGCATGCCGACATCGCCGTGATCTGCGATGTCCGCAAACTCCTCGGCAGGCTGCTCGAACAGCCGGTCCGCAAAGAGTATGCCGCCTGGCACGCCCAGATCCGGGAGTGGAAGGAGAAGTACCCGCTGTCCTACCACCGCTCGGATCGCGTCATCCATCCGCCGCTGGTGGTCGAGAAGATCTACGAGGCGACGCGCGGGCAGGCCACGATCGTGACCGGCGTGGGCCAGCACCAGATGTGGGCGGCGCAGTACTACAAGTACACCCGTCCGCGGCAGCTGCTGACTTCAGGCGGCCTGGGGACGATGGGATTCGGCCTGCCCGCCGCTATGGGCGCCAAAGTGGCGCGGCCCGACGAACTGGTCATCAACATTGACGGCGACGGCAGCTTCCAGATGAACATCCAGGAGCTGGGCACCATCCAAACCGAGGACATCGCGGTCAAGATGGTCATCCTCAACAACCAGCACCTCGGCATGGTGGCGCAGTGGGAGGACCGCTTCTACGACAGCCGCCGCGGCAACACCGTGCTGAAGAATGCCCGCGCCAACCGGCCGTACCCCGACTTCGTCGGCATTGCCAAGGGCTACCTCATCCCCGGACGCGAGGTCTGGAAGCCGTCCGAACTCGAAGGCGCGCTGCGCGAGATGATCGAGACCGACGGGCCGTTCCTGCTCGATGTGCACGTCCTCTACCAGGAGCACGTGCTGCCCATGATCCCCTCGGGCAAGAGCTACCGGGAACTCATGGTCGAGTAAGAGGGACCGCCGGGGGGGGGGCGATTTCTCTGCATGGCCGTTGTCGCGCCATGCGCCCGGCGCGCGGCGCCCGGCGAGTCCCCCTTCGCGCGTGCGTTGGGGGGGCGTCGTCTTCGGCCAGCCACTTGGGCATGATGGGCGGGTGTGGGGGGCGTCCCTCCATGGTCCTGCAGGCCGACGGGATGGCGTGTTCGGTTAGTCAGTTGGTGGGGTGCAGCCTGCCGACGTTGGAGGGCGGACCCCCGTGTCCGCCGGGTTGAATCGGAAGACCAGGTCGGCCGGGTGAGACCCGGACGCCAGGGAGGGCGTCCCCCCATCGTGTGTCCCGACGGCCAGGCACGTGCCGGCCGTCAGCGCGCGGAGACAGGCCGCCGCCGTGCCGACGCCCTGCGCCATGCCCCATGCGCCCGGCGCCTACGCCCGTGCCGCCGGCCGGCGGCGGGCGGCGAGGGCGGCGCCGAGGATCAGGATCAGCCCGGTTGTCGGCTCGGGGATCCAGAGCATGTTCAGGTTGGTGTAGCCGCCGGCGGCCTCAGTCCAGAGGGTAATCCTGCCGCCGCTCGGGCGGACGCCGGGTTCGAGGATGTTGTCCGTCAGGGTGCCGGTCGAGCTGAACAGTGTGTAGACGGTGCCCATCGTCGGCGCGCCGAGGATGTTCAGGATGCCGTCCACCGTGACCGTTCCCGGGGTGCCCGTGACCACGATCTTGTCGCAGGTGGTGGTGTCGAACTCGAAGTTGAGCACCGAGTTGTCGGCCAGGGTCATGGCCCCGTCAACGTAGAGCGTGCCGATGTCGTTGCCCGGTTCGACCGTGCCGTTGGTGACCTGCAGCAGCGGCGTGCTGAAAGTGCCGATGCCGCTGATCACCCCGCCGTTCTGAACCGTGATCTGCGAGGCCACGGCGCGGCCGGCGGCGACCAGGTCGAATGTCCCCCCGGCGTCAATCACCACCGCGCCTGCCGCGCCCCGGTGGCCCCCGGGCCCGCTGACTGTACTGTTGTAGAAGCCGACCGTGCCGGTGGTCACCAGGCTGGTTGGGCTGGTGGCGGTGAAAACGGTGCCCGTGGTTTGCCCAATCGCGCCAATCGAGTTGTCCGCGCTGATCGGGGCAAACTCCGTACCGGCGGAGCCGCCGCGGAAGGGGTAGCTGATCGTGCCGGAGTTGTAGCCCATCGAGGTGATGTTGGCCAGGGTGGACCAGCCGATGTTGAAGTCGCCGGTGCCCGCCAGACCCTCGTAACGGAGCACGACATTCCCGTCATCGACGACATTGGCGTTGTCGGTTCCGAAGAAGAAGGTGCCCGTGGCCGCCCCTGTGCTGCGGTCTTCGATCCCACGGAAGGTGATCGTCTCGGCGGTGGCAGCGTTGCCGTCACCGAGGTAGAGTTTCTGCGTACCGCTCTGGAACTCGTAGCCGCTGTTCAGCTGCAGGTGGGTGATGCCGACCCCCCAATGGCTCTCAAGGACGCCGCCGCCCAGAAGCCTGAGATTGCCGCTGTTGGCAATGGCCGGATTGACGTACTGTTTGACCATCTCATTGTACTGGCCGGTGAGGAAGAGGGTGCCGCCGTTGCCGACCGTGATGTCGCCACGCAGCTGCCCCAGGGCGCCGGTCGAGTTGCCGATGATGGCTCTCTGGACTTGGCCTGGGGCCGATCCCAGCACCATGCCGCTGCCGGAAAGCCGTACGTCGTAGGCGGCGTTGTACTCGTCAAGCAGCACTTTGCCGGTCGCGTCGCTCTGCAGGTCGGCGAAGTCAATGGTGCCCTTGCGCAGGAAGAGCTGGGCGCCGTTCTGGATGGTGACTTTGCCGCCGTTGGCGCGCAGCTGGGCGAAGTGGTCGTCGGTGGCATTGGTGGTATGGACGAGGAGGTTGGGGGTGTTGCCTCCGCCGAAGGCCAGCCCGCCGGCGCCATTGGTCAACACGAGATTGCCGACGTCCCATGCCGTGGTGTCAAGCATGGCTTGCATGCCCAGGCCGCCGCCGCCGCCGATGGTACTCTGGAAGTCCAGTGTCAAGGTGTGGTCGGCGCCTTGGAACTGGCCGCCGAAGTGCAGGCCGCCCGTGCGCCCGGGGCCCAGATCGCGCACGCCGCCGATGATGGTGCGGTCGCCGGTCAGGATGACATTGCCGTTCCAGTCGAAGTACTCGCCGGCGCCGCCGACCGAGTTGAAGAAGATGTTGCTGTCGAGGGTCAGGTTGCCGGTGAAGGTCGGGGCATTGCCCCAGTTGAAGGTCGTCGTGCCGCTCTGCGCGTGGATCGGGGTGGTCAGGGTTGTGCCGGTGACAGTCGGCTCGTAGTTGATGCTGGTCGTCTGGCCGCCGGCAACGTCCTTGATGTGGATCTGGCCGGTGCCCAGGCTGTAGGTTCCCGCCGTGCTCGGCTTGTAGTAGACGTGGCACCCCTCCTCGACGGTGACGCCGCCGGTGAAGGAGTAGGACGCGTTGCGGTCGAACCACAACTGGGCCTGGTTTGCATCCCACGTGCTGTCCACCGTGATGCCCGCGGCGCCGCCGATGTCGCCGCCGGCGAAGTGCAGGTAGTTGATTTCGGCGGGGCGGAAGAGGATCGAGTTGGGCGAG
>MVZH01000148.1 GCA_002068325.1 Lentisphaerae bacterium ADurb.BinA184 | reverse complement strand
CCCACATCTAGTGCACACCGTTTACAGCGTGGACTACCAGGGTATCTAATCCTGTTTGCTACCCACGCTTTCGTCCTTCAGGGTCAGTTTCACGCCAGAGAGCCGCCTTCGCCGCGGGTGTTCCTCCTGATATCTACGCATTCCACCGCTACACCAGGAATTCCGCTCTCCCATCATGAACTCGAGTTCGTCAGTCTCCAGTGCCGTTCCGCCGTTGAGCGGCGGGCTTTCACACCAGACTTGGCAAACCCCCTACGGACCCTTTACGCCCAGTGAATCCGAATAACGCTCGCCACCTACGTATTACCGCGGCTGCTGGCACGTAGTTAGCCGTGGCTTCCTCTCCCGGTACCGTCACATTCTTCGTCCCGGGTGACAGGAGTTTACAACCCGAAGGCCTTCATCCCCCACGCGGCATCGCTCCGTCAGGCTTGCGCCCATTGCGGAAGATTCTCGACTGCAGCCTCCCGTAGGAGTCTGGGCAGTGTCTCAGTCCCAGTGTGGGTGACCATCCTCTCAGACCACCTACCCGTCTCAGCCTTGGTGGGCCGTTACCCCGCCAACCAGCTAATGGGCCGCGAGCTCCTCCCCGGGCGGAGTCAACCTTTGGCGGGCAGGCCATGCGGCCCGCACGCCGCATCCGGTATTAATTCCAGTTTCCCGGAGCTGTCCCGGACTCGGGGGCGGATTGCTCACGTGTTACTCACCCTTGCGCCACTGATCGGCCCCTTGCGGGGCCTCTCCGTCCGACTTGCATGCCTCATCCATGCCGCCAGCGTTCATTCTGAGCCAGGATCAAACTCTCCATAGCAAAAACGTCGCCGCGCCCGGAGGCGCGGCTGGTCTTCAGCTTGAGGAATCGTTGTCTCCGGCGTCCGCGCGGCTAAACGCGGGGCCGGGACAGGGTTCGTCGTTCACGTCGCCATCGTCCATCGCACTGTTCAGTTCTCAAAGAGCCGCCGCCCCGCGCCGCCCGGTCAGGGGTGTCACGGGACGCGAAGAGTTACCTTAGCGCGTCTCCGGCGCCGCGCAAGCCGGCCGCGGAAATTTTTCCCGTCTCCGCGCACCGGCCGGCCCCGCCGCCGGAACGGCTGAGGGGCGTACTATAGCGCGCCGACGGCGCGGCGCAAGGGCGGTGTGTGCCCTTTTTGCGGCCTGCCGGCGGCGGCCTCGGGCCGGGCGGCGGGCGGTCACTTCGCCTTGACCACAATGACCGGGCACCGGGCTTCGCTCATGAGCAGCTGGCGCTCGACGCTGGAGAAGTCTTTCTGGAGGACTGAAGCGGACCACCCGCCGACGACGATCACGTCCACGGCGAGGGTCTCGGCCTCCTTGAGCACCGTCTGGTGGAGGTTGCCCTTGCCCTGGACCGTGCGCACGTCGAGTCCGCTGGCCCGGCCGACGGTGCGGACGTATTCGAGGTAGCGCTGGCCGCTGGTCGCCAGGTCGCGCTCGAACTCCAGCCGTTCCTCGGAGACGAGGATGCGCATGTGGGACAGGTAGTCCATGGTGGCGGTATCGACCACATGGATCGCGGTCAGCTCGCCGCCGCACTGGGCGGCCAGCTGCACGGCGTAGTTGCCAGCGGCCACCGAGGGTTCCGCCCCGTCAACCACCACGAGGATCCTGCCGAACAGATTCCGTGGCATGGTTCACCTCTCCCGTCCGTCTTCGCTTGGTTGCGCCGGCGCCTCCGGGCGGCCAATCACTCGCGCCGGGCCTTGACGATCTTGAGGATCGCAAAGGCTTCCAGTTCCTTGCTTTCCAAGGTTTCCGCGATGTAGGCCAGGGTATCGGAGAAGTCGGGGATGAAGATTTGTTCGAGCGCGTTGACGCGGCGTTGGGTCTTCTTCAGTTCGCGGGCCAGCAGCCAGGCGGCGTTTTCGAGTTGGGCCATGCGGCCGAGGGTTTCGACGAGGGCCAGGTAGTCGCGCATGGTCTCATCAACCAGGGAGTCGGTCTCGGCGAGGCCGAACTGCAACGAGAACTCGCCGTGTTCGGCGGTGATCTCGGGCAGCCGGACGCCGGCCACGACGCGATGGCGGATGGTGGTCTTGTGCGGGTACCGGATGCCGCTGGCGATCCGGCGCATGACATGGAAGCCGTTGCGGGTGAACGCCTTCCTGGCGGTGGCATGGGCCTTTTCGCGGGCCTGTTCGACCTCGCGCTGGACGACGCGCACCCGTTCGAGCAGCCGCATCAGCTCCATCACCAGGATCTCGCGCTTCTGGTCGAGGAGGCTGAAGCCCTCGGTGGCCATGCGCAGGTCGTCGCGCACCCGCAGCAGGCTACTCTTGGTTGGCGGCACATTCAGACGGGCCATGTGGGATCTCGGCTTTCGGGTGGCGCCGGCGGACGGCGCGGCATCGGGCGCTCAGTCGTAGTACTGTTTGAGTTCCTCTTCGCTGAGGCGGTACAGCTCGGAGCGGGGCAGGATCTTGAGGGCCTGCCAGCCGGCGGCGAGGCTCTCCTCGATTGACCGGTTCTCGTCCTCGCCCTGGGTCACGACATGGGCTTCGAAATGGTCGCCGAACTGCATATACAGCTTGTCGAGGGGGCTGAGCTCCTCGCTGCCGATGACGGCGGCGAGGGCGCGGATCTCCTTGACGCGCGAGTAGGCGGCGAACAGTTGCGAGGCGATGTGCGGATGGTCGTCGCGGGTGCGGCCCTTGCCGATGCCGTCCTTCATCAGCCGCGAGAGCGAGGGCAGTCCGGCGACCGGGGGGTAGATGTGTTTCTGGAACATCTCGCGGTCGAGGACGATCTGGCCCTCGGTGATGTAGCCGGTCAGGTCGGGGACGGGGTGGGAGATGTCGTCGCTGGGCATGGTCAGGATAGGCATCTGGGTGATGGAGCCCGGGAGTCCGGCGATGCGGCCGGCCCGTTCGTAGAGCGAGGCCAGGTCGCTGTACAGATACCCGGGATAGCCCTTGCGGCTGGGGATCTGGTTGCGGGCGGTGGCGACCTCGCGCAGGGCTTCGCAGTAGTTGGTCATGTCGGTGAGGATGACCAGGACGTGCATGCCGGCCTCGAAGGCGAGGTACTCGGCGAAGGTCAGGGCCGAGCGCGGGGTGACCAGCCGTTCGACGGAGGGGTCGTCGGCAAGGCTGAGGAACATGGTGACGTTGTTGATGGCGCCGCTGCGCTCGAAGGAATCGATGAAGAAGCGGGCGACGTCATACTTGACCCCCATGGCGGCGAAGACGATGGAGAAGCGGACGTCCTCGGCGAGCAGTTTGGCCTGGCGGGCGATCTGGGCGGCGATCTGGTTGTGGGGCATGCCGTTTCCGGAGAAGATCGGCAGTTTCTGGCCGCGCACGAGGGTGTTCATCAAGTCAATGGAAGTGATGCCGGTCTGGATGAAGTCGCGCGGGTACTCGCGGGAGTAGGGGTTGATGGAGGCGCCGTTGACGTCGCGGCGCTCGTCGGTCAGCACGTCGGGCAATCCGTCCCTGGGGCGGCCGACCCCGTCGAGGATCCGGCCGACCATCTCGCGGCCGACCGCGATGCGTTGGCTGACGCCGGTGAAGCGGGCGCGGCTGGCGGCGGTTGACAGGCCGGTGGTCCCGGAGAACATCTGGACGACGGCGCGGGTCTCGCTGATGTCGAGGACCTGGCCCAGGCGCAGGGTTCCGTCGGGCGCGGTCACCTCGACCACGTCGTCGAAGGCGACGTCGCGCACGCCTTCGAGGAAGACCAGGGGGCCGTCCACGCGTTGCAGTCCGCAGTATTCCAGCCCAATGTCGTGCATCAGGCCAATCTCCTCTCGATCGCATCGAACTCCTGTTCGAGGCGGGTGCGCAGGGCATCGAAGTCCTGCGGGCGGTCGTTGGGGATCGTGCTCTTCATGCGCACCAAGGTGGGCAGGCAGGGCATCTCGCGGATCTCAGCCAGGGTGCCGCCGCGGGCCAGGACCTGGCGCGCCCGGCGGTCGAAGAGCACGAGCAGGCGCATCATCTGCAGCTGCTTCTCCGGGCCGCAGTACATGTCAACGGGGTCGAAGGAACTCTGTTGGAGGAAGCCGTTCTTGATGAGTTCGGCGACGAAGAGGATCAGGTGCTGGTCGTCGGGCAGGGCGTCGGGGCCGACCAGGCGGGCGATGCGCTGGAGCCGGACCTCGTCCTGGAGCAGCCGCATGAGGGTGATACGGAGCTCCTGCCAGTCGGCGCCCTGGTGCCGCCACCAGGGTTCGATGTCGTTGACGTATTCCGAGTAGCTGCTGAGCCAGCTGATGGCCGGGTAGTGGCGGGCGTTGGCCAAGTCACGGTCGAGGGCCCAGAAGCAGCGGATGAAGCGGCTGGTGTGCTGGGTGACGGGTTCCGAGAAGTCGCCGCCCGGCGGCGAGACGGCGCCGATGACGGAGACCGAGCCGCGGCGGCCATTGAGGGTCTCGACACTCCCGGCCCGCTCGTAGAACTCGGCCAGCCGGGTGGGCAGGTAGGCGGGGAAGCCTTCGTCGGCGGGCATCTCTTCGAGGCGGCCGGAGAGCTCGCGGAGGGCTTCGGCCCAACGTGAGGTCGAGTCCGCCATGACGGCCACATTGTACCCCATGTCGCGGTAGAACTCGGCGAGGGTGATGCCGGTGTAGATGGAGACCTCGCGGGCGGCCACCGGCATATTCGAGGTGTTGGCGATGAGCACCGTGCGTTCCATCAGCGAACGGCCGGTGCGGGGATCCTGCAGTTCGGGGAACTCGCGCAGCACCTCGGTCATCTCATTGCCCCGCTCGCCGCAGCCGATGTAGACGATGATGTCGGCGGCGGACCACTTGGCGAGGGCGTGCTGGGTCATGGTCTTGCCGGTTCCGAAACCGCCGGGGATGGCGGCGGTGCCGCCGGTGGCGATCGGGAAGAAGACATCCACCACGCGCAGTCCGGTCACCAGAGGGGTGTCCATGCGGACGCGCCGTTGCGAGGGTCGCGGGCGGCGCACAGGCCAGTAGTTGGCCAGCCGCACGGGAGTGGTGGCCCCGTCCGCGCGCCGGACTTGGCCGATGATGTCGGCCACCGTGTAGTCGCCCTCGGGCGCCAGTTCGGCCAGCTCCCCCTCCACGCCGGGGGGGATCATGACGGCCATCGCGATGCTGGGGGTCTCCTGCACGGTTCCGAGCACGGCGCCGCCGGCCACCGCCGCGCCGGCCTGCAACGAGGGGGTGAAACGCCAGCGCCGTTCGAGGTCCAGCGGCGATGGCTTTTCGCCGCGGCGGATGAAGTGCCCGGAGGTCTCGGCGATCGCCCGCAGCGGGCGCTGGATTCCGTCGTAGATGTTGCCGAGCAGCCCGGGGCCGAGCAGAACGGAGAGCGGGCGGCCGGTCGGGTAGGCCGGGGCACCGGGGCGGAGCCCGCCGGTGTCTTCATAGACTTGGATGGTGGCGACGTCACGGGTCAGGCGGATGACCTCGCCGACCAGCCGTTCCCGCCCCACCTCGACCACTTCGAGCATGGCGGCGCGGGACAGGCCGGTGGCCTCGACCACCGGGCCGTTGATGCGGACGATCCGGGCTTCCGCCGACGGATTCGCGCGGGACGATGCGGTCTGCGGCTTCAGTTGCACAGGGGGCATGGGGGTGTCCAGTCACTTGACGGCGGCGGGGGCGGCGCGGCCTTCCCGGCCGGGGCGGCTTTCGTGGCGGGCTTGGGGATCGCAGGTCACAGGTCGGTGACTCCGAGGGCTTGGGCAACCCTGCTGCGCAGGAGGTTGCGGGTGCGGGCGATGCGTGCCGCATAGGTGTTGTCGTACCGGCAACGTCCGTCAGCGCCTTCGACGATGAGGCCTCCGGCGATGCCGGCGTCCTCCTCGACGATGGCCTGTGCGGGCTGGGCGGCGGCCGGCAGCCGGGCGACGGCATCGAGCACCAGCTGCCGGTCGGCGGCGGCATGGGCGCCGGCGGCGATGCGGATGGTGACGTCCTGCCCTGCGAAGGCGCCCAGGGCCTCCGTCAGAAGGTGGCTCAGCGAGGCCTGCCGCTCGGCGCCGTCGAGGTCGAGCAGGCGCGTCTCGGCCGTGCGGATCGCCTCTTCGATGACCTCCTCCTGGCACCGCAGCCACAGCCGGCGGCGTTCGAGTTCGGTGCTGGCCAGCAGGGACATGGCCCGCTCGTCGGCGCGGCGCTGGGCCTCGGCGAGGCGGGCCTGGCGTTGGGCCTCGACCTCGGCCGTCACGGCCTCCAGCCGTTTCTGCGCGGCCTGGCGGGCCCGATCCACGGCCCGCGCCCCCTTGCGCTCGGCGTCGGCGAGGATCTCGCGGCGCAGTTTGTCTTCGTGTTCGAGTTCGTTCATCAGTCTGCCTTGGTGATACGGATGCCCACCGCCTCCTGGATGAGTTCCTCGAGGGTGCGGCGCTTCACCGGGGTGTCCCAGAGGTCGCCGACCTCGACGACGAAGGGGGCCTGGCAGGCGACGCGGTGGGCGGCGATCTCATCGGACAGCAGGCTGGCGACACGGCGGGTGACGATGAGCATCGAGACACCGGCGTCGGCCAGCGCGGAGCGGAAGGCGGCGCGGGCCTGCTCCTCGCCGTCCACGGCCACCCCGGGCACGCCGGCGAAGGCGTAGCCCAGAATCGTGTCCTGATCGCCGATGATGCGGTACGACATGGCCGGTTCCGTCTTCAGACCAGGCGCAGGAGCATGATGCCGATGATCAGGCCGTAGATCGCGATGCCTTCGGCCAGCCCGACGAAGATGAGGGCGCGGCCGAGGATCTCCGGCTTCTCCGAGGCGGCCCCGAGCGCGGCGGCGCCCACCTTGCCGACGGCGTACCCGGCCGACAGGCAGGCGACGCCGACGGTCACGGCGATGGCGATGAACAGCGCCGTCTGGCCGTTGCCCGACACGCGCGCGGCGGGGCCGGCCTCACTGTGCGCCTCGATCTGGCCGTGCGCACCGGGGCCCGACGGCGCCTGGGCAAACGTCTTGGCGGCCCCCACACCCAAAATCGCCATCGCGCTCAACAGGACCACCGCGGCCGAGGCCAGACACGAGGACTTGATCAGACTCATCTCGCTACTCCTTCTGCTGCGTATCGGTTGGGTTCAGGCTGAACGGCTGGTAGGACAAACCGTCTCCGGCAAAATACTTGCTGAACAGCTCGTAGTACTGCAGGCGCACGCCCTGGATGCCGACCACCATGCCTTCCAGGAGAATGACGAAGAGGTTGCCGAAGACGATCATCAGCACGGCCCAGAAGCCGCCGAGCGGGGCCCCGCGGATGGCGTCCACCAGCGCGTAGATGGCCAGGCAGACCGCGGCGTGGCTGAGGGCGAAGGCGCCGACGCGCACGAACGAGACGGTGCTGCCGAGGAAGACGGTGACCGTCTCCATCACCTCGATCGCCGACTGCATGAGGAAGGTCACAATGTCTTCGTGCAGGAGGCGTTTGCGGCGGGTGATCAGATTGTACAGGGGTTCGCGCACGAAGAGGATGGCCAGGGGGAGGATGACGATCAGCAGCACCTCGCCGCGCGAGATGCGGCCGGCGACGGCGGCCTTCACGCCGAGTCCGATCGCGCCCCAGTAGAAGACGATGCCGATGACGCCGAACTTGTCGAAGATTCCGTTGAGGTAGTCGGCGGCGCGGATCTTGTTGATGATGTTGAGGATGATGCCGATGCTGATGCAGACGATGCCGACGATGACGGTGGCCTTGAGCAGCCGCATCACGTCCCGCAACGGGCTGAGCCAGATGCCGTGGAAGAGATCCTCGTACCCGAACACACTGCCGTAGAGGAAACCGAACAGCACCGCCGACGCGCCGCACAGAAGCAGCAGGTAGCCGGCGTCGCGGAAGCGCGCCAGCGAGGGCCGCCGGGTGTGGCGCAGGTACAGCCCGCCCAAGGCAATCACCAGCCCCTGCCCCACGTCGCCGAACATCAAACCGAACATGAGCACGAAACTCAGCGCCACAAAGATGGACGGCTCGATGTCGTCGTAGCGCGGCGCCCCGAACATGGCGACCAACTGCTGGAACGGGCGCAGCACGGCCAGCGGCGCGAACTGGGTGGGAACCTGTTCCCTGCCCTCGCGCACAAACTCGTCGCGGGCGGCGGGCACTTCATCAATCACGCCGGAGCCGCCGGTGGCCTCCCGCACGACGTCCGCCAGCTCGGCCCGGCGATGGGCCGGAATCCAGCCGCAGATGCAGTAGAGCGTGGCCGTGCGCCCGAACTGCTGCTGGGCGCGGCCGACGGCCAGCGCGGCCTGCAACTGCCGGTGCACCGCCTGCACCCGCCCGCGGTTCTCGGCGGCCAGGCGGAACAGGTCGATGCGGTGCTTGGACAGGGCCTGCCGCACCTCGTCGAGACGGCTGGTGGACTGCTCGAGGGCCTCCGTCACGGTCGCCGCTCCGGCATCGGCCGGGGTGTCGGACTTGAACCCAACCTTGTTGAGCTCCGAATCAACGGCCCAGCGGTTCTTGCGCGAACAGATGACCAGCACGGGTTCCTCGCCGACGCGCCGTTCCTCGTGCAGGATCAGGGCACGCTCCCCCAGCGACTGCGCGATGGATTCGGCCACGGGACGGGCCAGGCGCCCGGTCTGCACGTAGAGGAAATCAAGGTCCCGCAGGTCGTCAAGACGGATCTTCTTGAGGGGATGCGACTCCAGCCGCTCATGCTGGAGCAGGAGTGTGCCGGACTCGGCGATCAGGCGATTGATGGCTTCATCAAGGCTCTGGTAGGTGTCCGTCAACGATTCGAGGTACGTCTGGGTCTCCCTGCGCCAGGCCACATCGGTCGGGACAGGCGGACGCTCCTCGCCCGCGGCCGGGGCGATGGACAGGCTCTCCATCAGGTAGGTGCAACGTTGGTTGAGGGCTTCGAGCTCCTGCAGTTCGGTCGAGCGGTCCACCCCGGCCAGCAGGCGGGTGCGCGACTGGGTCACCGCATCAATGAGATGGACGAAGCCGGCGCGCCCCAGCGCCACCGCCAGCCGGTCCACGCAGTCGGCGTGCACCAGGACGGAGACTTTGGTCATCGCAACCGGGCGGAACATCTCAGACTCCCACCAGCATGGTCCGGGTCACGGCCGGGTCCAGCTTCAGGTAAAGGCCTTCGAAGAGGCGGTTCAAGTTCAGATGCTCAGCCTGCTTGAGGTATGGGAAGGAGGCCACGGAGGCCGCCGGCCGCCCGAAGTCCCGGAACGCCCGCTCGGCCCGCCGGAACGCCAGTTGCCAGAGCGCGTTGTCCATCCGGTAGAGATCCCGCGGGCCGACAGCCGAGAGGGCCTGCGCATACTCGCCGGGCACCCCGGCCAGCAAGCCGTTCACGGTGCGCGCGTCCGCCAACCCGGCGGCGGCCGGGGCGGGCAGCAGGCGCCCGCCGGCGATGAACAGCCTCTCCATGCTGGCCTCGGGCAGACGGTAGATGACCACATTGCGCAGAGCCATGATGAGGTTGAGGACGTCAATCTCGGTCTGCACCAAGTCAAGGGCCGTGGCACGGGCGGGGCGGCGGACACCGGCGGCGGCTTCGAGGAACCACTCGTAGTAAAGGGCGTCAATGCGGGCCTCCGCCACCAGGAAGTCGTGGCTGTCATCCAACTCGACAAGGATGGGCAGCAGCCGGTCATGCTGAGGAAGGGGCGGGATCAGCCGGTAGAACTGGTGCACCGTCCTGGCGCTGACCATGACCTCGACCGGCAGGGCCGGAAGCTGGGGCGACTGAACCAGCAGGTACTCGACGTCGGTCTCGCCGCTCTCTTGGTAACGGCGGCGCAGCAGGGTCTTGAGATTGGCAAGAAAGTAGCGGTGAATGAAGGCGCCGTAGAAGATGCTGGCCGCCGCGTCAAGGAGGCCGCGGACGGCCCCCAGCTCGGCAATCAGGTGCTCGGTCAGCTCCTTCTGGACGCGGGCGCGATGCTGAACCGACACCCCCCACGGCGCCAGGGCGCGCCCCAAGGCCTGCATCCCCCCCGAGAGCAGGCTGCCGAGGCGCTCTCCCGTCCACGCCTCCGCCCAGCGCCCATGCAGTTTGGGGAACAGAAAATCGGTCCCGGTATTGGCACTCTGGATCGCCATGGTTCACACGGCCGGCCGCGATCCGCCGTCGGCGCACGCGGCGCGTCAGCGGAGCCGACTGGGGGGTTGCATCATTTGCCGTCCGCCTGGACGTCCGGGAAGCCAAGCGCATCCACGACGGTGCGGACGGCGGCCGGCAGTCGTTCCCGGAGCCGTCGGGCGTAGTCCTGGATCTCCTGTCCGGCCTTGGCCATGACCTCGCGGCGCCTGGCCTCGGCCTCCGCCGTCCGGGCCGCCACCCGGGCGTCCGCTTCGGCCTCGAGCTCGGCCAGCAGCCGCACGCGCAAGGCGGCGGCCTCACGCCGCCCTTCCTCGTCGAGGCGGGCGGACTCGGCCTCCGCGGCCTTGACCCGCGCGGCCGCCTCCTTCTCCACGTTGAGCAGGCGTTGCAGAACCTCTTCCATCACTCCTCCCGGCGGATCAGGTCCACCACCTCGGCGCCGTTGCGGGCCGCCATGACCTTGTTAAGAAACCCGGGAATCGTGAACAACCTCGACACCTCGGCCAAAGCCTCGATGTGGGGGCCTGGATTGCCAATCTCGGCGAAGACCATTATCACCACGTGGACCGGCGCCCCGTCCATCGCCTGGTACTCGATCCCGCGGGGCGATACCCCAAGGGCAATCAGCAGCTCCTTGGCCGCCGCGATCTTGCCATGCGGCAGACCAAGGCCCTTGACGACGCCGGTCGTCATCTTCGCCTCGCGGTCGAAGAGCGCGCGCAAGGCCTCGTCGCGGTCCCCCTCACGCAGACGGCCAGCGTCAATCAGGACCTGGACCATCTCCTCGAAGACTTCTTCCTTCTCGACGCTGCCGAGGCTGGTCTTGACCAACGAAGGGGTGAGGATCGCAGACAGTTTCATGCGTGCCGCACTCCGCGGTTCATGATTGAGCAGGGAACCGGTGGCGAATATAGCGACCCCTGCGGGATTCGCAATGCGGGGCGGGCGCCGTCCCGCCCCCGGCGTGGGCACGGCCAGTCCGCGCTCGGCGAGGTCACGCCGGCGGGAATGGCGACCGGCGCCGCCTTCGGCGCAG
>MVZH01000147.1 GCA_002068325.1 Lentisphaerae bacterium ADurb.BinA184 | reverse complement strand
GTCCACAAGGAACAGCCCGCCCCCGAGGGGGAGCAGGTCGTCGGCTTCGATGACGTAGACCTTCTTCGCCATGGTTCGCCCTCAGACCGCGTAGGTGTAGGTGGCGCGCAGATCCCAGCGCCGGCAGAAGTCGCGCACCCCGTCGGCGAACGCGGAACTGCCGTTTTCGTCAATTCGCCGGATCATCCACACGGCGGCACCCTCGGAAGGGTCGTCGCCAAGCGCGTGACCGACGTAGGTGTAGCCGCCGGCCTCGGCCACGCGGGTTACGGCCAGTCCGGCGGCGATCAGGGCGGCCGGGTTCATGCGCAGTCCGGTGATCATGTTGCGGTCCTCCTTCTCTCACCTGCCCAGGGCCCGGCGCAGCTGCCCGACGGTCGTCCTGTCAAGCACCACCGGCTCGGGGCCGGCCTTCGCGGCGAACGGGTCGAAGTCCTCGGGCCGGAACGGCCGGCACCTGCGCGGGTCGCGGTTGACATTGGCGATCAGGGCCATGAGCGGGCCCATCCTCATCCAGCGTTCCCGGTGCGCCCCGTCGGCCATCCACAGCAGCTCCCGCAGCGTGAACGGCCGGGGGTCGGCCGGGATCATCCCGGCGACGCGCCAGACGTCCCCCCAAGGATCGTCTCCGGCCGGATCGCGGCCACCTGCGCCTCCGCGGCCCTGACCGCGGCCTGCATCAGCGCCGCATGCTTCGCCACCGCGGCCGCCCGGTCGGCACGGCCGCGGCTCCGGAAAAAATCCACCATCTCCGCGAAGAACGCCTCCTGGGCGGCGAGCAGCGTCGCCCCGTCGAAGGCGGCCAGGATGTCGGCCTCGGTCAGCTTGCAGGCCTCCATCTGCCGGGCGAGGAGCTGGCAGATCACCGAGCCGAGCAGGAACTCGTCGGTGGTGAGGCGGGTGACCAGCGGCGGCTCGCCGGCCTCGGGCGCCAGCAGGTCCACGCCGAGTGCGTCCTTCACCCGGAGCGCCGTGCCGAGGTTCAGCACGATCTGCCAGCTGCGGCCCTGTGTGTCTGTGAACTGTCGCATCGGGCAAGCCCTCCGCTGCGGCGTGGTTACGACCCGGCCCCGACCTCGACCCAGGCGGTGAAGCTGGTGAGCTTGGCGGTCACCGTGACCACCACGCCCTCCTCCAGTTCCTCCGTGCGGCTGAAGCCGGTGACGGCCCAGTCGCCGTGCGGCCCCTCGGAGCCGGCGCTGTCCCTGGCGCCGGTCAGGACCGCCAGGCAGACGGACGTGCCGCCGAGGTAGGCGTCGCGCAGCGTCTCGTAGCCCGCGTCGCCGGGCTTGAACACCACCTCCAGTTCCGCCGACAGGCTGCGCAGCGTCGCCGCCGTGGCCCGCCAGCCGCTGTTGGCGCGGGTGGTCACGTCCGCCTCGCCGGCCTCGGCGCTGAGGCCGGCCTTGCGGACCGTGCTCAGTTCAGCCAGGCCCGAAAGCTGGGTCCCGGCCGCGCCGCAGTACACCTTGCAGTCCTTGCCGAGCACGAAATCCATGGTCCTGTCCTCCTGGTCAGCGTTTCACACTGTCGGCCCACAGCGCGGGCAGCCGGGCCCGTTCGGTGTCGAAGGCCGGCTGCATGAACGGCCGGGGCCGGTAGCGCGGCCGGTAGGCGCCGCCGCCGCGGCCCCGGGCCTTCCGCTGCGCCCGGCCGCCGTGCTCGAGCAGGCTTGGCGCATCGCCGCGCCCCCTGCCCGTCAGGCG
Organism: Lentisphaerae bacterium ADurb.BinA184; assembly: GCA_002068325.1. Classification (GTDB taxonomy): domain Bacteria; phylum Verrucomicrobiota; class Lentisphaeria; order Oligosphaerales; family MVZH01; genus MVZH01. The sequence continues at coordinate 9,527 of MVZH01000147.1, read as the reverse complement.
TGCCGGGCCGATCACCACGGAACTCCGGGCCGGCTCGTAGGCGAACCAGATGAAGCGCCTGACAAGCCCGGTGTGCGAGTGCGGCGGCTGCCCCGGCGGCGCGGAGCCGGTGCGTGTGCGCAGGCTTCGCCGGGCCGTCTGGCGCACGAAAGCCCCGAATCGCGACAGCGCGCGCCGCGTGGCCCTGTCCACGGCACCGGTGACGGCCGCGCGGTCGAAGAAGAGCGCCTTCATCGTGACGATGCTGTTGCTCATGTCCGGTAGCTCACCGTAACGACGCTGGTGAACACGCGCAGCTGCTCGAGGTGCTCCGGCGCGAACACCGGCTCGTTGACGGCGTCCAGGAACACGGCCGTGGGCGCGGCCGCCAGCGGCCGGCGCCAGAGGAAGTCAAGCACCCGCTGCGCAAGGCCGGCCAGGGCGGGGACATCGGACTCCAGGTCCGCCCCGACCTTCCTCTGGATGCCGATGTCGACCGTCACGTCCAGGCCGCGGCGGGTGCGGGTCGCCTGGGCCGGCTGCACGGCCCTGGGCACCACGGAGACCCTGGACGTCTCCAGGTCATCGATCCCTGCGCCCGGAAGCGCCGTCAGGGTTGCCGTGAACTCCCCGGCGAAGCCGGTGTTCAGCTCGGCGGCCACGGCGGCGGCGATGTCGAAGGCAACGGACATGGCTTCAGGCCTCCCCGGTGTCGCGGGTGTGGATGCGCCGGGCCAGCCGGCCGGCGTCCGTCCAGCGCCAGCACGGCTCGCCGCCAAGGGCCGTCACCTCGCAGCGCCGGCCGGCAAAGAGGATCGTGTCGCCCGGTTCAGGGTCCGCCGTGAGCTCCGCGGCGGACGCGATGAAGTCCATCGCACACGCCTCGACCGGGAGCCCGGCCGCATCCAGGCGTTCGCAGCGGATCTGGCTGGCCGTGACGTGGACTGTGACGCCGCCGGCCTGGCCGGCCCGGACATAGGTGGCCGGGCTGGCCATGTGTTCCGCCCGCCTGCGGTGCAGCCACGCGATCCCGTCCTGGAGGATGTCAGGCACAGCCGGCCTCCCTGAGGATGCGCTCCAGCGGCGTGCCGGCGGCGAGCTCTTCGTTCGAGTACTGCCGGTCGGCCAGGTGGGCGAGGTAGTTCACGACGGCCTCGCGGGCCGGCGCCGGCGGGGCCTGGAGGAGTTCCGGCAGCGTCGCCGGCGTCCACTGCGCGGCCACGCCCCCGGCCAGGTAGAGGGCCGGCCCCAGCGCCAGGACCGGCGCGCCCATGGCCAGCAGCTCGTTGCCGGCGTTGCTGTTCAGCATGACCGCACAGCTGCACTCCCGCGCCAGGTCGGCCAGGGAGGCCTCGGGGCGGCGCGGCAGGCGCAGGGTGTGCGGCGGGCGCGGCCGGGCCAGCGGGTGGTCGCGGAAGATCGCCTGGACGCCGGGAACGCGCGAGACCATGCGCTCAAGCTCCGTGGCGAAGTGCACCTCGCAGTCGTCCAGCTGCGAGTCGCCGTCGACCTGGCCGACGACCAGGGCCGGGCCGCGCCGGCGCGCCGGCGCGGGAAGGCTGTGCGGCCACACCCTGCGCAGCCGGTCGACGGCGCCGGGCGGCGCGGTGGCCCGCAGCGCCTCGGGCCGCGCCCACCCGGCCCAGTGCAGGATGCCGGCGTGGTCGACCTGATGGTGGCGGCGGCGGTCGAAGAACCCGTGCTCGACATGCAGCACCGTCAGCCCGAGCGCCCGGGCCCGGGCCACGGCGTCGGCATACAGGCTCCGGCGGCCGTTCCACACGACCAGCAGGTCCGCGTAGGTCAGGAGATCGGGGTCGCCGAGGAGCCGCGCCTCCGCCGTCCAGCCCAGCCGCGCCAGCCCGGCCGCGATGCTGCGGAACGGCTGCCACTCCTCCTGCCACTGCTGGTCGATCACGCCCAGCACGGCCCGCCGGCGGCCGCCGCCGGCGACCGCGAGCGCCTGGTCCTGCACCGCGATCTTCGGCCTGTTCGCGGCCCACAGATGCATCGCGAAGGGCAGCTGCCCGCCGGTGGCGCGGCACAGCCGCCGCATGTGCCGCACGTCGCCGGTGGCCTGCAGGACCTCGTGGGCGCGGCCGGCCTGGCCGATGGCCGCCGGGAAGCACCACTGCGGCTCGGCCACGGTGAAGAGTCCCGGCCGTGCCTTCGCCGCCTCTGCGAACAGCCGCGGCCCCAGGTCGCAGTACCCGAGGGGCGGCCGGCGGCCGGCGAGGATCCCGTCCAGCAGCGGCCAGCCGGGCCACTCAGGGCCGCAGGCAAGCGGCGCCGCGGCGTGCGTCCAGGCCGGGTTGCGGTTGCCCTGCTGGCGGGAGATGAACATGGTGCGGCCGTCCAGGCCGTAGGCCAGCTCGAGGTCGGCCAGCGGCCGGAACGGGACGAAGTCCACGTCCCAGTACCAGCCGCCGTGGGTGCGCAGCGCCGAGAGCCGCAGAAGGTCGCTTTGCATCGATGGCGCCGTCGCCGGCGCGTACAGCCTCCGGTATGGCTCCGTGAGCGCCTCCCCGCCGTGCACCAGGACCTGGTGCCCGGGGTTCAGCGCCCTGAAGGACTCGATGTTGCGCGCGGCCCAGTCGGGCATCGGCGCCTCACCGACCCACACGAAATGGATCAGCTTCGGGATCACGGCGGCGTGGTGCTCCTCGCACTCCGGGGGGTCACTGCTCGAGGCGCACCCGCACGACTGCCGCGTCGGCGGCCGCCGCCCGGACCACCTTGCCGACGTACTTGTTCGCGCCGCCGCCGGCCCCGGCCGTCACGACTTCGCCCGCGGCGTCCCAGTAGACCTTGGCCCCGGCCGCCAGCGCCGACGCGCTGGTCGTGGCCTTCGGGAAGTCGAAGACGCCGGTCACCGCCAGCGCGCCCAGCTTCCCGGCCGCGATGTCGAGCTTGGCCACTCCCACCAGATCGCCCTGCACGACCACGTCGCCGGCGCTCACGGCCGCCACGGGGGTGTAGTCAATCGAACCGCCTCTCTGGATGAACGTGGTGCTCACTGTGTGTGGTTCCTTTCAGATCACGCCTCGCCCTTGAATCGAACCATGCCCCGGTAGTCCTGCTCCCGGACGCCGATGTCGAAGTAGACGCGGAACTTGATCCCGAGGGTGTCGAAGTCGGTCTCGCCCTGTTCGACGGTGGGCACCCGGCGGCCCTTGAGGTACCCGATCTCGAAGGTGTCCACGACCTGCGGGTCGGCGAACAGATACCAGGCCTTCGCCGAGGCGCCGGCGTAGTTGGTGTTCGAGAGGTAGGGGCTGGTGACCACTTCCAGATCCTCGTCGGCCAGGGCGTTGTAGGTCGGGATGCGCGCCTTGTTCGTCGTGCCCGTGGCGAAGAACGTCACCGAGTTCAGGAGTTCGCGCGCCGTCATCTTCAGCGCCGTCGGCACGAGGAGGAACCTGGGGTTCACGCTGATCGGCTGGCCGTCGGCGTCGGTCTGGTCCAGGAACAGCTGGATCGCGAGGGCGAGGGAGTCGGCCGAGAGCGCGGTGTCCGCGCCCTCGGCCCAGTTCCTGTGGTCGGCGTGGAAGAGCGCCTTGCCGTCGCCCTGGGCGGGGTTGGCCAGGAGCCGCGTGAAGAACAGCTGGTCGATCTTGCGCGCGGCCCGCGCGCCCATGCCCTCGGGCACCTTGGTGAACGAGCCCAGGTCGTCGTTGTAGATCATCTCGCGGGTCAGCGCGAAGATCTTCCCGAACGTGCCCAGCTGGTTGGTGGCCTTCTCCTCCTTGAGCCCCCCGTGCTTGATCTCCCCGTCCGGCGCCACCGGCTCGAGGTCGCCCACGTCGGTCAGGCGGTAGCGCTCCGACTCCTTGAAGTCGTTCAGCTCGCCCTCGGAGCACAGCCGCGTCGCCACGACAGGCTGGGTCTGGAAGGCCCGGAGCAGCTTCTTGTTGGCGACGTTGTTGAGGATGCCGGGCAGCGACACGGTCGAGAACCCGGCGCGGATCGTCTCGTTGCCGAACGAACGGGGGACCGTCAGCCCCTCCATCTTCGCGCACTCCACGAAGACCTGCTGCAGCGAGATGTTGCGGTCGGCACAGGCGCTCGCGACGACCGGCTCGCCGTATTCCCTGGACAGCGAATCCGCACTGATCCCCGCCCGCAGGCACAGCGCCGCCTCGAGCGACCTGCGCCCATGGTCCGGCCCGCGCTCGGCGCGGGTGAGCACATGCACGTCGGCCCGGGGGCGGCCCTCGCGCATCGCCCTGAGGACCTTCTGCGAGGTCTCCTCGACAGTCCAGCCCAGGCGGATGGCGTCGCGTTCGACCTGCGCAAACTCGCCGGCGCAGATCTCCTGGATGGCCGCCACGCGGCCGCGCTCGGCGCGCACCGCGGCCTCCGCCCCTTCCCCTGCCTGGATCACCGCCCCGGCGGCCGCAGCCGTGGCCTCGGGCGGCCGGCCCGGCCCCGCCGGCGTGCCGCACGCGGGCGGACCGCCGTCCGGCTTCCCCGCGCCGCCGGCCTCGGCGGCGAACATCTCCTTCAGGCCTGCGGTCTGTTCATCGGACAGCTCCGCCAGCGCGAAGCCCTTTGCCTTCAGCCACTGCTCGAACTCCATCGTCATGACCTCCATGCTGCTGCTGCCGCCTTCAGTGGCAGGAACCCGTTCCGCCTCCACCTTCGCGCTCGTCGAGTCGTCCGCGCCGAGCGCCACGAAGCTCACTTCACCCAGCCTCGCCTGCCGGACCATGTAGACCGGCCCCGCGAACTCCTTCCCGTTGGCGGTCGCCGTCCTGCCCTCGGGCACGAAGACGACCTTCTTCACCGCCGCGCCCAGGCTCGCCTGCCACGGGAAGCCGTTGTCGGAGGCCCCGATCACCTCCTGGGCCGCGCTGCCCACGCCGGAGATCACGCCGGCCACCCCGAGGGCGTTGCCGTCGACGCCTACCAGGTCGGTGTGCCCGACGATGCGGCCGGGGTCGTGGTCCATCAGGATCGGGCGCGACTTCTTGCCGATGACCAGTCCGGCCATGTCCACGACCACCGGGTACGGCCAGCCCGCGAGCGCCATCGCGCCGCCGGTGTAGGCCGTCATGCTGAAGCGCCGCAGGGATCTGCCCTCGGCCGCCGCGGCCGCCTCGACCTTCACCCCGCCGGGCTCGGCGCGGATGTACAGCCCCGCGGGCACTTCGGCCTCGCCCATGATCCTTGCGGTCAGCTTACTGGCCATCGCCTGCGTCCTCCGTGTTGTTGTCGGGGGCGTCCGCCGGTTCGGCGGCGGGAGCCGCCGGCGCCGGGGCGCCCGCCGCCGGCAGTCCCAGCGCCTGCATCAGCCAGAACTCCCTGGCCCGCTGGCGCATTTCGACTTCCCAGTCCTTGCCCTGGCGGGCGTACTCGCTGGCCAGGGTGGTCGTGTGGTTCCTGAGCCGCGTCTCCTGCGCGCCCGCCTCCCTGGCGGGGTCGACGTGCTCGAACCCGTCCCAGAACCACTGGTGCGCCGGGAGGGCGCGCAGCAGCCCGACGCTGCCGGCCTGCACGGCATACTCGCGCAGCCAGACCGCGAGCAGGCGGTCCAGAATCCTCCCGGCCATGAAGGCCTGGTCGACGCGGATCGACTTGAAGTAGGTCTGGTGGTCCAGCCGGCCCGAGGCGTAGTTGTAGCCGGAGGAGTTGCCGGCCGCGATGTTGAAGGGCATGTTCAGGCAGCGCGCGATCTCGTTCAGGATCTCCCTCTTGAACTCGGCATAGGTCGTGACCGGCTGCATCGGCTCGACCTGGCTCATCTTCCAGCCCCCGGGCATGGTGAGGAGCATGTTGCGCTCCAGCTCGATCATGTCCATCGGCTCGACGGCGTCCGCCTCGCCGCTGGCCGGCGCGTCGGTGTAGAGGATGCCGGCGAAGTCGGCCGCCGCCTCGGCCGCGGAGAGGACGGCGAGCGTGAACCGGCGCAGCTGCGCAAAGAGCGGCAGGGCGGGCGTGATCTCGGGGATGCCGCGGTGCTGGCCCGGGCGGTCCTGGCGGAACACATGAACCATGGCCCCCGCGGGAACGGTCACGTAGTCGTCGGAGAGAATGCCGGGCATGCCGCCGGGGTGGTCCCTGAGGACGCGGTAGGCGAACGGGTTGCCGTGGTCGTCCAGGACGATCCCGTCGACCTCGTGAGCGTCCAGCATGTGCCGCAGGGGGCTTGTGACCTGGTCGGCCTCGACCAGCATAAGGTCGATCTGGACGGTGTGCTGGACGCCCGGGTTGAACGCCAGGACCGCAAACGCCTCCCCGTCCTGCGAGCGGGCCATGCGCATGGTGCGCAGCTTCTCGGCCAGGCCGACCGCCTGCGCCCACAGGTGGAACTCCGCCTCGACCGTGCGGTTGAGGGCCTGGTCGGGCGAGAGCATCTGCAGGCGCGGCCCGGTGCCGACCGCGTCGTTGGCCTGGGTCAGCACGATGCCCCGGGCGTAGGAGTTGTTGGCGACCTCGTAGCGGGCGCGGCTGCGCAGCGTCCGGCGCACCTCGGGGCTCGCCGCGGCATCGGGGGACAGCAGGTCGGCGTGCGCCCAGTGCCGGCGGTTGTTCTCGGTGGTCTCCGCCGAGTCGAACCCGGCCTGCAGCCGCCGCATCGCCAGCGCGCGCACCTCGGCGCGCCGCAGCATGGGCTTCCGGCAGGCGCCCAGGCGGACCGGAGTCGCGGGTTGGGCTTCGGCGACCTGCATCATGCGGCCCCCGGGGGGACAAGCTTGGTCACGCGCACGCCGAGGCCCTGGCGCTGCGCGGCCTGCTTCGAGGCGAGGTAGCGGTCGGCCGCGATCTGATCGGCCAGGCCGTGCTGCTCCATCTCGACGGAGTCCGACTTGGCCCGCTTCGGACCCTGCGCGTTCTCGCGGATTTGCTCTGCCAGTTCCTCGCTCAATCGGCACCTCCGCTGCAGCGGGGCGCCCGGTGCGCCCCTACTGATCTTATTCACCGTCGGGAGACCAACTGGCGGAGCTGCCGGAGGGTTTTGTGCGATTCGGGCTGTCCTTTCCTGTCAGGAGACCAAGGAATGCATAAGTTCTCTCTTGACGGAAGATAAATGGCGCCTATTGTATCCCTCATGAGCAATGAATACCGAGCCGCGATTCGAGCCAAGGTCGTCGAGGGGCTGGCCATGGCGGTCCCCGAGTTCACCCGGCGGGACGTGCATGTCCCCGGAGTCCGGGGGAAGGCCATGACCATGATCGGCATGCGCCGAAGTGGCAAGACCACCTTCATGTGGCAGTGCCTGGCGGATCGACTGAGCGCCGGAACCCCCCGCGAAGCTCTCCTCTACTGCAACTTCGAGGACGAGCGTCTGGCTGGAATGGCGGCGGCCGATCTGCAATGGGTGGTCGAAGAGTACTTCGTGCTTCACCCCGAGCGGCGTGACCGGCAGGTGGTGACGTTCTTCATGGATGAGGTTCAGGTGATCCCGGGCTGGGAGGCTTTCGTCAGGCGGCTGATGGACACCGAAAAGATCGAGCTGTTCATCTCGGGTTCTTCGGCCCGTCTGCTGAGCCGTGAGGTCGCCACCAGTATGCGCGGTCGGGCCATGGAGGTGTTGGTTCACCCGTTTTCGCTCCGCGAGGTATTGCGCCACGTCCAGGCCGAACCCGACAGACCGACATCCCAGCTTGCGAAGGCCGCGCGTTCCACCATCGAGAAGCATTTGCGCACCTATCTGGCCGGGGGGGGATTCCCGGAGGCCCAGGGGCTTCCGCCCCGAGACCGCTCGGCATTGCTCCGCACGTATGTTGACGTGGCCATCCTTCGCGACGTGATCGAGCGGCACGGGGTGACCAACACCGCCGCACTCCGCTGGCTGCTCCGCCACCTGCTTGGCAATCCCGCCTCGACGTTCAGCGTGGAGAAATTCCACCTCGCCTTGAAGTCGCAGGGACTGGCCGTCGGGAAGAACACCCTCCACGACTACCTCGCGCATCTGGAGGATGCGTTCCTGGTGCGCACCGTCTGGCTACACACGGCCTCCGAGCGGCAGCGGATGGTCAACCCGCGGAAGGCCTATCCGGTTGACCCGGGCCTGATCCCGGTCTACGAGCGAGCCGGCCGCGAGAACCTGGGGCGCGCCCTGGAAACGGCTGTGCTGCTGGAACTGGAGCGACGGGGGTGTGAGGTCGGCTACGTGCGCACGGACGAGGGCTACGAGGTGGACTTCCACGCCCGCGATCCCGAGGGCCACGTGTATCTGATCCAGGTGTCGGCGGACGTGGCGAATGAGGAGACCTGGCAGCGTGAGGTCCGCGCCCTGGCCAGCGCGGCCAGTGCATACCCCGACGCCACGCCGGTGCTGCTGACGGCGGACACTCAACCGCCCGCCGAGGCGCTGCCTGCGCCGCTCGTCTGGCAACCGGCATGTGCCTGGCTGCTGGGCGACCAGATACCCACCTGATCCCTCATCGCTTGCCTCGGCGGATTTCGGACAGTCTGATCCGCTCGCGCCTGGGTGTGGCGGTGTCCTGGGCACCGGCTCGCACCCCATTACGACCTGGTCTGCACTCTGGCGTGGCCGGAGCTCTCGAAGGTTCCGGCCATGAAGGTCGGTCAGTGTGAGTCCATCGAAAGGGTCACGCCCGCACACTGGGAGGGGATGACACGGGAGACGCGGCTGGGCTGGCCCCTTGTCCGGCAGCGTCTGATGGAGCTCTGCGAGAGAACGCTTGCCGCGCTCCATGACCGCCGCGTGCGAAGCGCGGCCAGGGGGGCGATGATGGCGGACCGCGTGGCCGGCCTCGTCGAGGAAGGCGCCAGGTCTCTGCTGCATGATCTCGGTCAGCTCAGGAAAGACTCGTCCTTGAGGAGATAGCGGCGGGTCCGACAGTGGCAGCTTCAACCAGGTTGCGAACGCGACTGCCGCACAACCATCACCGAGCCCTGCAGATTGCGCCGGGCCTGGGCCCTGATGTCCGGGCTGTACCCCGCAGCGGGAAGACGTTACACGAGGGGAGCCTGCAATCGGCAGGAGTCCCTTGCGGCTATTCCCTCGCCTCCGGCAATGCCAGCAGGAACCTCCAGGCAGGCATCACTTCGATGGTTCCTGAATCCGTGCCGATCCGCTCGTCTTCTCCCCGCGTCACGATGGTTCCGGCCTTGCACCCCAACTCGCGCATGGCCTCGCCCAGTGCCGACACTTCCCGCTTCCTCGTCCGCGCGTCTGCCAGGGACTCGCAGGACTGGACCAGTATCGGAGACCCGGTGCGCGACGGCACGACGAAATCGACTTCCCGTCCGGCTTTCGTCTTTCCGTAGTACACATCCGGGAATGCCCGGCGCAGTCCGGTGAACACGACGTTCTCCAGGAGATGTCCTGAACTGACCAGAACGCCCGAGGCGACCGACGGGATGACGGCATGGTCGACACAGTACGCTTTCTTGGGATTCGACTGGCTGCGGGCAAGCGACGCATCGAAGACGCGCACGCTGAAGAAGAAATACGCGTCCTCAAACCACGCCAGGTAGTCGGACACGGCTGACTTCGGAGCGTTGTGTCCGAGCGACTTCAGATATCCGGTCAGCCGGTTGACGGAATAGGGCGACGCGATGTTGTCCACCAGCCA
>MVZH01000146.1 GCA_002068325.1 Lentisphaerae bacterium ADurb.BinA184 | reverse complement strand
GGGGTCGTGCTCGCTCCGGCCAAGGCCCTGCAGCCCGAGACCCCGACCGCCAACGCGGTGGCCCTCCTCGAGGCCCTCACCGAGGCCGGCTGACACCGGCCCCCCCCGCCCGCCTCAGTGATGGGCACGGTCAGGCCCTCCTGGGACCGCCGCCGTCCCGGCGGCCCAATGCTTCAGTGGGACCGCCCCCTTGGAGGGCGCGAAAAGGCGCGCTTCGGCAAGGCGATCCCCCGTCGGTGGCAGTGTGGTCGGGGCGGTCTGTGTTCGGTGTCGCTCACGGCCTCACTGCCGGGGTGACGGAGGCGGCCGCGGCACCATCCAGTCCTCGGTTGCCAGTCCGGGGACGCGGGCGAACTCGCGCAGGTTGTTGGTCACCAAGGTGAATCCGAGGGCAAGGGCATGGGCCGCGATCAGGGTATCGAGCGGGCCGATGGGCGTGCCACGGTCTTCGAGCCAGGCGCGGAGCCGGCCGTAGGTACGGGTCGCCGAGCCGCCAAAGGGCAGAATCGAGAACGGCATCACAAAGGCCTCGACCGCCGCCCGTGCCACTTCGGGCTGGCGCGAGTGGGCTGCCCCGAACTCGAGTTCGGCCAAGGTGATGGCGGACAGGCCGACCGGCTCTTCCTCGAGACTCTTCAGACGCGCCAGTACCGCGACCGGGTGGCGACGGATGATGGCGACGCAGACGTTGGTGTCGAGCAGGTAGGCCATCGGTCAGCCTGATGCAGGGGTGTGCGACCGCCGTTGCCCGCGGCCCGGGCGAGGCCGGGCCTGGCGCCGGGAGCCTGCGGCGCGGTGCCCCGGGGGACTGCATGCCGGCGGCCTCGAGGGCGCGGCGCCGGACAACTCCTCGCGCGTGTCGCGGCCGGCCGGTTGCTCGTGGATCGCCATGAAGTCCGCGGGGAAATCGGCAAGCCGTGCGAACCATTCGTCCCACGACGCTTCACGCGGCAGCAACAGCACGCCGTCGCCGAAGGCTTTGACGATGACTTCCCGGCCCGGGAAGCGGAACTCCTTGGGCAGGCGCACGGCCTGGCTCTTTCCGTTCATGAACAGTTTGGCGGTGGGCATGGGCCGTTCTCCCTTGCTCGGGTGGCGGTTCGGCATCCGACACAGTATAGATTAAAGTATATCTCTCGCCTCCGGCCTTGTCAATGCGCCCCGGCAGACAGCCCGAGGCCGAAGTGACGCCGACCGCCAAGGCAAGGAGGGGGTGGAACTCCCGCCTCTTCCGCTCGACCGTTCCGCCAGTGGGTCGCACGTGGCATGGGGCAAGCGTCGGAGGCGGTCGGGGACACCGTAGCGGCCGGCGTGCCCGGCACCCGGATGGAAGCCGACCGTGTGCCAGGCGGTGTGCGCACGTGTCGCCAGTTCCGCGGAAATGCCGCCTGTACGATGGCCTTGCGGAGCAACCCCTCGGTGCGGGCGCCGAGACGGCGGCCGAAACGTACCGTGGAGACCGATGCGCTGGAGGAAACGCCTCGGAGGGAGGGAGTACCCCCGCCGTCGCGCGCCTGTCACCCGCGCCAGCGGCGCCCCTCGTCGAGCATCGTCAGGTAGTTGTCGGCCGGCACGTAGTTGGCGACGCTGTTGCCCGAGCCCAGGCAGTAGCCGCCGCCGGGCTGGCAGACGCGCAGGGTGTCGCGCACGCGGCGGCGGAGCTGCTCGGGGCTGGCGCGGCAGAGGAAGTCCACGTCAATGCCGCCGAACAGGCTGAGGCGGTGCCCGTAGCGGCGCTTGGCGTCGGTGACCGGCTCGATGACGTCCTCCCACGAATGGAGCGCGTCCAGCTTGACGTCCTCGATGAGGTCTTCGATGATCGCCTGGCGGGCGCCGCAGGCGTGGAGCCAGTATTGCCGGCCCGCCTGGTGGGTCACCTCGGCCAGGCGTTTGTGGCCGGACAGGACGAGCCGGCGGGTGTCGTCCGGGCTGACCATCAGCTGGGTCTTGAACCCCATGTCGTCGCTCGCCCAGAAGGCTTTCACGCGCGGCGACTGCAACACGACGCGGCAGGCCGCCTCCTCGAGTTCGAGGATGCGGCGGCGGAGGGCTTCGACGAGGTCGGGCTGGTCGTGCAGCGTCAGGCACAGGGTCTCGTACCCCATGAGCCAGCAGAGGTATTCGCAGAAGTGTCCGCCGCGGCCGGCCAGGCACATGTCGTCGGGGAGGTTCCTCTCGAGCCATTCGAGGCGCTCCGTGTTCCAAGTCCTGCCGTCGGGCCACGGGTACCTCTCGAAGTCCTCCCACGAGGCGATCACACCTTTGTGTTCGTTGATCCAGCCGCGTTCGCCGCGCGACTGGTCGCCGCGCGTGGTGTCCTCGGCTCGGGCCCACTCGCCGGAGGGCAGCCCGAGCAGCGCCACGTCCACCGTTTCGTAGCCGAGGAAACGCTGCATGGCGATCTGGCGTTTCCACTCGAAGCGCGGGTCGTTGCGGTCCAGGTGCTCCGTGACCCCGTACCGGCGGTCAATGGCGTCCTCGACCGCGCGGTCCTGGAACAGCTCGATGAAGTAGACGCGGTCCGGAGTGCCTTCGCGCGCGATGTTGCGCAGCAACCCCTCGTAGTCCAGCTTGCCGACGGCAGTGAAGGGCTTGAAATCCACGGGCAGCCTCCAGTCCGATTTCCTCGGGGTGTGGGACGACTCCTGGGCCACAGCTCCCGGCAACCAGCACCCCGCGCGGTGGGCGAGGCCCCGCCTCCCCAATCACGGCTCCTCGCCAGCATCCGCCGCGGCCGCCTCATCGTCGGCCTTCTCGCCGCTGACCATCATGGTGATCTCGCTCCGGCCGTCATCGGTCTTGACGACCATCACGTGACACTGGCGTTCGGCCTTGGTGAACACCAGGGCCGTCTGCCCCTCCGCGTCCAGCGCGCTCTCCTCGGCCCAGCCCCCGGCCTTCATCTTCTCCCGGTAGGCGGCGGCAACCTTGGCGACCGCGTCCCCGCTCTCCAGCACCACCCCCGTCCCATCCGGGACTTTGATCACCGACCGGACCTTGGCCCCCGAGTACACCGTGACGTCGGACGGGAAGTCGGCCGGCAGCTTGACGCCCTCGCCGGCGTTGAGTTCCATCTCGCCCTCGCCGGTCTTCACCTTGATACCGCCCGCAGTGATGTCCACATCGGCCTTGCCGCCCTGATCCTTCTCGATCGCGCGCTCGATCAGCGCTTCAGCCGCCCGCTCCGGGGCGCCGCCCCTGGGAGCGGCCGCCTCCTTGCGCCCGCACCCGACTGCCACCAGCAACGCCGTCGCCGCCGCCGCAAGCCGCACCGTCGTGGTCATCATGACAGCACCTCCGTCGTATCGAACGCGTTCACGCAGGATGAGACAAGATAGTCCGCCACCCCGGCACTTGCCACTCGCCCTGTCCGTGGGCCTTCCGTGGCGACGGCGGCCGGCGCCGTGTATATTACTGTTCATGGGTGCACCCCGGTTGGGATCCGCCGCGGGGGCATCCTCGAGTGAGGGTTTGGCTGTCCTGCATGCAAGAAGGAGGGTTCCTGCCATGCCGAACAAGGAAAAGCGCCGGAACCGGCGTTTTCAGAGTCTAAACCTGCTTCAGTACGTGGTCATGGACGGCGAGGGCAAGCACCTCGCCACCGGCATGGGGCGGACGCTGAACGTCAGCCAGGGGGGGGTGTTGCTGGAGCTGCGCACGCCGGTCAAGCCTGGCGAGATGCTCTCCATCGCCATCGGGTTCGAGGAGAACTTGGTGGACGTGGTGGGCCGGGTCGTGCATTGTGAACGGGGGGAGAACGGCCTGTACAGCGCCGGCATTCAGTTCGACAAGATCGCGGCGCCGGCCAAGGCGGTTCTGGACAGCTACCTGGCCGCCTTCGAGTCCGCGCAGAAACCCTCGTAACGCCCCGCCGACGGACGGAGAGACGCACACCATGCAGTACGTGACGTGGCCGGGCTTGACCGTCAGCCGTTTCATCCTCGGCAGCAATCCGTTCAGCGGCTTCTCGCACCAGGGCACGGCCGCCGACCAGGCGATGCGGCACTACTTCACGACGGAGACGATCAAGCGGACGTTGCACGAGGCGGAGGCCGTCGGCGTCAACACCCTGCTGGCCCGGACCGATCACCACGTCATGCGCGTCCTCCTCGAATACTGGGATCAGGGCGGCCGCCTGCAGTGGTTTGCGCAGACCTGCCCCGAGGTCGGCAACCACGAGGCCTGCGTCTCGCGGGCCGCGTCGGGCGGCGCCAAGGCCTGCCACATCCACGGCGGTGTCATGGACCACCTCTTCGCCCAGGGCAAGCTCGATGAGATCCCGGCCGTGATCCGCATGATCCGCGAGCACGGCATGCTGGCCGGCGTGGCCGCCCACAACCCCGATGTGCTCCGGTGGGTCGAGGCCAACACCGAGGTGGACTACTACATGTGCTCGTACTACAACCCAATCCCCCGTGTACACCAGGCCGAGCACGTCTCCGGGACGCAGGAGGTCTACCTCGAGGCGGACCGCCGCGCCATGACCGCCCTCATCCCCACCCTCTCGAAGCCGGCCATCCACTACAAGGTTCTGGCGGCCGGGCGCAACCCGCCTGCCGAGGCCTTTGCCCGGGTCGCCGCCGGCCTGCGCGTTCACGATGCCGTCTGCGTCGGCGTCTATACCGAACACGCCCCGGACATGGTTCGCGAGGACGTCGGGCTGCTTGAGTCGGCCCTGCGGGACCGCAAGACAGGGACGGGCGCGTGAGACGCCCCCGCCACGGCGCGCCTCGCGCAGGCCGGCAGGCCTTGGCGGCCCTGGCTGTTGTCGCGTGGCTGTGCCTGTGCATTCCCCTCAGGGCGGGGTGGGCGGGTGAACCATCCGTCACCCCGGCCGAGGAAGCCCTACTGCAACAGGCGGCGGCGGCGGCGAACGACGCGGCGGCGGCCGCCGGCCTGCTCGCGGCCGCGGAGACGCCCGCGTCCAGCGCCGCCATCCCCTTCGCCATCGGCGCCTATCACCTCCAGCGCCAGGCCCGCGCCGAAGCCATCGAAGCCTTCCGTCGCGCCGTCGAACGCAAGCCGGACTTCCAGCGCGCGCGCCTCAACCTCGCCCAGCTGCTGATCGAGACGGGCAACTACGGCGAGGCCAGAACGCACCTGACGGAACTGGCCGGCGGTGCCAGCAGCCCCGGCGCCGCCCAGGTCTACCGCCTGCTGGGCTACGCACTGCTCGCCGACGATCAGCCCATCGCCGCGGAGACCGCCTACCGCCAGGCCCTCCTCCACGAGCCCGACCACGTCGAGACCCGCCTCGGACTCCTCCAGGCGCTCCTCCGTCAAGACCGTCTTGATGCCGCCGAACCCCTCATCCGCGCCGACCTGCGCCGCCATCCCGCCCAAGGCGATCTCTGGTCGCTACTCGCCGCCATCGCCACCCGCCGCGGCAAGCCCCAAGAAGCCCTCGTCGCCCTCGAATGCGCCCGACGCCTGGGCGTGGCCGACGCCACGCTGCAGGCCGCCCTGGCCGAACTCTGGCTCGCCCAAGGGATGCCCGACGAGGCGGTCGCCCTCTCTGAACGCCTGCCGCCGGGCGCGGCCCTCGACGGCGCCCAGACCCTGGGTGTCGCGCGCGCGTTGCTGGCCGCCGGCCGGGCCGACGACGCCCTGCGCATCCTCGCCACCGCCCCGGCGCCACCGCCCGCCGCGGACCGGGGACTCGACGCGCAGCGCCACATCCTCCGCGCCGCCGCCCATGTCATGCGTGAGGCGCCGGACGCCGCCGAACAGGAGTACCGCGCCGTGCTCGAAGACGACGCCCTGAACGCCGAGGCCCTGCTTGGACTCGGCGACGTGCAACGTCGGCGGGGAAAGCCCGAGGAGGCACGGCCACTCTTCGAGCGCGCCTCGCGCGTCGCCGGCTTCGAGGCCCGCGCCCTTCTCGCGTTGGCGCAGCTTGCCGTCGAGCGCAATGACTACCCCGCCGCCGTCGCCGCCCTCGAACGCGCCCTCACCTTCGACGCCAACCCCGCCGTCGCCCGCTACCTTGAACAGCTCCGCGCCCTGGCCCCGCCACGGCCGTGACTCCTACCAGCCGATCTGCCTCGGCCAGCCCGCCTTGCGCACCGCCCCCGCCCCGGCGGCGGTCTCCGCGTCGGCTCTCAGTCCGCGATGCGGCCGAGCAGGCGCAACAGCCCGTCGAGGAGCGTCAGGGGATGGGGCGGGCAGCCGGGGATGTAGAGATCCACGGGGAGCAGGTCGCCGACGCCGCTGTTTGTTTCGGCGTGGCCGGCGTACGGCCCCCCGGCGATGGCGCAGGCGCCCGCGGCAATGACCAGTTTCGGGGCGGGGATCGCCGCGTAGGTCTTGCTCAGCGCCAGCCGCATGTTGGCCGTAATCGGCCCGGTCACCAGCACCCCGTCGGCATGCCGCGGCGAGGCCACGAACTGGATGCCGAAGCGGCCGAGGTCGTACACCAGGGTGCCGAGCACATTGACATCCGCCTCGCAGGCGCTGCAACCGCCGGCGGAGACCTGGCGCAGTTTCAGCGACCGCCCGAAGAGCCGTTGCATCTGGCGGTCGAGGGCCTGTGCGAGGCGGGCCTCGCTGTCCATCACCCGGAGGTCATCGCGGCCCCGCGCGGCCAGGCGGTACTCGTTGGTGAAGCGGATGGCGCCGTGGCCGCATTTCCCCTCGCACTGGCCGCAGAACAGGCAACGGCCCAGATCAATGGCAAGGCGGCGCCCGGTGTGCTGGATGGCGCCGGCCGGACAGGCTTGGACGCAGGCCCGGCAGTCGGCCGGACACTTCGCGGCGTCCACCGCCGGCCGGCCGCGGAAACGGTCGGGCAACGGCGGCACCTGCCGCGGGTAGTCCACGGTGCGATGCCCCTGGCGCAGGCGGGCCCGGATGATGCGGAACATGGGAACGACTCACCCTATTCTCTGCCGGTTCCCGCTGACGGCCGGCCGGCGGACACCACGCGCCCCGCGGACTACAGGTCGTGTCCGCAGTAGGAAAGGTTGAAGCTCTTGTTGCACAGGGGGAAGTTCGAGATCTGCTCGCCCCGCATGGCCATGGCCAGCCCCGGCCAGTTCTGGAACGAGGGGTCCACCACCTTGTAGCGTACGATCTGGCCGTCGCCGTCGGTGACCGCGACGTGGCAGACTTCGCCGCGCCAGCCTTCGCACAGGGCCAGGGCCAGCCGGCCGGGGGCCGCCCCCGCGGCCTCGCCGCCCCCCGCTCTCACCTCCCCCGCCGGAAGCGTGGCCAGCTGACCGCGGACAAACGCCACTGAGCGCTGGACCTCCAGCCAGCGCACGTAGGCGCGGGCAAAGACGTCCCCAGAAGGCCACGAGGAGACGGGCACTTGGGCGAAACGGTAGATGCCCGAGGCGTAGTCAAAGCGCACGTCGCGCTCCAGGCCGCAGGCTCGCGCCGCGACCCCCACCAGCCCCAGCTCGCGCGCGGTCGCCGCACTGACCACGCCCGTCTCCTCGAACCGGGCCAGCACCGACGAGGTGGTCCACAGCAGCTCGACCGCGTTCGCCACCTCCGCGGCGGTCTTTTCGAGGCGGCGGTCCAGCTCGGCGACACGGTCGGCGTCCAAGTCGAACATCACTCCGCCGGGGCACAGCAGTCCGCGGCCAAAGCGGTTGCCGCAGAGGAGCGCCGTCAGGTTGAGAAGGTCACCGCGCAACCGTCCACAATAGGCGGCGGTGGGGAGGAAGGCGACGTCGTTGGCCAGCGCCCCGAGGTCGCCGGTGTGGTTGGCCAGGCGTTCAAGCTCGAGGGAAATGCCCCGGATGGCCTGGGCGCGCAGGGGCGCCTCGACGCCGTTCAGCGCCTCGACCAGTTCGCAGTGGGCCAGTGCGTGCCCGACGGTGGTGTCGCCGGCCAGCGTCTCGATCATGGGCATCCGCCGGGCCGCCGGGCCTTCGACCAGCGCCCGCTCGACGCCGCGGTGCTGGTAGCCGAGGGTGATCTCAAGGTGGTGGACGGTCTCGCCCAGGCACTGAAAGCGGAAGTGGCCGGGTTCGATGATGCCAGCGTGCACCGGCCCCACGGCCACCTCGTGCACATCCTCCCCGTCAAGACGGAAATGGCCCGTGACCGCCGGCGGGATCGCGGCGGACGGGTCTCGCCCCCAGACGTCCACGCCCCGGTACGGCGGGTGGAAACGCACCGGCTTGAGCCACGGATGGCCCTCGGGGCGCACCCCCCACTGTTCGGCGATCTCGCGCTCGAACCGATGCGCCTGTGCGCACTCGGGGGTAAGGGCCGGGTAGCTGTCCGTCACCTCGGCGCTGAGCGCGGTCAGCGTGCCGTCGCGGTCGCCGCCCAGAATGGCGATCAGCCGCACTCGCCCGTCGCGAGCCGGGGTGCCGAACAGCACGACCAGGCGGCCCCCCGCCCCGACGGCCTCGATGACCGCCCGGCGGAAAGCCTCGACGGGCAACAGCGGCAACGCCGCCAGCGGCACGACGCCGGGGTTGCGCAGGGGAACTGTCGTCGTCCCGCCCATGTCACACTCCTCCCGCCACGCTGGCCACCTCGGCGAGCACCCGCGTGAGGGCCGGCGGTGCCCACAGCCCGAGCAGGAGGGCCGCCGCCAGCAGCACCAGCACCGGGATGACGGTCAGCGGGGTCTCGGCGTCCGTCCGCGGCGCGGTTCCGGGGCCGGGCGGCCCCTGCGCCATGCGCAGCATGATCCGCGACATCCCGATGAACACCACGGCCAGGAAGAGGAGGAAGAGCCCCGCCGTGAGGAACGCGTGGCGGTCCAGGGCAGACTTGAGGATGAGCAGCTCGCTGAGGAACATCCCGAACGGCGGCAGGCCGGCGAGGGCGATGAACACCGCCAGCCATGTGCGCCCGGTCAGCGGGAGCGAGCGCAGGAGCCCGCGGACGTCGCGGACGGCGCGGGTCTGGCAAGCCGAGAGGATGGTGCCGGCGGTCAAGAAGGCGGCGCCCTTGCAGAGGGAGTGGTTGAGGGCGTGCAGCATGGCCCCGGCGGTGCCGGCGCCGCCGAGGCCGGCGCCGACGGCCAGGATGCCCATGTGCTCGACGCTCGAATAGGCCAGCAATCGCTTGTAGTCGCGCTGGTTGATGACGAAGAAGGCGGCGAAGCCCATGGACAGCAGGCCGAACAGCAGCAGCAGTTCACGGCTGAAGCCGCCCAGTCCGGCCGCCACGCAGACTTGGTGGGCGCGCAGGATGCCGAGGAAGGCGCAGTTCAGGAGGGCGCCGCTGAGCAGGGCGGACACCGGTGAGGGGGCTTCGCTGTGCGCGTCGGGCAGCCACGTGTGCATCGGGGCCAGGCCCATCTTGGTGCCATAGCCGACGAGGAAGAAGATGAAGGCCGCCTTCACCCAGGCCGGGTTGAGCGCGTCGGCGTGCCGGAGCAGCACATCGAGCACCAGCGGCACCCGCGCCTCCTGCGTCCAGCGGCCGGCCACGGCCAGCGAGAGGTTGCCGAGCAGTGCCACCCCGATGCCGATCGAACAGATCAGCAGGTACTTCCACGTCGCTTCGAGGGAGCGGTGGTGGCGATGGAAGTAGATGAGCGGGGCACTGGCCAGTGTCGTCGCCTCCATGCCGACCCAGAGCAGGACGAAGTGGTGGCTGACCGTCACCAGCGTCATCGCCGCCAGGAACAGCAGCAGGCCGCCGCAGAACACCCCCTCGGGGGCGTTGCCGAACAGGAACCCCTCCTGGAAGTCACGCACCCGCGTGTGCCGCACCTCGCGGCGCAGGTAGCCCAGGCTGTATGCGGTGCTGGCCAGGAAGAGCACGCTGGTGATGGAGAGGAAGAACAGCCCGGGCCTGTCGAGGGCCAGCCAGCCTCCGCAGGCCGGGGCGGGCGACGTCGTCCAAGCCAGACCGACCAGGCCGGCGTGCCCCCCTGCGGCCGCCGCCTGCAACCCGCGCCGCCAGGCCGTGCCGCGCCCGGCCAGGCAGACCAGCCCGGCAACGGCCGGGACCAGGATGAGCAGCCAGAGGATCACGGCTCGCCCTCCCCGTCCGCGCCCTGCCAGTCGGCAAGCTGGTCGAGCCGGTCGGTGTCAATATGGTCGAACTCGCGGCTGATGTGGAAGACGGCGATTCCCATGACGAAGACGGCGACGAAGACATCGAGGAGCACCGCGACTTCGACCACCAACGGCTGGTCCGCCAGCAGCGCCACGCCCAGCCCGTAGATGCCATTCTCAAAGACGACGAACCCGAGAACCTGCGAGAGCGCCTTCCGGCGTGTGATCACGATGAACAGCCCGGTGAACAGCGTGGCCAGGGTGATCGGCACCGCCAGCCGCGAGCCGGCCGCCGCGGGCAACGGCAGCCGCCCGGCAATCCACAGGCCGACGCCCAGCGCGGCCAGCCCCGCCCCCAGCGAGACGCCCGTGCCCACGTAGGGTTCAACCTCGCGCCGCACCCCCGCCTCCCGCAACGCCCGGAAGAGCAGCCGCGGGATGAGCCAGCCCTTGACCGCCACGATCACGGCCCCCAGCAACGCCGCCGCGCCCCCGGCCTCGGCCCCCCCCGCCGCCACCGTGCACAGACCGACGAGAATGCCTTGGGCCGCCACGATGCGGATGCAGGCGTTCAGCCGGCTCGAGGCCAGGAACCAGACGTTGGCCAAGAAGACCAGCACCCACAATAGATCTGTCATGCGGCTCATGATGACACCGTCTCCGCCAGACTCGATCCAGACAAGGCCGTCCCGCCAGGCTCCCGCGGCGGTGGCCTCTCCCACGCTGCGCGCATCGCCGCTCTTGTTGCCTTCGCTTTTGATCTTCCCTTCGCTGCGGTCCAGTTCCTCGCCGCCGCGGCCGTCGATGCCGCCCAGCCGCGCGCGGAAATCCCGGGTGACGCCGTTGGGCAGGGTGAGGGAGTCGAAGCGCACGTACAACTCGCCGCGGCCCTTCACGCGCCCGGGCCGCTTCACCGCGGTTACGGTTCCCGCCACGTAGCTGCCCGGAGGGATCACGATGCGCCCGTTATCCAGGATGGGGAAGACGGTTTCCAGATACACGCGGTCGCCTTCGGCCGAGTGCTTCGTGCTGATGCTGTTGATCAGGCTCAACGGCACCTTGGTTCCGGACGCGACCGTGTAGGCGCCCTCGGGCGGCGCGCCCTCGGCCCTGCGCCATCCCTGGCCGTCGGCATCGGAGGCCGGCTGCTGCGCCGGCAGGACGCCGGAAAGCGCGAAAACCACCGCACATGCGGCCCGTAGCGTCATGGGGAACACTCCTGCATTCCATTCTAGCCTACCAAAGGAGGCCCCCCGGCTCTGCCGGGGAGGCAGTAGCTGTTTGACAAATCCGGGAGTCCATCGCG
>MVZH01000145.1 GCA_002068325.1 Lentisphaerae bacterium ADurb.BinA184 | reverse complement strand
TCATCAACGCCGTCCACCTCGCCGCCGACCCCGCCGTGCCCGCCGACGTCAGAGCGTACTTCACGCAGACGGCGACGGAGACCTCGCGCGGCTTCCGCCTGGCGCGGGTGATGGACTGGCGGCGCCTGGGACGGCTGGCGCGGCCGCTGGCCGTCGCCGCCGCCGTCATGACCCTGTACGCCGTGCTCTTCACCGACCACGCCCGCAACGCCTTCATCCGTTTCGCCAATCCGGCGACGGAAGTGGCGCCGCTGAACTACACCCAGTTCGAGGTCACCCCCGGCAGCCTGCGGCTGGCCGAGGGCAGCTCGGTGCTCATCCGGGCACGGGGGCGGCGGCTGGGCCGCGCCGTCGAGCGGCTCGACATCCTGGTCAGCGACGGCGCCTCGAACATCCTCCACGCCATGCAGCCGGAGGACGGCGGCGGCGTCTTCGAACTGGTCAACTTGAGCGAGACCACCCGCTACACTGTCCGCAACCGCAACGACGCCAGCCTGACCTACACCGTCACGGTCGTGCCCAAGCCCCGCCTCGAACGCCTCACCTTCACCGTCACCCCTCCCGCCTACACCCGACGCCCCCCGCGCCAAGAACCGCCCACCGCCCGCCAGGTGCGTGCCCTCGCCGGCGCCACGCTCCGCATCGAACCCGGGCTGCCGGCCAGCATGCACGCCGCCTTCTTCCGCGACGGCCAGCCCGCCGCCGCCACGGACGGCCGCCTCGAAACCACCCTCGACCGCTCCTGCCGGCTCGCCCTCGATGTGACGGAGGCCGACGGCCTGACTCATGCCGCCGCCTGGTTCTGCGAGGTCGAGGCTGTCGCCGACGAGCCGCCGGCCGTGCGGTTCGTCAACACGGAGATGAACCAGCAGGTCGGGCTCGGGCAGGAGGTGCCGGTGCAGGTCGCCGCGCGCGACGACTGCGGAGTCCGCAACTTGGTGCTCTACACCCGGATCAACGGCGAGGACGTGCCGCTCAAGTCGTACGACTACGGCGAGTCGCGGGAGGAGCGCCGCGAAGCCGCCATGATCCGGATCACCCCCGAACGGTTCGCGGTCAATGCCACCTA
Organism: Lentisphaerae bacterium ADurb.BinA184; assembly: GCA_002068325.1. Classification (GTDB taxonomy): domain Bacteria; phylum Verrucomicrobiota; class Lentisphaeria; order Oligosphaerales; family MVZH01; genus MVZH01. The sequence continues at coordinate 10,224 of MVZH01000145.1, read as the reverse complement.
CCGCATCTGGGGGCGGGCCACGGACATCCGCGAGCCGGCGCAGGGCGGCGTCACCGTCACCCCCGTCACCCTGCACGTCATTGACCTGTCGCGGCAGGCGCCCGCGGGCGAGGCCGCCGACCCCTACGTGCGGCTGTTTGCGGCGCTCTCCGAGGCGTTGGCGCAGCAGAAGGCGGCGCAGACGGGGATTGCCGGCGGCATTGACCGGGCCGGGGACGCCGGGGCGCTCGGCGGCATGCTCAAACAGCAGGAGCCGGTTGACGCTCTGCTCGGGCGGGCCGCCGCGGTGGCGCGCGAGTTGCGCGACGCCGGCCGCATCGAACCCGCGCTCGAAGCCCGCATCGGCGCCCTCTACAGCGGGCCGTCAAAGACCATCCTCCAACACCTCCGCGAGGTGCCCGGCGTCGCCGACACGGCCGAACGGCGCGTGCGGCTCAACGCCGTCGTCCTCGAACAGACCGAGCTGATCCGCGCCCTCCAGGACATCCTCGGCGAGATCGGCCGCCGCAAACGCCTCGACGACCTCGCCGCCCTCGACCTCAAGCAGGACGAACAGGACCAGAAGACGCTCGAACGGCTCAACCAGCTCCGCGACGACCTCTCCAAGTACCAGGAGACGCAACGCGACCTCCTTGACAAACTCGGCGACATCGACAGGAAGGAACCCGAGGACTGGGCCGAGGACGAGGAGGAGCTGCTCGGCAAACTCGCCGCCCGCCAGGACGACCTGGCCAACTTCTTCAAGTCCGCCTTCGATGACCTCTCGAAGATCGAGAACCAGGACTTCTCCAACTCGATGCTCGCCGACGAGCTGCTCGAACTCTACGAGGAGCTCCAGCGCGCCGGCGATGCCCTCAAGGCGAAAAAGACCGAGATCGCCACCCTGGCCGAGGAGATGGGCCTGGAGATGGCCGAGACCATGGAGACCAACCTCGAACGCTGGCTGGCCGACGCCAAGGACGCGATCAAGTGGAACGCCGAGGAGGGCGGCGACTCGCCCGACGTGCCCCTGCAGGACCTGCCCCAGGAGATGACCGACATCATCGGCGACCTCATTGATGACGTCAACGACATGGAGGACGCCGAGGACTCGACCAACTCCTACATGATGGCCGGCGACGTCGGCATCGGCTGGGGCGTGAGCGACGGCAACATTGACGACATGTCGGCCAAGGGCATCACCGGCAACGCCATGCCCAACAACAACGAGGTCGGCGGACGCTCCGGCGAGGGCCGCTCGGGCAAGTCCTCGGGGCAGTTCGTCGAGAAGACCGCAACCGGCAAGGGCGGCCGCGACACCCCGACGCGGCTGACCTACTCGCCGTTCGAGAAGGGCACGGTCGAGGACACCTCGAAAGACCCCCAGGGCGGCGCCACCGGCGGCGGCAAGCAGTCCGGCCTCGGCGGCGAAGGCCTGCGCGGCATCACCCCGGACCAGCAGGCCAAGGTCGGACAGCGCCTGCCCGAGCAGACGGTCGAGCTGAAACAGAAGGCGGAGGCGCTGGTGCGGCGGCTCTCGGTCTACAACCTGCCGACCGGCGACCTCGAGGCGGCGGTGGCGCAGATGGAGGCCATCTCGCGCCAAGGTTCGACGGCCCCCGGGCTGGGCTTTGCCCAAGTGCAGAGCGACATCGTCTCGGCCCTGCAGGACGCGCGCACCGCCATCCAGGTGGCGGCGGGCGCGGGCGGCGACCGCACGCACCGCAATGCATTGCCGCGCGCGTGGTCGGTCAAGTACCAGGCGAATGAACCGACCCCGGCCGGCTACGAGTCCGCCGTCGAGGCGTATTTCAAAGCCTTGGCCGGAGAGGAGTAGCCGGGGACGACGGCCGACTGCGCCCCGGCGTCCGGGGTGGCGGAAGGGCCGGCTGCGGCTATAGTACACGAGGTGTACGAGCGTAGCGCGCCCCCGCGGGCGGCGTCTTTGCGGTGACGCACACCGCGCCCCGCGGGAGCATCGAGTGGCAACGGGAGTCCTCGGGCGGTCCCCCGAGGGCTTTTTGTCTCGGCCGTCCGGTCGTCCGTCGCGGCCACGTTCGGCCGTGCGTCGGGAAACCCGCGGCGGCGCCTGTCCTGCAAGAACGAGGTTGAGCCATGGCACGGATTCTCGACGGTCTCAGGCTGATGGTGGTCGGCATGGGCATGGTCTTCGCCTTCCTGACCATCATGATGTTCTGGATTGACCTGTCCGCCCGCCTGGCCAGCCGCTTCGCGCACCTGGTGCCGGATGCGAACGGGACGGGCAACGGCCGCGCCCCGGCGACGCCCGCTGAGGCCGACACAGCCGAACCGGGCGAGGGCGACGCGGCGCGCCTCGCGGCGGTCACGGCCGCGGTCCAACACCATCGGCGCTCGCGCCCCGGCCCGGCGGCCTGACGGCCCGCCCGACACCGCGGCGCGCCCGCTCACAGACAATGACCGCTCCCACCTCCACGAGACGGGACATTGGCCAAAGGAGCTGACCGGATGATGAAGAAGATCGGGTTCATGGACCTTTCGTTCCGGGACGGCTTCCAGTCAGTCTACGGCGCGCGGGTGAAGACGGCGGACTTCCTGCCGGCGCTCGAGGCGGCGGTGGCGGCGGGGTGCCGGCACTTCGAGATCGGCGGCGGGGCGCGCTTCCAGAGCCTCTACTTCTACTGCCAGGAGGACGCCTTCGACATGATGGACCGGGCACGCCAAGCGGCCGGCCCGGAGGTGGACCTGCAGACCCTGGCCCGCGGCGTCAACGTCGTCGGCCTGTCGGCGCAGTCGCGCGACGTCATTGACCTGCACGCCAAGCTGTTCAAAAAGCACGGCGTGACCACCATCCGCAACTTCGACGCCCTCAACGACGTGCGCAACCTCGACTTCTCGGGCCGCTGCATCCACCGCCACGGCCTGAAACACCAGGTCGCGGTCACCCTCATGGCACTGCCCCCGGGGATGGCCGACACCTATCCGCACAGCGCCGAGTACTACCGGGACTGCGTGCGCCAGATCCTCGAAAGCGGCCTGCCCTTCGACAGCCTCTGCTTCAAGGACGCCTCGGGCACCACCACCCCCCGCATCGTGCACGACACCGTCCGCTACGCCCGCCAACTGCTGCCCGCGGGGACCATCATCCACTTCCACACCCACTGCACGGCGGGCATCGGCGTGGACTGCAACCTGGCGGCGATCGAGGCCGGGGCCGATGTCATTGACCTGGCCATGGATCCGGTCAGCGGCGGCACCGGCGCGGTGGACATCCTGGTGATGTGGCACGCCCTGCGCGGCACCGACTACACACTCGACGTGGACTACGAGAAAATCCTCGAAGCCGAAGAGGTCTTCAAGGAGTGCATGGACACGTATTTCATGCCGCCGGAAGCCAAGGAGACCAGCCCCCTGATCGTGCTGTCCCCCATGCCGGGAGGGGCCCTGACCGCCAACACCCAGATGATGCGCGACCAGAAGTGCCTGCACCTCTACCCCCAGGTCATCAAGGCGATGCGCGAGGTGGTGGCGCGCGGCGGCTACGGCACCTCCGTCACCCCCGTGTCGCAGTTCTACTTCCAGCAGGCATTCGCCAACGTGACCCAGGGAGCGTGGAAGACGATGACCGAGGGCTACGGCAAGATGGTCCTGGGCTACTTCGGGCGCACGCCGACCGCGGCCGACCCCGAGATCGTCCGCCTGGCCAGTGAGAAGCTCGGGCTGCCGGCGACCACCGAGGATCCGGCCGACATCAACGACCGCGACCCCAAGCTGGGCCTGGCGGCGGCGCGGGCGGTGCTCCGCCGCGAGGGCCTGCCCGAGACCGAGGAGAACCAGTTCATCGTCGCCTGCTGCGAGGGCAAGGGCGTCGCCTTCCTCAAGGGCGAGGCCCCCTTGGGAATCCGTTACAAGACGCCGGCCGCACCGGTGGCTGCGGCCCCTGCCGCCAAGGCGCCGGCCGCCGCTCCCGCCGCCGACGCCGGCGTCTACACCGTGCGCGTTGACGGCCGGGCCTTCGTCGTGCACGTCTCGGCGGGAGGCGAGGCGGACGTGCATGCGCAGACCCCGGCGGCCGCGCCGGTTGCACCGACCGTGCCCGCGGGGTCGGGCAACGGCGCACACCCGATCAAGGCGCCCATGCCGGGCACCGTGATCCGGCTCCTGGCCAAGCCCGGCGACGCGGTGCAGAAGGACGACCTGCTCTGCATCATCGAGGCGATGAAGATGGAGCAGCCGATCCGCGCCGTGGCCGCCGGCACGGTGCGCAGCCTGGCGGTCAAGGTCGGCGACACCCTCGAAGCCGGCCAAGTCGTGGCCATGATTGGCTGAACGGCGACAGGCCGTTCGGGTCGCCAACAAAAGCAGGAGAGTTCAGCGTGCGCGGTATGCGAACAGTCGGGATCCGGTTGCTCGTCTGGCTTGGCCTCGGGGCATGGACGGCGCTGGCCGCGCCCGCCCTGGCGCAGGAGGGCGGCACGGGCTCGTGGACGCAAGCGACGGCCGACCTGCTGGCCGAGGACGAGGTCTTCCGGCTGGTGCGGCGGGCCGACGGGGCGGTGGCCGTTCACTATGTGTGGGGCGACCCGGCCGTCGTCTACGAGGTCGGCGCCGAGACGGGCAAGACGGTCTACGCCGGCCGCCGTCTGTGCATCCTGCGGATCAAGGCAAAGGCGTTGCCGCCGCGCAGCAAGGCCCATGTGCAGGCCGGCGCCACATTCACGGCCCTTGACGTGCGCATCGCGCCCGGCGAGGTCATCCACGCGGACCGCGAGGCCCCGATCATGATCCTGATGCCCCGGCTGCTCAGCCACGACTCCACCGGCCCCGACGCCGGCGAGGGGCTCCACATCGGCCGGCTTTTCCGCCGCCTGTGGCAGAGCACGGGGCTCTATGACATGATCGCCCGCACCGGCACCGACTGGTCCATCGGCCTCGGGCGCCTGGTCATGATGCTGGTCGGCGGCGTGCTGCTGTACCTGGCCATCGTCAAGCAGTTCGAGCCGCTGCTGCTGGTGCCGATCGGCTTCGGCGGCATCCTGGCCAACATTCCGCTGGCCGGCCTCGCCGGCCCCGACGGCATCCTCCAGCACCTGTACGCGGTCGGCATCGAGTCCGGCGCCTTCCCGTTGCTCATCTTCCTCGGCATCGGCGCCATGACCGACTTCGGCCCCCTCATCGCCAACCCCATCACCTCCCTCCTCGGGGCCGCCGCCCAGCTCGGCATCTTCGCCGCCCTCATCGGCGCCCTCGTCCTGACTCACTTCATCCCCGCCATTGACTTCTCGCTGCGCGACGCCGCCAGCATCGGCATCATCGGCGGCGCCGACGGCCCGACCTCCATCTTCCTGGCCAGCCGGCTGTCGCCCAGCCTGCTCGGCGCCATTGCCGTGGCCGCCTATTCCTACATGGCCCTGGTCCCCATCATCCAGCCCCCCATCATGCGCTGGCTGACCACCGACAAGGAACGCAAGGTCCGCATGCAGCAGCTGCGGCCGGTCACCAAGGTCGAGAAGATCGTCTTCCCCGTCGGCATCACTCTCCTGTGCGCCCTCCTGCTGCCGGACGCCGCGCCGCTGATCGGCCTGCTCATGTTCGGCAACCTGCTGCGCGAGTGCGGCGTCGTCGAACGCCTCAGCCAGACCGCCCAGAACGCCCTCATCAACATCGTCACCATCTTCCTCGGCCTGACCGTCGGCTCGAAGCTGTCCGCCGACAAGTTCCTCAACCTCGAGACCCTCGGCATCCTGCTGCTGGGGCTGATCGCCTTTGCCTTCAGCACCGCCGGCGGCGTGCTCTTCGGCAAGGTGCTCTGCCGGCTGAGCGGCGGCAAGATCAACCCGCTCATCGGCGCGGCCGGGGTCTCGGCGGTGCCGATGGCCGCCCGCGTGGTCAACAAGGTCGGGCTCGAAGCCGATCCGCACAACTTCCTGATGATGCACGCCATGGGGCCGAACGTGGCCGGCGTGATCGGCTCGGCCGTGGCCGCCGGGGTGCTCCTCAAAGCCCTGTCCTGAAACGGCGGCCGTCGCGAGCCGGGGAGTCGGTAACCGTGTCCGTACACGGTCGCACACGCGAGTCTCTCATGCCGCTGCGGCGGCTGGCCGCCGGCCTGGCGCTGTGTGCGCTGGCTGCGGTGCCGGCCCTCGCCGACCCGCCCCCCAACCTCCTGCCCAACGGCAACTTCGACGAGGGCGAGGCCACCGCCCTGCACTGGGAGGCGGCCAACGGCCTGACCACCTTCTTCGTCAACGAAATGGGCCGCGGCCGGATCGTCAAGATGGATACCCAGGTCGACCGGCTGCAGGCCCTCGAATGGATGAAAGCCTTCGCCGCCGATCCCACCCTGCCGCCGCCCGCCAAGACGCCGATCGCCAAGGACAGCTTCGCCACCATCGGCGGCAACGAAGGCGTCATGCTCGACTCCGACTTCATCCCCGCCACGCCGGGACAAGACTACAAGCTCACGGTCGCCATCAAGGGCGACGGCGCGCCGTTCGTCTGGATCAAAGGCTTCCAGAAACACCCCAAACGGGAGGCCTTCGTCGATGCCTACCAGACCCGCCTGGTCGGACTCGACGCCAGCCCGACCGAGTGGAAGACCTACGCCATCGGCTTCAACCCGACCGCCCGCATGCCCAAGGTCGAAAAGTTCAAGGTCAGACTCTACGCCTTCTGGCCCAATGGGTTGTATTGTTTCGACGATGTGAGGATCGAGGCGATCACGGCCGCCGAGATGGCCGAGCTGGTCAAGGCGCGCGAACACCCCGGCCCGCTGCGCGAAGGCCGGCCCGAATAGGGCGGGGCCAGCCCCTCCCGGGACCGCCGCCGTCCCGGCGGCCCAATGCCCAAGTATGCCCAGCCCCTCCCGGGACCGCCGCCGTCCCGGCGGCCTGACGCCTCAGTCTGGTCAGCCCCTCCCGGGACCGCCGCCGTCCCGGCGGCCCAATGCCCAAGTATGCCCAACCCCTCCCGGGATCGCCGCCGTCCCGGCGGCCCACTGCCTCAGTGCGGAGAGTTCTTCCTCCTGTCAGTTCCGGCAGACAGCCCAGAGCTTGCATCGACTTCCTGGGTTTGTAGAGTATGCACTCCCCACCCAAGGCACTCTCGACGGCAACAAGTCAACGGGCTTTGCGTCCTGGCCACTTGGCGATCCATGATCCGAGTCAGGGGTCTAGGCGCCGTGCAGGGAAGGAACCGCCGCATGGGCGATGACTGCCAGCCCCCTGGCCCGCCGCCGCAGTTCGCGGCCGCCGATTCCCCCCAGGCGCGCGAGCTGCGCCTCGCAATGGTGCGCCGCCAAATCGAGGCCCGCGGGGTGTCCGATGAGCGCGTGCTGGCCGCCTTCCGGGCCGTGCCGCGACATGCCTTCTGCGCCCCCCGCACCAGCCTGGACGCCGCCTACGCCGACCATCCCCTCGCCATCGGCCAGGGGCAGACAATCTCACAGCCCTACATGGTGGCGACCATGACCGAATGGCTGGCGCCAGGCCCCGACGACCGCGTCCTGGAAATCGGCACCGGCAGCGGCTACCAGGCCGCCATCCTCGCCCTGCTCGCCGGCGAGGTCTGCACGGTCGAACGCCTCCCCGCCCTGGCCGCAACCGCCCGCGAACGCCTGGCGGCACTGGGACTGGCCAACGTGCGGATCCACGAAGGCGATGGCACGCGCGGATGGCCGCAGGACGCCCCGTACAACGCCATCCTCGTCACCGCGGCGGCACCCCGCATCCCGGAGGCACTGCTCGAACAGCTCGCCGACGGCGGACGCCTGGTGATCCCGGTCGGCGGCCGCGACGTCCAGCAGGTCGAGCGGGTGACCCGCCACGGCGACCGTTTCGACCGCCGCCCCGGCGAGGGCTGCCGTTTCGTCCCCCTCATCGGCGCCTTCGCCTGGCCGGAGTGACCACGGCGGACGCCGTTCAGCCGCCGCGCAGATGGCGAACCATGTCGGCGGAGCCGACGAAGCCCGCCGCCAGCGTGGCGACACGCTGCCGCAGCCCGTAGTCCTCAGTGACCACCCAGACCACCAGCCCCGCCGCCTGCCACTCCGTGACCCGCCCCACGATGTAGTCGTCGGCGTTCTGCGACTCGGCCGCCCGCCGGGCAAAGGTGACGGTCAGATTGTCCACCCGCTCGCGCTGGCTGACGGCGCCCACCCCGTCAAAGACGACCTCGATGCGGTCGAAGGCCCCGGCCTTTGCCCGGCACCACTGCACCAGCAGCTCGCGCGGGGCGGCCAGGCCGTCGCCGTCCGTCATCTCGTCGAGTTCGGGCGCCCGACGGATAAGGTTGTAGCCGTCTATGATGAGGGCGGGCCGGGTCTGGCCCAGGCGACGGAGGCCGGCCGCGACGTCCCACACTTCGCCCGCGGCCGGCGGTGGCGCGGACGGGCGGGCCGGCTCAGCGGCAGGGAGGGCGGCCAGGGCGCGCTCGTGTTCGAGCGTGGCCAGACGATCCCGGCGCTCGCACAGCGCCTGCCGCACACGCCCCGCCAGCGAGGCGCCGAGCACTCCCTCAAGCCAGCCGCCGGCCAGCGTCTTCTCAAGCTCAACGAGGCGGGCCAGGCCGTCGGCGTCAGGAGGGGCCGACCGGATGTAGCGGAGGAAGTCGTCGGCCGCCCCACCGTCGGCGCCCCCGGCGCGCGCCTCGGACAGGCGCTGTTCAAGATGCTCCACGCGCTTGCGCACCGTGCCGGCGAGGGTCCGGGCCTCGGGGAGCACCCGCACACTCTCACCCAGGCAGTCCTCCAGCTCGCCCTGGGCCTGCCGCAAGGCCCTGAGTTCGGCGCGCAGCCGCGAGACCGTGCCGAACGCCTCGTTCAACTCGCGGTGCCGGCGCACAGTGGCGTCAACGGCCTGCAGCAGGTCGTCCGTCGGCGAGGCGTCAAGGTCGCGCGCGATGCCCTCGACCGTCTCGGTGACGCCGAGCGTCTGGCGACGGTACTGGGCGAGGCGCCGCTGAACCTCGGCCTCGAATCCCGCGGTCAGGCTGGCGTGCGCCTCCTCGGCGGCCCGCAGGCGGCGACGCAGCTCGGCCCGCTCCCGCCCCCACTCCTGGCGTTCGGCCTCGGTCTGACGCTCCAGGGCCTCGGCCTTCTCACGCTGGCGGGCAGCGCTGTTGGCCAGCTTCTCGCGTTCACGCTCGCCGGCCGCGAGGCGCTCGGCCTGCTCCTTGGCGCGGGCGCTGTTCTCGCCCCTGTCCGCCGGGGCCGGATCCCCGAGGAACGCGTGCAACGACTCGATGGTGAACTGCACGTCCAGATCCCCCGGCCTGGGAACCGGATCCTTCTCCCAGAAGCCGTGGAGCCTGAGCAGGCGCCACCCGCGGGCCAGGACCGCCTCGCGCGCGTCTCCCGCCATCGCCGCGGCCATCATGCGCCCGCCACGCCAGCGGAGCAGGCCGCGCCACGAGGCCACCAGCCACTCTTCGTCGAAGATCTCCAAGGCGGCGGCCGACTCCGCCCACGGCATCACTGGGCACGTGAGGAACCGGGCGAGCGCCTCCGGCTGACGCTGCAGCGCACTCTGGATGCGGGCCCGCACGACCTTGTTGCCAAGGCTCTTGAGACTGGCGCGGCACCCGCGGAAAATGTCCTCGCCGGGCAGGCCGCTGACCGTCAGGAATTCGTGCAGCGTGGCGTCGGAACACGACTCGACCAGCCAGTGCACCGCGTTGGCCGAGGCCATCAGGGATTCCGGCATGGGGCGAACCCTCCCGGTTGGAGGCTGTCGGCGCCGGCCGCCTCCTCGACAGCCGCGCCGGAAGCCGCCGACGGCTCGCAAGGGGGCGTGCTCCGCGGATCCTCCGGCGGACACCGGCCCTCCGCCAGAATCTGGGCGACAAACTGGCGGAGCTTCTCCCAGTGTGTCCCCTTCCAGTAGACCTGGCGGCACGAGCTGCAACGCATGTAGTCGGCGGCGTAGGCGTAGGTGCGGGGAGGCACTTCGCCGCGCACCGACTCGCGCGGGACGGCAGCCAAGGCGCCGTTGCAGTTCAGGCAACGCGACATGGGGCTGGCGAGGCGGTACAGATCGAGCCGCCGCAACACCGTGAATGGCAGGATGACCTTGCCGTATTCGGATTGCTTGTAATCCCCACGAAGCAGGTCCGCGACGGACCAGATGAAAGCGGAGAGGGCGGGTTGGCTCATACGGCTCGGTCGAATTGAGATGGATCGGGGGCGGGGCTTTAATGATAGCTATCGCTTGCTGATGTGTGGCCGGCGCTCGGACCGGTGTTTCAAATCGCTACCACCGACACCGCGCA
>MVZH01000144.1 GCA_002068325.1 Lentisphaerae bacterium ADurb.BinA184 | reverse complement strand
GGTGTTGTGGTCGGCCCCCTGCGAGAGGGTGAAACAGCCGCCGAAGACGAGCAGGCCGCCGCCGTTGCGCACGAAGTCGGCGATCATGACCCGGCGCTGGGCGCCGAGATGGAAGGCGTGGACGTTGTCGAGCACGAGCACGTCAAAGCCGAAGAGCCTCTCGTAGGTGTCGGGGAACCCGTCCATGCAGCCGCCCGCGCCCAGCTTGAAGCCGACCAAGTCCACCCAGCTGGTCTCGCAGGCGGCGTGGCCGGCGAGGGCGGCGGCGCCCTCGATCGGGTTCAGCCAGTTGAACGGGCCGTGCATGTGGTGAACGTCGAGCACGCCGTTGCGCGTCACGGTCAGCGGTTCGGGCCGGGACATCTTCTGCGCGGTTTCGGCGTCGGCGTTGACGGTGTTGGCGTAGTCCTGGTAGTAGGGCAGGGCGGGGGCCGGAGTCGGGCTGGGGCCGATCCCCGCCTTGGCCTTCTGCTCGGCGGACTTGCGGGCCTCCTCCTCGGCGCGCCGGGCGAAGATCTCCGCCGCCTGCTCGACCGGCCGGGTCAACGCATAGGCCGGCGCCGGCCCGCCCTCCCACTCGAAGACGACGACGCTCCACAGATGCAACCGCGGCACCACGACGACGACCTCCCCGTCGGCGGCCTGGCCGTCGAGCAGGGCGTGGCCCTCCGCCAAGTCGGGGGAGACGTGCGCGGCGCGGACGAAGGTCGCGCCGGCCGGCAACCGGACGGCGACTGCGACATCCTTCCAGGCCGTGGCGGGTTTCTGCACCCGGCTGGAGAACTGGGTGTAGCCGGGCGGGTTCAACAGGTTGACCAGCAGCTGCTGGCGGCCGCCGCCGAGCTGACGCAGCCAGACGCTCTGATCCCACCATGGCGTGTCCTTGCGGTCGCCGGTCACGGAGACGCGCACCGCCTCCTCGGGCTTGGCCAGCCGGGCGGTGTCGTCCCAGACAAAGGCCGAGTAGCGGGTGAGGAACTTGGCCAGCGAACCGTAGGGGAAGTCGGCCGGCGAGGTGAGGTAGGTGTAGCGCTGCCCGGCGGCCAGCCCGTAGAGGCAGTTCCAGGTGCGGTCCTGGGCCGACGCCATGTCGAAGGTGATGAACAGCGGCAGTCCGCCGATGCGCTTCTCGTAGTCGGCCTCGCGGCAGATGGCCTCGTAGAACGGACGCACAAAGCCGGGCGAGAAGTTCGAGTGGCTCCAGTCGCGCACGCTCTCGTCCATCAGCATGCCATGGTTGGCGGCGACCTCGTGGAAGTCCTCGTAGCCGTCCCCGGCGGGGGGCAGGAAGACGTCGCCGCCGGGGTTGGCGAAGGCGATGTTGTAGCCGTGCACGAAGCCGGGGCATTTGCGGTCGAGGATCTCGATGAACGGCTTGTGTTTGCCGACAAAGTGCCCGTCCCAGCGCACGCCGTCCCAGCCGAACATCTCGACGCTCCTGACGATGGCCTCGGCCCCGAACTCGACCGACTCGGGCCGGCTCCAGTTCACCCACAGGCTGGCCCAGTGCTGCCAGCCTCCTTCGCTGGGAGGGGCGTGCAGGTTGTAGTCGTTGGCCAGCATGCGTTCGAGGTAGAAGACGCTCATCGCCTCGGCGCCGACGCCCTCCGGGTGGTGCTGGAAGTACTCCGGATGGCGCTGGAAAGTCTTCCAGCCCTCGATGCCGGCGCCGCACGACTTGCCGTAGGTGATGGCTTTGACGCCGACCTTGTGGGCTTCGCTGATCAAGTTCTTGAAGCCGCTGATGGAGCCGGGGTATTGCGTCTGGCCCGAGAAGAAGATCTCCGTCTCCGGGGCCAGGTTCGAGTAGTCGCACGGCGCCCAGGCGAAGCGCTCGAAGTAGTTGCCGTACGAGGCCTTGGCGGCACGGGCCACGGCGGCCGCCTGCTCGACGGAGAAGTTGCGCATGTCCTGGCCGCCGCCCGGGACGGTGATGCCGACGCGGTAGACGTTGGCGCTGACGCCGAACAGGGCGCTGGCGGAATGGGCGGGTTTGCCGTCCATCACCAGCGACGCGCGCAGCTCATGGCCGAACTCGCGGTCGTCGAGGGGGTAGGTGAACTCGATGGTCTGCTCCTTGTCGCCAAGCGTGAGGTCGGCCGCGTGGACTTCGCGGGCGGCGTCAATCTCGGTCACCTCCTCGGCGACCAGGCGGGCGGGGCCGTTGCCGGGGCCGACACGGACGGTGGCCTTCACGGTCTCGCGAGGGCGGTAGTGGATCTTGTCAACCTCGACCGAGCGCACCATGGCCGGGGCGAGGCGAAGGCAGGTGATGCGCACGCGGTCGCAGAGCAGGCGGTGGTCGAGCGGGCTGAGGGTGCCGACGCCGCGCTCGGCTTCGAGCAGCTCCAGGGCCTCGTCCTCATCCTCCTGGGGGTTGGCTTCGGCCGGCCCCGGGGCGACCGACTCGGTGAGCTCCTCGGGAGTCTCCGGTTGGGCGGCAATGCCCCCGAGTTCCTGCTCGGAAAGATCCTTGCGCATGCCGTCGAACCCGCTGCCCCCCTTGGCGGCGACGCGCAAGATGACCACACCCCCCGGATGCGAGAACCGGATGCGGAACGGCTGGTAGCCTTGGCTGCCGTCAAAGTGAATCTGGTTGAAGGTGCGTGTCGTGTTGCCGGCGGCCACCTGCACGGCGAGGTGGTGGAGGATCTCGACCGGCACTGCCTCCAGGGTGAATTCCGCCTCGTAGTCTCCGGCGGCAAGGTCGGACTTGGCGGCGAGAACCTCCTGCATTGCCTCCGTGAGGAGCACGCCGACGCAACGGCCGCCCGACGCGCGGGCATCGCGGAAGACCTCCGCCCCCTGGGCGGGCATGCTCTCGGCCTCAAGCACAACAGGCTCGGCCGCGCACGCTGCCGCTGCAAGGGACAGGAACACCGCCAGCCAGAGCGACGGCCGCGGAACCAGGCAGCGCATGATACGAGGTCGCACGGTGGATGAAATGGCGGTTTGCATATTGATAGGGTACACACACACAGCCTGCTTTCAACCGGATCGCCGGGGCGTGGGCAAGGGGCCGATGGTCGGCGGCGAACAGAAGATAGCAAATCGCAGATAGCAAATAGCAGACCGCGCATGGCACATGGCGGACGGATAACGGTGGACGGCGGACGGTGGACGGTGGACGGCGGACGGGGGACGGCGGACGGGGGACGGGGGACGGGGGCGCCCCATGCCGCCTCTGCCATGGGCTATCCCCTCGGTGCCGCCTGCCCCGCACTTTCCGATTGGCACCGTCCGCCGTCTGGTGGTTCTTCCATTTGCTATCTGCTATTTGCTATTTGCCGTTCTCCCCCTCCCCCTGTTCCCCCTCCGCCACCGGCCCGTCAGGATTCTCCCCTCGCGCCAGCCGCGCCTCCCGCGTATTGTACAGTGGATGATCCGGCGACATGTTCGTGAGGAAATGGTTCCGGAACCAGCGCGCCGCCTCCGCCGCCCGACGATCCTGCCGCCCGGCGGCCGTGAGATGCCGCGAACCCTGCACGGGCGAGTTCTCCACCGACGCCGCCCACGCCGCGATCTGTCGCGAACACGCCTCGGCGCCGGCACGGATGTCGGCAAGCCGTCCCGCCACCATCGCCAGGGCCGGCCGCCGGGCCGCCAGCGCCATCATCGAACGTACCTCGCCCGCCGACCCGCGTGCGATGCTGAGAAAACTGAGCAACTCCCGCGTCGATGCCCGCTCGAATCCCTCGGCGATGTTGTTGGACACCGAGAGCGCCGCACGATCCAGCTGGTTGCGGAAGCCGTAGGTGAGCCGCAGGCCGGGCGTCTCAAGCAGCGTCTGTGTCTTCTCGTAGAGAGTGGCCGCGGCCTGCCACACGGGGAGATCCTCGAAACGAGTGTACTTGGACATGACTGCACCTCCGTTGCTGCTCCTGGCGATGGTTGAGGGCACCGGAGGCAGTATACTGCGTGGGGAATCTATGGCAAATAGAAAATAGCAAATAGAAAAGGAAAAGAACGGGGCGACGAGGCACGAGCCCGAGGGCGAAGTGACCGCACGATCCAGTGGGCCGGTGGACAGGGCCCGCGGAAGGGGCCCGTGGACAGGGCCGGCGGACAGGGCCGGCGGACAGGGGGAATGCAGAATGCGTCATGAGGCCAACCGACCACCTTGCGCCCGGGAGGCCGGGGAACACGCGTAGCTATCGAGCACCTATTATGGGATGGCAGTGTCCCCAATACCCAATCGCGCCCCGCCCCTCCCGCCTTGCCCCTCTTCTATTTGCTATTTGCTATTTGCCATTTGCCCTCAGCCGCCGTCGCCCGCGCTAGAAGTGTCCGCGTTCGCGCCGCTCCGCCTCGGTCTCGAAGTCCGTGCCCTCCCGCGATCCGGTCGCCCCTCCGAGGGGGATGCCGAGATGGGTCAGCAGTCGCGCCACATACCGTCGCGGGCGCTCCGGCTCGTCGAAGTCCGGCCGTTCCCAGCGCAGATTATCGACCACCAGTGTCCCCGCCCCCACCGTGTAGACGGTCACCGCCCCGTGCCGGGTGAGCGACCATGCGCCGTGCGCTCCCTCGGGCAGGCGGATCAGGGCGGTGGCCGGTCTGGAGTCCAGCGGCGCCAGGGTCCACGGCGCCACGTTGGCCTTGTTGACGATCCAGTACAGGTAGTTGTTCGTCATCCCGTTGGCCAGCGCGTGCGTGTGGCGGAACGTGTCCCATTCGCGGGGTTGGGCCTGTCCGTCCACCACCTCCCCGGGCAGGCCGAGGGTGTCGAGCAGGGCGCGCGTCTGTTCGATGGACAGTGCATGCAGGCAGACCGTTCCGCCTCGCGCCAGTGTCTTGCCCACGGCCATGAAGTCGGCCGCGGGCAGGCGCATGCCGTCAATCAGGGCCACCTCGGCCTCCAAGGCGGCCGTGGGCGTCTCGACCACGCGGGCCGCGACGGTGCCCGCGGGGCGCAGGCCGACCTCGCCGAGCACGCGCAGAGTGTCCGCAGTCGCACAGACGGCACTCGACGGCACCCGGCGTTCCGGACAGTACCCGCAGACCGCGCCCACCAGCCGCGCCAGCGTCGGCGCCTCGCCGAGCTTCTCCAGCAACTCGAGTGTGTTGACCAGCACGGCGCCCCGTCCGACGCGCATCTCCAGCAGCGGGCTGCTGGTCAGGCCCTGACGGTCCGTCCCGGCCGCCAGCAGCGGGATGACATTGCCTTCCTGGGGCACCTCGCAGGTCCGCCGCGCCACGTAGTAGTCGGCGCCCCACAGCGAGAAGTACGCGTCCGCAAGTCCTTCCATGATGGGATGTTGCGGCGCGATATTGTACGCGTACGTGATCTCCATCCGTTCGTCGGGGCCGTAGCCGCGGCCGTTCTTCAGCGGGGAGGGCAGGTGCTGGAGGATGCCGTCCGGCGCGTGGTCGAGCACCACCAGCCCGCCCCGGTTTGCGAACTCCGCAATCCAACGGCGCAGCTCGGCCCAGTCGCGCCCCGTGGCGCGGCCGAGGCCGAAACTGATCCAGACCGTCTTCAGGTCCCGTGCCGCGGTCAGCTCGGCGGGCGTGCGGCAGGCCAGCCCGCCGCTCACGCCCCGCCGGGTCAGGGCGGCGGCGATGGCGCCGTCGGGGTCGTAGAACGCGGTGCCGGCGGGCAGCGTCATGTCCGCCCCGCGCGGCCAGACGCGGAACGGGCGTGACCAGGCGTCCACCTCACGGTCGCCGCTGCGCAGGCTGACCCGGTACTCGATGGTGGACGGGGTGGTGACCTGCGGCGCGCGGAAGCGGTTGGTGAACGCGCGGTTCTCGGCCGGGCCGTAGACGGCGCGCGGCATGCGGTCGCCGCCGACCAGCCTGCCCTCGCACCACGCCTCCGCGGTCATCTCCAAGGGCACGTCCTGGCGGGTGTCGTTGTGGATGGACAGCTCGATGGCCACCTCGTCGCCCGCGAAGCAGTCGGTGTGGTACGAGTGGTCGAGCACGGCCAGGGGGCGCAGGGCGTGGCTGTGCGCCCGCACGTCGCCGCGGGCGAAGAGCGCCTCGATGTCGCGCGGCTCGTGGAACATGGCGGCCCAGGCGCAGAAGCCCGACACGTCACGCCGCCGGTACGCCTTGATCTCCAGCGGCCACAGCTTCTCGTGCACCAGGGGCGTGCCGAAATCGGCGCGTTCGAAGGCGACGTCCCCGATGATGGCCGCCTGGTTGTCGGGAGTGGCCCCGTAGACGCAGGTGAACTCGCCGAAGAGCAGCGGCTTGTCCTGCCGCCATGACCACGACGGCAGCTCGGCGCGGCGCGGCCCGTACCAGGGGAACAGGAACGCCCCGTCCAGCCAGTACGCGGTGTGCGGATAGTCGGGGAAGGCCTGCCAGTTCTTCGGGTAGTGGAGGTTGTACAGCTCAAGGTGGCCGAGAAAATCCATGGCCGAGGACATCTGGATGAACCGGCTGCCGTCCTCGGCGCGGGCGGCCGCGATGGCGCGCAACAGCACCCGTGTGAGCGCCGCCATCTTGGGGTTCTCCAAGTCGAACGGCGTGATCGGCGACATCTCGTTGGACAATGACCAGATCACCACCGAGGGGTTGTTGCGGTCGCGCCGCACCAGGGCTTCGAGGAAATGGTTGCACACGTTCCCGGCGCACGCCTCCTCGCTGCCCACCCAGTCGAAGCTGTGGTAGCCGGTCGTCCACAGCGCGGTCTCGGTGGTGACCAGCAACCCGACGCGGTCGGCGGCGACCACCCACTCCCGGTGCTGCGGCCGGGCGTGCAGGCGGAAATGCGTGATGTGGCCCCGCTCCTTCCATGCCCGCAGGTAGGCGATCTTCTCGTCCAGGCTCATCCAGTCGGTGTCCGGCGAGGTGTGCCCGGACTGCCCGTGCAGGTGGATCTTGCGGCCGTTCAGGTAGAAGCTGTGCCCGTTGACCGTGAACTCGCGGAACCCGAAGCTGTCGGTGTGCGTGTCGAGGACGGCGCCGTCCTCCTCGATCACCGTGACGACCGTGTAGAGGTGCGGGTTGTCCAAGTCCCAGCGGATGGCGTCCGGCCAGGCGACGTTGCGCTGCACCGTCTGCGTGCTCCGCGGGGGCAGCTGCACCCGCCGGTGGAGCAGCGGCCTGCCGTCGAGCGCCTCGCTGCACACCCGCACCCGCCGCGGCCGGTCGCTGTCATTGGCCAGGCAGACGTGGAAGCGCAGCTCCCCCGCGGACACCCTGGGGTCGGCGAAGACGTACTCTGTGCGCACCGCCGGCGCCGTCTCGACGGACACCTGCCCGACCGCACGGTCGGCGCCGCCGTAGACCACCGGGTGCACGAGGTTGTTCTCAATCTCCTTGCACGTCGGCAGCCGCGTGCCCGTGTAGTTGGATGTGTCGAAGGGCCGCAGGGCGCTGACCCCGGAGTCGCCGACGGTGAGGGTCAGCAGCGCGGTGCCGCCGGGCGTCACCGCGTCGGTGATGTCGAGGCGGTGCGGTTCGAGGCCGCCGCGGTAGTGTGCGACCTGGCGGTCGTTGATCCAGGCGGTCACGTGATAGCGGACGTTGTCGAGGTTGAGGAAGACGCGCTGTCCGGCCCAGCCGGCGGGGATCGCGAGGCGTCGCGCGTAGGTCAGCCACTGGGTGGGCACGCGGCGCGGCTTGGGCGGGGTGCTCGGCGGGCTGCCGTGGGCGTAACCGCTGGGGGTCTCGGGCTTGGTCTCGCCCTGGCGCGGCAGGTCGCGCCAACCGCACGTGCCGACGGCCTCGCGCAGCGACAGGCGCCGCGGATGGTTGTCGGGCTCGGACGCCAGTTCGAGGTCGGCAACCGAAAAACCGTCGCCGGCGGCGGCCAGGCGGGCGTCACCGGCCGAGGGCGACACCCACCAGTCGGACTGAAGGCCGATCGTCTCACGCATGGGGACGGGAACCCTCTGAGGCGGACGTTGCGGATGACAGACCGGCGTGACGGCGGCGGCGAGCCGACATCCAGCCCTGGCGCGAGGGCTAGTCCAGCGGGTACCTGTCGAGGAAGGTCTCCTGCCAGGGCAGGCCCCAGCGCCCGATCTCGCGCATGAAGGGGTCGGGGTCAAACTGCTCGACATTGAAGACCCCCGCGCCCGTCCACGCGCCGGTCACCATGAGCTTGCCGCCCAGCATGGCGGGCACGCCGGTGGTATAGGCGACCGCCTGGCTCTGCACCTCGCGGTAGCAGGCCTGGTGGTCGCAGATGTTCCAGATGTAATAACAGCGCGGGCGTCCGTCCTTGACCCCCTGGAGGATGCAGCCGATGTTGGTCTTGCCCTTGGTGCGGGGGCCGAGCGAGGCGGGGTCGGGGAGCAGCCGCTTGAGGAACTGCAGGGGCACGATCTTATGGCCCTCGAACTCGACCGGGTCTATGCGGGTCATGCCGACGTTCTGGAGGACGCGCAGGTGGGTCAGGTAGCTGTCGCCGAACGTCATCCAGAAACGCATCCGCCGGCACTCGGGGAAATGCCTCGCCAGCGATTCCAGCTCCTCATGGTAGAGCAGGTACATGTTCTTGGGGCCGACCTCAGCGAAGTCGAAGGTGCGCTTGACCGCCAGCGGCTCGGTCTCGACCCAGCGGCCGTCCTCCCAGTAGCGGCCCTTGGCGGTGACTTCGCGGATATTGATTTCGGGGTTGAAGTTGGTGGCGAAGGGGTAGCCGTGGTCGCCGCCGTTGCAGTCGAGGATGTCGAGGGTGTCGATGCGGTCGAAGTGGTGTTTGCGGGCGTAGGCGGTGTAGAGGTTGGTCTGGCCGGGGTCGAAGCCGCAGCCCAGCACGGCCAGGATGCCGCGGGCGCGGAAACGCTCATGGTAGGCCCACTGCCACTTGTACTCGAACCGCGCGGTGTCGGGGGGTTCGTAGTTGGCGGTGTCGAGGTACGCGACGCCGGTCTCCAGGCAGGCGTCCATGATGTGCAGGTCCTGGTAGGGCAGGGCGATGTTCATGACCAGGTCGGGCCGGAAGGCGCGGATCAGGGCCACGGTCTCCGCCACGTTGTCGGCGTCCACCTGCGCAGTCTGGATCGGGCGCTTGAGCTGGCGGGCGATGGCATCGCACTTGGCGCGCGTGCGGCTGGCCAGGAGGATGTGCTCGAAGACGTCGGCGGCCTGCGCGCACTTGTGCGTCACCACCGCGCCCACCGCGCCCGCCCCGATGATCAGTACCCGCGCCATGGCTGCCGTCTCCTGTCCTGGCCTGGCCGCGTCCGCCGCCCGGCCGGCCCGCCGTCACTCGCGCTCGAAGTAGGTGTACCCGCGCAACCCCGCCTCGTAGGCCTCGACGATCCGCCGGCGCTCCTGCGCCGTGATCCGCCGGGCCTGCACCGCCAGCTCGGCCGTGCGCCGGTAGCGCTCGACCAGATCCTTCACGTCGTACTCGACGTAGCTGAGCACGTCCGACACCGAGTCGCCGTCCAGCTCGCGGCGGAACTCGATCGCGCCCTCGTCGTTGATCTGCACGGTGACCACGTTGGTGTCGCCCAGCAGGTTGTGCAGGTCGCCGAGCGTCTCCTGGTAGGCGCCGACCAGGAAGACGCCCAGGAAGTAGTCCTCGTCCTCGCGCAGCTCGTGCAGGTCGAGCGAGTTCCTGACGTCGTGCAGGTCAATGAACTTGTCGATCTTGCCGTCGCAGTCGCAGGTGATGTCGGAGAGGATGGCCTTGCGGGTCGGCATCTCGTTGAGCCGGTGGATGGGCATGATCGGGAACAGCTGGTCGATCGCCCAGGCGTCGGGCAGCGACTGGAAGACGCTGAAGTTGCCGTAGTAGATGTCGCACAGGCTGGCCTCCAGGCCCTGCAGCTCGTCGGGGACATACTTGCGGCCCTTGCTCTCGCGGGCCATGCGGCTGAGGATCTGCCAGAAGATCTGCTCGGCGAGCGCGCGCTCACGCAAGGTGATCTCGCCGCGCATGAAGCCGGTGCGCACCTCGTCACGGTAGTACACCGCGTCGTGGAAACACTCCTGGAAGTTCTTCGAGGAGAATGACTGGTGGACTTCGATCAGCGACCGCACGAGCTCCGGCAGGTTCTCGCCCGGCTTGTCCGGCGCCCCGTGCGTGCCGAACCGCCCCACATCGAGGATGTTGAACAGCAGCACCGAGTAGTAGGCGACGGTGGCGCGGCCGGACTCGCTGACCAGCACGGGGTGAGGAATGCCCGAGCCGCCCAGGGTGTCCATGACCACCTCGATGACGTCCGAGCAGTACTCCCTGAGGGCGTAGTTGCTGCTGCTCTCGAAGTTGGTGTGCGAGCCGTCGTAGTCCACGGCCAGCCCGCCGCCGATGTCCAGATAGCCCATGCGGGCGCCTTCCTTCACCAGGCTCACGTAGTAGCGGCAGGCCTCGGCCACCGCGGTGCGGATGCTGCGGATGTTCGGGATCTGCGAACCCAGGTGGTAGTGGACCAGCTGCAGGCAGTCCAGCATCCCGTGCTGGCGCAGGGTGTCGACCACCTCGATGATCTGCGCCGTGTTCAGCCCGAAGACGCTGCGGTCGCCGCCCGATTCCGTCCAGTGCCCGCCGGCCTTCGACGACAGCTTGACGCGGATGCCGATGCGGGGGCGCACGTTCATCGCCGCGGCCCGCTCGAGCAGCAGCTCAAGCTCGCCGGGCATCTCGAGCACGATCATGGTCTGGATGCCCATCTTCAGCCCGCTCAGCGCGAGGTCGAGGAACTCGGCGTCCTTGTAGCCGTTGCAGATGATCAGGGCCTCGGGGTCGTTCATGTAGGCGAGGGCGGCGATCAGCTCGGCCTTGCTGCCGGCCTCCAGCCCGTGATGGTAGCGCCGCCCGAAGGTGGCAATCTCCTCGATCACCTGCTGCTGCTGGTTGACCTTGATCGGGTAGACCCCCTGGTAACGCCCCTGGTAGCCGGCCTCCGCGATGGCCTCGGCGAACTGCTCGTTGATGGCCGCCACCCGCGAGTCCAGGATGTCGCTGAAACGCAGCAGGACCGGCATGCCCATGCCGCGGTCCCGGATGCCGGCCACCAAGTCGAGCAGGCTCACCGAAACCCGGCTGCCCGCCCCGCGCGGACGCACGATGACCTCGCCCGACTTGGCGATGTCAAAGTAGCCGGCGCCCCACTCGCGGATGCCGTACAGTTCCGCGGACTCCTGCACGGTCCAGCGGTCCAGTGACTTGCGCTTGATCATGCTCACTCACCCCGTGTCTGTGCGTCGCCACACGCCACCGCACAAAAAAAACCGGGAAATATACCGCCGGCCTGCCGCCGTGCCACGCACGCGGAAACCGGGGGGGGCGTGACACGAGCGCCGGGAGGGTCTGGCCCAGGCCGCGCGCCGGATGCCCGGCGGCAACCCGTCGCGACCGGCGGCCGGGTTGTGATGGCCCTGCGACGGGTCAGCCGCCCGGCGAGCGCAGGGCGAGTTCGAGGGTCAGCATGGCGTAGGCGGCGGCCAGCTCGGGGCGGTTCTCCCACCAGTCGGTGCC